>JAAHGL010000008.1 GCA_010692635.1 Symploca sp. SIO2C1 | reverse complement strand
AACTCTTTGAGGCAATTAATTGAAGTGAAAGTAGCTCTTAAAAATCTGCTTACTTTTACCTCATATTCCGAATTTAAGCGGGTGTTTCCCTACGATGGTGCAAGGAAATTGTCTCGATGGGCTCAAAAACCTTGGACTTGTTTGGCATCAAAATGATTGAAAGCACAGTCTGGTATAGCTTCCACACTTGTTCAGCAAGCCCTAACTACCAAGAATCTGGCGAATATGAGTATTGATAACATCTGGTTGCTCTACCATTGCCATGTGTCCACAGCCAGGAATTTCAATCACGTTGTTCCCACACCCTTGAAATAGCTGGTGAAAACTAGCAAGGTGGCGGACATATTTGGGTTCCATTACTCTATCTTGATCTCCAGCAATGAAATAAACAGGTTGCTTGAGCTGTGACACTACCTGTGGTAGACGATGAACTTCAGCTTCTGTGGTGGAATCAAGTAATGCCCTCAGCGCTGCTTCTGAGTCAGCAACAACAAAATCAATTATCCGTTGGCGCCCCCACCGACGAGCAATAGGACTTGCCACTTGCGATCTCGTAAATAATAAGTCCAGCAGAGGTACTTGGAGTAGCCAACGAGGGCGTCGTTTTACCAGCTGTTTACCAGCAGCTCGAAAGCGCTCAAACTCTTCTTTCAGATAAATACCACCACCAGCATTGAGACAGATAACCCCCTCAACTTGCTCTGAGGCAGCAGATGCCCCCCAAAGAGCTATGCTACCCCCTAGGGAGTGACCAATGAGCCAAGCTCTTTCTATACCCAGTTGCTGTAACAGAATGACCAAGTCAGCTGCATAGGCAGCTAAAGTATAGCTGGGTGCAGCTACATTATTAGCTTCGATATCTGGTACTTTAGAGTTGAGAGGCTCTACAACAGAACTTCCATTGGGAGAACAAGATCCTGAAGGTATGTTAGGGACTTTGCCATTGCTTGACCAAGAATCCGGGGCATCATTAGCCAAAACTGAGTACTTCCCCTGAGATTGATTCATTTTGATTTGGGAATCACCGAATCCCCGCAAATCATAAGTTAAGCACTGATAATCTGATGCTAACCTTTCAATCAGAGGTTGCCAGTAGCTGCGACTTAAAAGCCAGCCGTGGATGAAAACAAGTACAGGGCTCTTCGATGCAGAGGAAGGCGTCAAGTTGTAGGTGTGGGGCACTCCCAAAATGTCAATAGTTGCCATATTTCCATCCTATCGGAAATTGTTTATTGGGAATTGGGAATTGGGAATTGGGAATCGGGAATTGGGAATTGAGAATTGGGAATCGGGAATTGGGAATTGAGAATTGGGAATCGGGAATTGGAAATGTTTCCTCTAGCTCCCCCAATTTCCCCAGCTTTCCCAGCTCCCTGAGCTCCAAATCTCCCTGTTCTGTGTTTCCTCACACTCCTCTACCTGATATTTGGAAGTCCCTAAGAGGGACTTCCCAGTAGCCTTTGCCGCACACCTTCAGCAATTCTTTGTCCCAAATATTCTGGAATCAGGCCTTCGTTAGGACCTAACAAGTACAAAATTATTCTAGTTCGTCCGCGCCACACCAACAAATTGGCATTGACTACCAGTAAATCCTCTTGCCAGATAGCCGACATGACTTTGTAGAATAGACCTGGTTGATTATCTGCCTCAATCAATAATGCTGGTAGATGGAAAACTGGGTCTATATAGAATTCCGTTTCTATTTGTTCTAAGCCAGCATCAAGATTAAATTCTACTGCCAGCATTTCTTCGACTTCAAAACTTCCTGCTAAAGCTTCTTGAATAGCACGGCAGACATTTTCTGCCGTTTGCTCCGTCAAAGCTTTACTGCCACGAGACACAACTAGCTTGATAAATACCAGCATTGGTGTCTTGATTTGACCATAGAGGCTAAGGCTATGGATAGTTAGTCCATAGGCAGCCAAAACACCAAAAATGTCGCTCAGCAGAAAAGACTGATTGCGGTAAGCAAAATGCAATGCACTTTTGGAGCCTTCCGATTTGATCTCAATAACTGCACGCTTAGTTTTGTAAAGTCGATAGGCAAGCCTGAGATTTTGCAATTGTATCTCACTATTGACAAATTGCTCATAAAACTTAGGGAACGCCCGATTAAAGCGTTTCAGAAGTTCTCGTGTGGATGATTTCAAACCCGCGGTCATAAGTAGGGGTGGTACGCTTCGCTATTGTCACTAAGCTTAGCTTGGTGACCAGAAGCAATTAAATATCATTGGAGGAAGAATCAGAGTATATCTGGTTAATCTCTCACAAATTCTTCCTGGTAGCTTTAGTCTATATCAGATGGGAATTTACCCGACTACTTCCCCCTTGGCTTTTTTTGTTATCTTTTGTTCTCTGGTGATAACTCTAGTGTTTAGGGTAAACTGCTATTATGAAATCTGGTCTCAAGTAAGCAGGGAGTCTCATCCGTTAGGAAAGGCAGTCTGCCCAATTTTGGGGAAGAAATTAGAAAAATGCCACAGCCACATCTGCATGGGTTTTTGGAAAAACTTTTTTAGCAGTTCTGATACTGCGTTGCCCCAGAAGCAGTATGAAGGGGAGATATTAGAAGGTACGACCAATCGCACCGGTAATAGCACTCGAATATTTTTTACTACAGATCGGGAAGTTGACCTTTACGACTTAGAAGAGCTATGTGATGCCGTTGGTTGGTCTCGGCGTCCCCTACGCAAGGTCAAAAAAGCTATTCAGCACAGTTTCCTGGTTGCTTGTATGTGGCAACAGCGGGGTAGCAGTAAGCGCTTAATTGGCTTTGCTCGAGCTACTTCCGATCATGCCTTCAATGCCACTATCTGGGATGTTGTCGTACACCCAGATTTCCAAAATAAAGGGCTGGGTAAAGCCCTGATGAAGTATATGATCAAGAAACTTCGGAGTGAGGATATCAGCAATATAACCTTATTTGCTGACCCTCAAGTGGTGAATTTTTATCGGAGAATGGGATTTATGCCTGATCCAGAAGGAATCAAAGGGATGTTCTGGTATCCAGATTAAATTTTTGCTAAGGAACCGATCTTGATGGTAAGAAAACAAAAAGCAAGTTATACTAGTTCAGGTAATAACCGGGATGTAGCGCAGCTTGGTAGCGCGCCTGCTTTGGGAGCAGGATGTCGCAGGTTCAAATCCTGTCATCCCGATTAATAATTCCTTCATTTCTGTCTAGTGCAGCGCGGCGGAAATAGCCAACCAATTGACTGTCTCCTTGCACTAGTGGCGTGACACAGCTAAAACTGTAGGGATACTGTGGGTCAATTAACTGGGGGGTCAAACCCTTCACCGCCAACAAAATACTTGGCTAGCAAGCGTTTCCCCTATTTCCCCATCTCCCTATCTCCCTATCTCCCCAGGATTTTACGCTTCTTTGAGGTGATTCCCCCACAGTATCCTGTAGGTTGGGTGGAACGAAGTGAAACCCAACGCTAGTAATACACCATTTTAACTGTGCTACGCTAGCAGTTCTGTGGTATTTTCTCAAAGTCGCAAATATTGACAATAAAAGAGAAACTTGATATAGCTTAGTATCGAAATTGATAAAGCAATGATTTTGTGTAACTGTCAGAGGAACTATTAGAGATAGAACATAGTCAGAAAACTCAGCCTTTTGAAGCTAGAGTTCTGATGCTAGTTGTAAAAGTTTAGATAAGATCATACTTTTGAGGTAATTGTTATGAAATCATTAGTTCGCTGGGGCGCAACCTTAGGTTTAGTCGGAAGCACTCTGTTAGGTTCTTTCTTTACAGCTAATCTCGGAGCACTAGCACTGCCAGACAAAGAGGTTGCTGATAGGTTGCGGCCGATTCCTGTATTTACAGTTACAGATGCTCAAGGGGCGCCCTTGGTTGCGACTGTTCCCCTGAGAGAGGGAAATAGCCAAACAGCAAACGTAGCAGGAGTCTTTATGAGCCAGCAGGATGCTAATGCTTTCCTAGATCGCTTGAAGACAGAAAATCCTGAATTGGGCAATAGTGTACAAATAGTGCCTGTTTCTTTGGCAGAAGTATACGAACTTGAGAAAAATAATCAGAACGAGGAGGATTTGGATTTTGCTTTCATACCCAAGCAGGAGCAGGTGCAGTTGGCACAGCCACTTTGGGAAGCACAGTTAAGCAGGAACCAAAATGCTCAACAAAATACCCAATTTCAGGGTGTACCTTTATTTGTTGCTAAAGCTGGCCCAGATCAAGGGTATCTGACTATCCAACCACAAAATGGTGTACAGTTAATTCCTTTCTTTTTTGAAAAAAACCAACTACAGGCAATGGTAGACCGCTATAAAGGTCAACAACCTAATCAAGCTGGCAACATTACTATCGAAGTTGTCTCTCTTGAGGGATTAATTGGTACCTTACAGAGGGAGAACGATCCAGATCTCAATAAAATCATGCTTGTGCCATCCCAGGAGTCACAGCAGTTTTTAGAAAGTCTCCGCCGTAACTCTAATCCTTCCCAGTAAAATTAGCTTAAAACTCTGGTAAGTTGTCATTGGTATCAGGACTTGAACTCTGGCAGTGGCGTCTAGCTGCCCGTAATAGGGCAGTAGAAGCTGGTATTGCTGTAGAAGAAGTAGATTGGCTATTGCAAGAGGTAGCTGGACTTGAACCATTGGCACTGCGTTTGGAGTCATTTAAGAGGCGATCGCAAATCCCCTTGCAATTGTCCCTCAAAGAACTGTCTCAGTTATGGGAGCAGCGGTTGCAGGAGCGATTGCCGGTGCAGTACCTAATAGGGATAACCCACTGGCGTCATTTTTCTCTCACAGTTGCTCCCGCAGTTCTGATTCCCCGCCCCGAAACTGAGTGCCTAATTGACTTAGCGGTGGAAGCAGTGAACAATAGCCCAACCCCTGAACTGAATTCAGGACATTGGGTAGATTTGGGAACCGGTAGTGGCGCAATCGCTCTGGGACTGGCAGAAGTATTGACAAATGCTTCAATTTATGCAGTAGATTGCAGTCCATTGGCTCTAGCGATCGCACAACAGAATGCTCAACAGTTAGGTTACTCCCAAAGGATTCAGTTTTTCCAAGGGTCTTGGTGGGAACCACTGAAAGCTTGCAAAGGACTTTTCAGTGGTATGGTAGCCAATCCTCCTTACATACCCAGAAATTTGATACAACAGTTGCAGCCTGAGGTAGTAAACCATGAGCCTCATCTGGCTCTTGACGGTGGCAATGATGGTTTGGACTGCATCCGGCAATTAATTTCTACCTCCGCTGATTATCTCCAACCGGGCGGCATCTGGTTAATTGAAATGATGGCAGGACAAGCACCAGCAGTGGTAGAACTACTATACCAGCAAGGCAGTTACAGCCAGATTCAAATCTTCCCAGATTTAGCAGGCATTGACCGCTTTGCTTTGGCTTATCGAGTTTGATAATTGATAATTGATAATTGATAATTGATAATTGATAATTGATAATTGATATAAACTCACCGAAAATCAATTCTACATTCTAAATTCTACATTCTAAATTCTTAACATCATTGTTTTTTATAACTGGAGTTTAGACTAGTTCCCGGTGCAAAACCCAAAAGTCTTACAGTCGGTAAGATAAAAAATCAATCAATCAATCTAACGATGGTGTCCCAAAAGTGCGTGAGATCGCTAATCCTGCATTCGACGCNCCGCCACTATCTCCTAAGAGACCGTTCGACTTGCATGTGTTAAGCATACCGCCAGCGTTCATCCTGAGCCAAGATCAAACTCTCCATGTTAATCTCTTAAAAAGAGGTTTTTCTTGCCGATACTACTAGTACCGGTCTTTGGGTTAGCAGTTATTTTTAACTGCTTTACCTGCTCATTCTTTTTTTGACGAGTCCGGTTTGTGCTATTTCTTTCAAACTATTCTTTTTTCTTGGTTCGTTGCTTTTTCAAGCTTTTGCTCTTTTCGAGCCTTTACTAACTTAACTAAGACTCACTAGCTTTGTCAACCCCTCAGGAAAACTTTTTTTCTTAAATAGCTCAAAACCACTGGTGGAGATATATTTGCGCCACAATGGATGAGTTGTTTAAATATGCTTTGGACATGATTGAGGGGAGTTGGACATGAATTTTCAGTTAGTGATTGCTAGATTAAATCAGTTTTGGGGCGATCGCGGTTGTTTGATTGCTCAACCTTATGACACAGAAAAAGGGGCAGGTACAATGAATCCTCAAACTTTTTTGAGAGCAATTGGACCCGAACCTTGGTCTGTCGCTTATGTTGAACCGTGCCGACGACCGACAGATGGACGCTATGGTGAAAATCCTAATCGCTATCAACACTATTACCAGTACCAAGTTTTAATTAAGCCTTCACCAAGTAATATCCAGGAAATTTACCTAGATTCACTCAAAGCATTGGGCATTTGCCCTGAAGAGCATGATATTCGTTTTGTAGAAGATAACTGGGAATCTCCTACTCTGGGTGCTTGGGGAGTTGGCTGGGAAGTTTGGCTAGATGGTATGGAAGTTACCCAGTTTACTTACTTTCAGCAGTGTGGAGGAATTGATTGTTGTCCAGTCTCCATTGAGATTACTTATGGTCTAGAGCGATTGGTCATGTATCTTCAAGATGTCGATGCGATCGCCAAAATCAAATGGAATGGCCAAGTTGATTATGGGGATATTTATCTTCAGGGAGAAATTGAGCAATGTACCTATAACTTTGAGGCATCTAACCCAGAGTTGCTGTTTACCTTATTTGGTTTGTACGAGCAGGAAGCAGAACAACTCAGCCAACAAGGACTTGTTCTACCTACCCTTGACTATGTCTTGAAGTGTTCTCACACCTTCAATTTACTTGATGCTAGAGGTGTTATTTCCGTTACGGAACGGACACGTTATATTGGCAGAATCCGCAATCTAGCAAAGCAAGTTGCTCAGCTGTACTTACAACAAAGGAAAACTCTAGGCTTTCCTCTGCAAAAATTAAATTCAAATGACTTGGTTAGTAGCTAGTGTTTAAAGGGAACCCAGAAGCGTCTAATCTGACTCAGGTACAGGCATGAATTCAGTCACTTTGCTGAGTATAGGGTAATTTAAGCAAGTTTATGCTGGAGTGGATTGGGCGCAATTAGGGCTTGCTGTATAAGTGTGGAAGCCATGCCAGACAGTACTTTCAATCATTTTTTTTCGAGCCCAAGTGCAAGGAAATGGTATCTTTTAGTTCAAAAACCTTGCACTTTCATGGGAAATCCCTGGGTGACCTTGGGGAATACAAGTGCTCAAAACGAGGATAAATGCTTAATTCCTTCTTACTTGTTACTTTTTACTCACCGTTCGCTTATTTTGTCTAGTGGTTAGGAAAAATTGCTATACGCTATATATAGTGTATTTCACCGATTTCCAAAACAAATCCAGATTAAGCGATCGCAGATAATCCAATAAACACATTTTGTGCAATTTCCTTGCATCTTCTTAACCCATAATCCCCTTTAAAGACTATTCTAAACTCCTAAACTCCTATTCTCCTGACTCCTGACTCCTGACTCCTGACTCCTGACTACTTATTCAGCAAACCCTAATTACGTGACAAAGTCAACAAAATGCTAGAGTAATAATCAAAGCTCCTCAAGATAGACCATGACTCTGTCTATTTCTCCTCAAATCAACTATCCCGAAAGCGACGGTCAACCCTTGGCAGATAATACTATCCAATTTCGCTTAATTGTCACCATCCAAGGTGGAATTGATGCCTTGTTTCTGGACAACCCCAATGTCTTTGTGGCTGGGGATCTATTCTGGTATCCTGTAGAAGGAGAGCCTTGGATCAGGCAAGCTCCTGATGTAATGGTAGTCATGGGGCGACCGAAAGGAGACAGGCGTTCTTATCAACAGTGGAAAGAAGAGAATATACCTCCCCAAGTGGTTTTTGAGATTGTTTCCAAGAGTAATACTAGAGAAGAGCTAGAAATAACCAAGCGGCAATTTTACGAGCGCTATGGAGTAGAGGAATATTACATTTTCAACCCGAATAAAGGAAATCTCAAGGGATGGCAGCGTCAAGGAGGAGTGTTGCACCCAATACAAATAATGCAAGGGTGGGTAAGTCCTCGTCTGGGGATCACATTTGAGGTAGTAGAGAAAGAATTACAGCTGTATCGACCTGATGGTGAGAGATTTGGTAGTTTTGTAGAAATTATCCAGCAGAAGGAGTGGGAGCGCCAACGAGCTGAAGAGCAACGCCAACGAGCCGAAGAGCAACGCCAACGAGCCGAAGAGCAACGCCAACGAGCCGAAGAGCAACGCCAACGAGCCGAAAGAGCTGAGCAGGAAAAAGAACAAGAGCGGTTGGCAAAACAACAGGCACAACAGTCACAACTACAGGCAATTCCCAAGCTGCTGGCAATGGGTTTGAGTAGTGAGCAAATTGCTGAGGCGTTGTCGTTACCTGTCGAAACAGTACGTACTGTTATCTCAAGTTCGCAGTAGTGGCGCGGCAAGCTTAAAATTGTGGGTAAGAGTTGTAGGTGGGGTTGAGGCAACCTAGGCAAAGCCTTCTCGAAGAGTAACCCAACATTTGGCAAATATCGATGATATTCTTGGGTGTTGTTTGGGCTACTTTAAAAATATGTATGATTCGATATAAAACCCAAAGCTCCTATGATCGTCAATACTTTCCCCTTTACTCCCAAACTGAATAGTGAACCAATACCGGAAACTGAGCAAACCTTTAACTGGAAAAACTGCTGGTATCCCGTTTGCTTTGTGCGAGATTTACCGAAAAACCGCCCTTATGCCTTTTCCATATACGATGAACCTTTCGTTTTATTCAGAAACCAAGAAAGACAGCTTGTTTGCTTAACGGATCGTTGTCCCCACCGTGCAGCAAAACTTTCCGCAGGACAAATCATTGATGGTAAAATCGAATGCTTGTACCACGGTTGGCAATTTGGTAGTAATGGTCAATGTTTGCATATTCCTCAGTTAGCTACTGATGCCACAATTCCCGCCAATGCCTGCGTCAAATCTTTTCAAGTAATAGAACGCCAAGGCATGATTTGGCTGTGGCTGGGGAAAGCTGAAATTGCTGACGAAGAGTGCATCCCAACTATCCCTAACTTGTATCAGCCGGGATTCGTACACTCAGACAAAATAACTGAGCTACCTTGCGATATTGGCTATGTCATCGAACATATGTTAGACCCAGCCCATATTCATATTACCCATCATGGTAACCAAGGTCAGCGGAAAAAAGCCCAACCCTTACAAATGGAAATCATTGAGAGTTCAATTGAGGGCTTTCGTGGCAGGTTTCGCGATACCAAACTCCCCAATCAAACTTGGAGAAATCTTGATTTCGTTGCTCCCACCTTAGCTCATTTACACTTTCCTATTCCCGAGCGAGGTTGGTTTTTTGGACAAGCATTTTATTTCTTCCCCCTTGGCAAAAACAGATGCCGGATTCTCACCCGCAGCTATCGCAACTTTGTCACTTGGCAAGTTAAACTCACCCCAAGATGGCAGCTTCACTTAAAACAAAATAAAATTGTGGCAGAGGATTTGTCACAACTGTTAGGACAACAGCAAGAAGTTGAGCGGTTGGGAGAAAATATCAGAGAAATTTACTCACCGCTCCCTACCTGCGATACTTTTGCGATCGCCTATCGCCAGTGGCTGGATCAATTCGGTGCTGCTTTGCCATTTTATCGCGGTTATACCACCTCGAAGGGCAGGGAAAAAGTAGAAGAATCTCAGCCCAGTTCCGCAAAGATAGAGAGCTCTTTCAAGCATACCGAACTCTGTAGTTCTTGTCATCGAGCCTATCGAATTACCAAACAATTGAAACAAATTTTTATCGGAATTGCGATCGCTCTAGCTGCTTTGGCAATAGTGACAGATGGTTCTTGGCTGCAAATAGCCACAGTTTCAGCTTCTGTGAGTGCGGTTATTGTCGCATTTGTTGCCCAGAAACTCCAAACCGACTTTGAGAGCTATTAATAATACCAAAGATTAAGATATTGCTCAACTGCGATCTATGAGCCAATAGGTAGTCATTTCTCCTTTACCCTTAACTGTAATTGCAGCCCGTTCTTCAAAGACAAATTTATCTTGCAAACGCTCATAAGTTTGGGTGGTAACTTGAATTTTTCCTGGAATTCCTGAGGATTCCATCCTTGATGCTACATTGACTGCATCTCCCCATAAATCATAGATAAACTTTTTAATACCAATCACCCCAGCTACAACTGAGCCAGTATTAATCCCGATGCGAATTTGGAAGGATTCGCCGATATCCGCCTGGAATTGGTTAATTGCCTTTTGCATATCTAAAGCCATATCTGCGATCGCTTCAGCATGATTTGGCATGGCTACAGGCAACCCTCCAACTACCATATAGGCATCGCCAATGGTTTTAATTTTTTCCAAACCATGTTTTTCTGCTAATTGATCAAAGAGGGAAAAAACCTGATTGAGTAATTTGACGAGTTCGGTAGGAGGCATTTTAGCAGAAAGGGGAGTAAAACCCACAATATCAGCAAACATAATAGTAGTTTCGTCAAATTGCTCAGCGATTGCACTAGTATCTTGCTTCAGTCTTTCAGCAATAGGCTTTGGTAAAATATTTAATAATAGTTGTTCTGACTTTTCTTGTTCTATCCTTAGAGCTTCTTCTGCCTGTTTTCTTTGAGTGATATCTTCTATAACTCCGAGAATACCAATCACTTTACCCTCAGAATCATGATAGGGAATTTTATTAATATCGAGCCAGCGTTTTTGCCCATCTTCTCCCGGTTGTTGTTTGACATCAATGTGATGTAATTCCGGCTGATCCGCCTCCATAATTTGACGATCTTTAGCCCGAAATGAATCTGCCACAGCTTTGGGCAGCAGATCGTAATCTGTCAAACCTACCACTGCTTCGGGATTGTCTAACTTAGCAGCTTTAGCCCATCTACTATTACATCCTAAAAAGACTAAGTTAGTATCTTTCCAAAAAACTTGTTGGGGGATATTATCCAGAATAAGCCGCAAATATGCCTCTTTTTCTCTTAAAGCCTCCTCAACTTTTTTGCGGTCAGTAATATCACGCGCTACCCAAATCACTGAGTTTTCTGTAATCGGTGAAATACTGGCAGCAAACCAAACCTCTTGACGCTTCAAAATCAAGCTATACTCAACCTGAACAGTTTTTTGAGTTTGGAGAGCTTGTCGAATATAACTAACAAAGATATCTGCTTGTGCTGAGGGCAAAATTTCGTGTTCGAGCTTACCAAGCAGTCCCTCAGCAGGTTTGTAAAGTAATTCAGACTTGGAAGATACAACTTTGAGATAGCGTCCCTGGCTATCTTTCACAAAAATCAGTTCAGTCATCGCTCCAAACAAACCCCGTAGTTCAGCCTCCGCTTTAGTCAGAGAAGCAGTCCTTTTTTGAACACGAGTTTCTAGCTCATCAAAAGAACCATGCAATTGCTTTGCCATTTTGTTGAATGAGCGAGCCAGAATGTTTAATTCTTTGACATTTCCTAGTTCAACCTTTTGGTCTAATTCTCCATTAGCTATGGCTCGAGCAGCAGCACTTAAGCGGAAAATCGGCTGAGTAATCCAGCGAGAGGTAAGAATGCCAATAACTGTGGCGATAATTAATGCACCTATGCACAGTCCAATCGTGGTGCGAGTATTAGCATGGATTTCTGCCATAAACTCCGCTTCTGGAACTACCACGACAATCAACCAATCAAGACCATAACCATCTTCATAAGGTTGCACTTGAACAAATTTTCGCTTGCCATCTAGCAGAAAGTCCAGCTTGGTAGTTTTCTTAATCTGGGTGAAGTCGCTAAACTGTTCTTCTAAATATTCCCCTGTTGCTTTAATTAAGGGATTACTACTGTCTGAAGCTTGGATTCGCTTAGCTGTATCTCCCTCACTGATAAAAGAATTTTCTGCAGTTGACTGCGCCACCAATTCTCCTGTGCGCTCAATAATGAAAGTTTTTCCTGATTTGCCAACCTTGAGGTTTAATAAAAAGGAGTTAATGTCCTCTAGGCTTAAATCAATCCCACTAACCCCTAAAAGATTTTGTTGCTCGTCGTACACTGGCCGACTGGTAGTGATATAAAGTCTGGGTAAAACAAAGTCTTGGTAAATCTCAGTCCAGATCGGTTTTCCTGCTTTTACAGCTGCAGTGTACCAAGGACGGGTTCGAGAATCATAAGGTTTCTCAGCTATTCGGACTTCCCTATAAGTATTTTTGCCAGATTCATCGCTTTCATAGAAAACAGTTAGATAATCAGTAGATTCATTAACCACAGCAAACTGAAGAGGAGGCTCGTGCTCTTGTGTTTGTCGGGTAACAGCTAAGTATTCTCCTCCCTGTTGAGAACCCAAAGAAATCCAAGTTACTTCTTCAAAAAGTGTGATCTGCTGCCAGAGGAAAAACTCATTCTGCCGGTTTGGCTGATCCAACTGTAAACTCAATTGATCGCGCTCAATGGCATTGACAATCAGCTGATTAAGTAATTGGGGTTTCTCCAGATAATTGTTAAGTTTCTGTTCAATGCGAGCTGTGACTTGACTGCGCAATTGGGTTGCTAGATTATTGACAGCTTTTTGTCCATTGCGTAATGAGAGCCAACCCGTCAATCCCACAGCAGCAAAGATTTGCAAGACAAAAGGTACGACAAGAGGGAGCCGCAGGGGTATTTGACGAGTTGAGTTGCTTCTTCTGCGCCAGATTGAGAAGAGAGATTTAGGATGGGGTTGAGGAGGTGGATCATTGTTCATTACTATCCTAAGATAGCTTTCCCCCGATGGAGTAGTGGTGATCATCTACCAGGGGTGAGGTGAAAAAAGGTGTGGGAGAGCTTTTTTGAGTAATGAGTAATGAGTAATGAGTAATGAGTAATGAGGGTCGAAACTTTTGTCAAATCCTCTTTCCTTCTACCTCCTACCTCCTCCGGAGCCTCGGAGCCTCCTGCCTCATGTTTCTTCAGAGCCACTGTAAATTTCACCTCACCCATCTACCAGTGGGCTAAGAATAGCCATTTGCTTAACTCCACGGTTGTCAAGATTTGGAGGACAGAGCTTACCATCTAAACTAATTTCCTGCTGGTAGCAGCGATCGTTAAGGAATAAGGATTTATTACCAATCCTAAGTACCTATTCCTAATTGGGCCGTATGAATCTACCACATTTGCTGATTGTTCGCGTACACTAGGTAAACTAAGGCTGATTAAACTAGTGCAGCGCGGCAAAAGTAACTGACCAGTTTGAGATCGTTAGAATCCTTATTCTATAAGCATTCTAAATTCTAAATTCTAAATTCTTAATTCCGCGCAGCGGCACTAGTCAGTCAAAACTACTGCCAATGCATCTGCTGCATCGTCTGGTTGGGGAATGTCCTCTAAATTCAACTCCCTTGCTACTGCTTGCTGGACATCATACTTATCAGCATTCCCATAACCCGTCAATGCTTGTTTAACAGGGGCTGGTGTAAACTCTACTATTAGCACCTGATGCTTTACCAAAACTAACATCAAGACCCCCTGTACCTGAGCTACACTAATTGTGCTGCTCATGTGGCAGAAGAAAAGTTTCTTGATCGCTACCAGATCGAGTTGAACTGTTCGATCAGGGTGGGTAAGTCTTCATAAATCCTACAAAGTTGCACTCCGATTTCAGTACCAGCTGGTGTCCTGAGGACACCAAAATCTAGCAACTGTAACAGCTCAGACACCAGCTTGACTTTTGAGTGACCAAAATCTCTTCGGGAGGTAGCCACTTTTTCTTTTGTTGGGCTCAGAATTGCTCTAAAGCCGGAGATTGCCAGTTTAACTGTTCACGAACCCCTGGCTGCTTAGCTGAGCCAGAGGATTGCAAGAGATAACCCTGCATCAAAACTTGAAACTTTAATGTTGTATCATTCCACCCCGGTCTCAATTATAGGATTGATGAACTACTTGAGTAATTACACCTAGCTTAGTTACAGTCTATCCAGTCTTTGTGTTTTTCAGGCTTTGATCATTAATGTTCCCAAATACTTTTTTCAAGCAAGCTCTACGTACCATCCAGCATGAATCAAAAGGTAGGACACCCCAAAGATTCAATCGGTGGTTTAAGTGGTTAGCTCCTGGATTATTGGTGAAACGTTGGTTGCTTATTAGTGCTGCTGGTGTACTACTAACTAGCTTGGGGTTGGCTATTTGGGTAAAGCTAACCCCTATTTTTCATTTGATTGAGTTCACAGCAGGAGTTCTGGAACAAATCACGATTATTATTCCCAATTATGTATCCGGTCCAATTGCTATTATCTGTGGTCTGGTACTAATTTTCTGGGGGCAAACCCGTACAGTTGGCTCAATTACCGAGGTTTTAAAACCAGACCGAGATCAAGAACTGGTAGATGTGCTGATGGCTCATCGCCGATTAAATCGGGGTCCAAAAATTGTAGTTGTTGGCGGTGGTACAGGTCTTTCTACATTACTAAGAGGATTGAAGGTCTATAGTGCTAATACCACCGCTGTTGTCACTGTGGCAGATGATGGTGGTTCTAGTGGACGTCTAAGACAAGAGTTTGGGGTGTTGCCACCAGGAGATATTCGCAACTGTTTGACAGCACTAGCGGATCAAGAAAAATTGCTCACAGAACTGTTTCAATACCGCTTTAAGGCTGGTAGCGGTTTAGTTGGTCACAGTTTTGGGAACTTGTTCTTAACAGCAATGAGTGAAATTACCGGCGACTTAGAGCGAGCCATCACAGCAAGTTCGGAAGTATTAGCCGTGCGGGGACGAGTACTACCAGCAACCCTCAGTGATGTTTGCCTGTGGGCAGAATTAGAAGATGGGCGTCGGATTGAAGGGGAGTCTAGTATTACTGAAGCGAATGGAAAAATCCTCAGGATTGGTTGTACTCCAGAAAATCCACCAGCCTTACCAGCAGCTCTCAAGGCAATTCGGGAAGCAGATTACATTATTATTGGTCCTGGTAGCCTCTATACAAGTATCATTCCTAATCTCTTAGTACCTGAAATTAGCGAGGCGATCGCTTCTCGCTCAGTTCCTCGCATCTATGTTTGTAATATTATGACCCAGCCTGGTGAAACTGAGGGATATACCGTCTCTGATCACATCAGAGCGATCGACGAAGCCTGCGGTAAACAGTTATTTAACGCCGTATTGGTACATAAAAAATCCCCTTCAGCACAATCTTTGATTAATTATGCCAAAGTCAGTTCTCATCCCGTTTTTCTTGACCGAGAAGCAGTTGCTCAGTTAGGACGCCGCATTGTTCTGTCGAATGTGATGGATGAAGATGAAATCACTAACCTCGTGCGACACAACCCTGAACGGCTCGCACGAGTATTGTTCCGATGGTACAGTCGAGCTTAAGTTTAATGATCTTCAAATATCTCTCTGAGGTTAATTCATTCGGGTCAATACCCATAGCTTTGAGCTGCTCTACCAGTTCCTGAACTCTGGTTTCAGCACTTTCTTATCATGTCGCGTTAAACAACCATAATATAAACTCTCCTCTGTTTTTCAGGGGAGTTTTCTTTGACAAATGATTTGCCAATTCTCTACATCTTCTCTAGCTTGAATTAATGCTGGAGTAGAGATAGCTCTCACTTCATTAAAAAATACTTCAGATTTGGTCAGACTTAAGGAATTGGTTAAATTTTTCTTGATTGTTTCATGTAACCGTCTATAAATTAAACTTAAATGAGGATTAAGAATATAGTTTGATGGCTTGGATGAACTACTCCGTATATTTTCTGATATATGAGTAAGAATTGCACAAGGTAAAAATTGTACGAATAAAGTTTTGGTAAATTCTTCTGTATATTCAAGCTTTTCAACCCTCAGGCTAAAACTTTTTACTTCTTTAGTTGACTTCTCTATTAGTTCAGCAATATTATCATCAGGTGTATGCTCTCCAGAGTAGATAGTTACATGGGGAGTGAAGGATGGAGCATCATACTCTTGCCCCAGACTATCTATCATTTTCTGGAAAAATGCTCTGTCTTCTTCTGAGGGAATCAGCCAGAACGATACCTTAGTATTCACAATATTAATCCCGTAGTTAATGTTGCTTATGCGATATGCGCCCCCTTAGCGGGTGAGCCAAAAAAAGGGTGGGGAGCTGGGGGAGCTGGGGGAGCTGAGGGAGAAGAGAGAACTTATAATTTTTGGATACTTAGCTAGGAAATTCCACCCAACATTTCGTTCACCCCCCCTTAGCCTCGAGGTAATGTCACATTATCACACCTCCTAGGATAATGGCACTCAGTAGGTTGAACCAATTTGCTGGATATTTCTGGCTACTACATTGCTCAACGGTCAGAAACTGGGATAACCTTAATCAAGCAAAACGCTTGCGTTTTTTGGTCTCAACATTTGCAATAACTGTTGAAAAGCATGAATAATCTTGATCGATGCTACAGATTGCTGGGACTGGAGCCGGGAGCTTCACCGGAAGAGGTGAACCAGGCTTATAAAGATTTAGCGTTTATTTGGCATCCAGATCGCATCCCTGAAGATAATCATCGGTTAAGGCAAAAAGCTCAGGAAAAACTCAAAGAGATTAATCAAGCTCGGGATCAATTGCGTGCTTTGGAAAAAACTACTCCAGCTCCCAGGCGAAAAGCACAACCATCGCCTCAGTCAGCCAGAAGAAGAACTTACTATCAGCCCAAACGATCTTACTATCAACCTAGAACTCAAACTCACTACCAACCAAGAACACCCCATCCAGATTTGAGTGGAGCTGATTTTCAGGGAGCTGATTTGAAAGAAAAAGACTTGTCAGGGAGAAATTTGAGCAATGCTAATTTAAGTAAGGCAAACCTGAGCGATGCTTTTTTGCATAAGGTAAACCTGGAAGGAGCAAACTTGGAAGGAGCAAATCTTTTCAGAGCCAACCTACTGCAAGCCAACCTGCGCAATGCTTGTTTAAAAGATGCGAACTTAATTGGAGCTGACTTTAGTGGTGCGGATTTGAGTAGCGCCGACTTGACTGGCGCTAAGGTTGGCTCAAAAGATCGAGTACTAGTCAAACTGACTGGAACAAAATTGTCAGGAGCGATTCTACCTGATGGCACAATTTGCAATTAGCAAAGCAATTTTGTATAAGTCCAGGACTTACGCACAGCCTCTATTTGTAGGGTGTGTTAGCGTAGCGTAACGCACCTTTAAATCTATATGTGGTGTAGCTGCGTAAGTCCTAAATTTTTAGGGTTTAGGTAGTTGGGCAAAGCTTTGTGGATAAATATCGATTACCATTTGTTCATCATCACGGACAGAAAGCGATCGCTTTACTTGACCTAAGAACAACGGTTTGGAGATATTGGCTTCTGGGTGGAGGATAGTGCGTGCGCGAATTGTTAGTTGGTTATCTACTCCCCCTAGACGTCCGTAGGAGTACAAATTACTGGCAGCTTGGCGAAGAGTTGCTTCGAGTTCCGACTCTGTTACTTGGGGCGGTACGGCAATAACAGTTTGGTTCCCACCATTGTCATATACCAGAGAATAGGGGATTGCTCCTGGAATCAAAGTCCGCGTCAATGGTACAAGACTCAGAGCAAATAAACCGCCGGTGAGGACAGCTAGAAAGCCAGTAGCTCCTACCATCCGAAACCGGAGACTCCATTTGAACACAAATCCCAGTAGGGTAAGAGAACCACAGACTAAGGTCAAAACGCCGGCCCATTGGGTAAAGGTAAGAAAATCAGCTGTTGTTGGCATATTGTTAAGCTAAGGGTGAGAGGTTAATTTATCACTATTAATTTTGTTGGAGGAACAAATCATGAATCTTCATGAATCTTAATTATAATCATAATTAATACTAATTAATGACCAATTGAGGTGGATAATAGCAGGAGTTTTAATTTGGGAAAACATTTGTGATACCTGGACTTGAGGCTACTATTTAGCGACCATTTTTACGGAAATGAAGTCCTGTATACAGTATAAGAATAACTAATTTAATGTTTCATTATGAATTTCATTGCTAATCCTGCTTAACCTGTCGAGTTTTTTTTCGTAGTATCAGAATTGAAGCAAACACTACTAAGTGATCTTTGTCTAGAAACAAGGAGAGCTGGGTCAGCTGCGCTTCGACTAAATTGACACTGCCGTTTCGGATTATATAGATAGGAGCACTAATGGCATCTTACAATGTCACATTGAAACTTCCAGAGGGAGCAGAGACCACAATTGAAGTACCTGATGATGAGTACATTCTTGACATAGCTGAAGAACAAGGTGTGGATCTGCCCTATTCCTGTCGCGCTGGAGCCTGTTCTACCTGCGCTGGGAAAGTAGACAGTGGTGAGATTAATCAGGAAGACCAGTCTTTCCTAGATGATGATCAAATTGCGGCGGGATATGTTTTGACTTGTGTCGCTTACCCCAAGTCTGACTGCACCATCACCACTCACCAAGAGGAAGAACTTTACTAAGCAAAAAAAATACTTTGTTTGCTAGGTTGATATTTCGTAGTATCAGTATTGAAGCAAACATTACTAAGCTCTTCTTGCTTATAAACAAGAAGAGCTGTTTAAGTTAAACTGTAGCCAAACAAAAATACTCCCCAATACTGCTCGCTTAAGCTTAAAACTCAATTGATAATTGATTAATATTCTAGAGACATTGGTTCCTACCAAAAAACAATTGAATCATCCAGAGGCTTAATCTCAGTTCCGGGATAATAAAAACTAAGAATGCGCTCACTTGTCCAGCCGAGTTTAGCTAAGTTGTAAGAACCGTATTGACTCAAACCAACTCCGTGTCCAAAGCCACCGCCAACGAAAGCATAGCCAGTGAGGGTTTTATTGGCTCCGTAGAGTGGTTCTAAGTAAAAGAGTGTACTGCGGGGAGGTCCAAAGGCACTGCGAGCTTCATTTTTCTGGAGTTCAACAATACCCTTATCCGTTTTTACAGTCAGCTTGAGGACTCGTCCGGCTGGGGAGCGCTCCACTACTTGCATCTGCTCAATTTTGGTGAACCCAGCCAGGGGATGTTTGGTTTTTTTGAGATACTTTTGTAAATCGGCTTTGATCCTTTCAAGGCGGTTTTCCCTGCGCCAGCGGAAGAGATCCCTCCCAGACTCATTAAATCCCTCTTTCAAACTAATGAACTCGCGGAAGTTTTGTTCATTTGCTAAAGGTTTTGTGGATAAATCCCAGACTGTGTTAGGGGAGTCTACCACAGCTGTTAGGTAAGGACGCTCTGAACCATTCCACACATCACTAAAAGGAGCAGTGACACCGCCAGTTGTGGCAGAATAGAGGGCGTCTACTAACTCGTTGTTGTAAGTCAAGACCAGACTTTTAGTTGCTGCGATCGCTTGATCAGCGCTTGCCACGGTACCCGTTAGTCCTTTGTAAACCTGACAGTGGGTATCAGCACAAAGTTCGTAGTTGTCAGCCTTAAACCGCCGCAGGTTCCTTAGAGCATAAGTTCTGGCAAGAATGGTCTGAGCTTCCACTGCTTCATAGGGAGCTCCTGGTCCAATTTCGTGAGGTACAACACCTCGCAGATAGGTTTCTATTGGTACTTGATTTACTAAGGTGTATGTACCATAGGCGTTGGGTTGGACTTGCAGACGTCCGCTATACAAACGAGT
This sequence comes from Symploca sp. SIO2C1, assembly GCA_010692635.1. Lineage (GTDB taxonomy): Bacteria > Cyanobacteriota > Cyanobacteriia > Cyanobacteriales > Coleofasciculaceae > Caldora. The sequence continues at coordinate 101,345 of JAAHGL010000008.1, read as the reverse complement.
ATTTTTCCTCGCCTTACCTTGGCTAACCTGAATCAAGTTTTTTTCAGAGTCAATCTCCAAATTTAGGCGATTGTAACGATAGCCATTGACAACAAACGACATTCGTGGAACTTCTTTGACAATTGCTGTATCGAGATAGGCATTTTTTTCTCCTTGAGCTTTGAGACTTTGCAGCAGTAAACGCCTGATTAGAGGAGTCTGATAAATATCCCTTCTTGCCCAAACCTGCCAGCGACCGGGCTGCACGACTTCCACTTCAATCCCACGAGCTCGCCACTGATTGGCACTGTCTTCTGCTGTTTCAAAAGTACCGTGGTCACTGAGTACTAGACGCTCTTCTACTACCGGAGCTGGTAGAGGTTGCATCACTACTTCCAGCTTCAATTCATCAGTTTCCAGAGTTTGGGGTTGCATATTTCCTGCCAAAAAGCCCAAACTGAGGCTATCACCGGTCGTTGCTTGCAAAGTTAGCTCATCTGTGGCTTCAGCTCCAAATCGTTGCACAACTCCAATTTTTAGCTCCATCTCCTGAGTTTTTGGCGTTGTTGCGCTTAAGGTATTCAGTCCCCAAAACAAGCATGAAGTCTGAAGTATAAAGTATGAAAGTAGTTTGCGCGATAACTTTACCATTTTCATCATCTAACACCTAACACCTAAAACCCTAGTTATCATGCATTATTGCTACCATTCAAAAGTACTTCACCATTCATCATCTGCTGAGCAGCTTCCAATAGAACTTCTTCCAAATAGGGTTTGGTAAAGTAGCCACTAGCTCCTAACTGAGCAGCCATTTGTCGGTGTCGATCAGCTCCACGAGAAGTGAGCATTGAAATTGGTATATTCCGTAGATTCTCATCTTCCTGAAGCTTTTTCAGCATTTCCATACCGTTCATTCTTGGCATTTCAATATCACAGAAGATAATATCGCAAGGTAGACCAGACCGGAGTTTTTCCCAGGCTTCTTGACCATCACGAGCTTGTTCAACTCGATAACCAGCTTTAGAGAAAGTCATCTCTAGCAATGAGCGTACTGTAATGGAATCGTCCACAATCAGAACCATTGGTTCATGGGGAGTGTCTTGTACTGGAGCTTGACCTTCAGCTTCGATTCTCGACCAGATGGGGGAATCTGGGCGATTTGGTCTTCTAGAGAGGTCAATGAGTTCCATAACATCAGCAATCGGCATAATTCGACCATCTCCCAAAACGGTCGCTCCTGCAATGCCTACTGGTTTGGGTGCCGGACCTTCAAGTTGCTTAATCACGATTTCCTGCTCGCTGAGCACCTGATCCACCTGGATAGATAGAAAGTTACCCGCACTACGCAAAACTAAGATGGAGATGAGTCCATCTTCTCGTTTCCCACCATAGACCGAACCTCTACTGAGGTGACGATTGTACTTCAATAATTCAGAGAGGGGTTTAAAGGGTAGCTGGGTGTCTTTCCATTGGATAAAGCTTTGACCTTCTGAATCAGTTTGAACACGATCTGGAGAGATATCAAAAGTGTCTTCAACTCCATCCATAGGGAAAGCAACAGTTGCCCGCTCGCTCAAACAGCAGAGTGCTTTACCAATACTTAGGGTGAGGGGCAGACGGATGGTAAAGGTTGTTCCTTTGCCTAGAGTGGAATCAGTGTGGATCGTCCCGCGAATTTCACTCAAGCTGGTGCGGACAACATCCATACCAACCCCGCGACCTGCATACTCATCTTCTTTGTCTTTGGTAGTAAAACCAGCATCGAAGAGAAATTCGTACAAATCCAAATTGGTCAACTTCTTTGCCTCAGCTGGGGTAAGAAGTTTCTTCTCAATAATCTTGTTTCTTACTCGTTCAGGATTAATACCTGCCCCATCGTCAGATATGGAAATAACTGCCTGGTTACCCTGGTAGAAAGCTCCTACAGTAATTTTACCTACGTTTGGCTTACCAGCTGCTTGGCGTACTTCGGGTGCTTCAATGCCGTGAGTAATTGCATTGTTGACTAAGTGAGTCATCGGTGCATTGAGATGTTCAATGATCATTTTGTCGATCAAGGTTTCTCTACCCTCAACCTGTAGCTCAGCTTGCTTGCCTAACTTTAGGGAAATATCCCGCACAGCACGGGGCAAGCGATCAGCAGTTTGGGCAAAAGGTACCATGCGGGCTCGCGTTAGTCCTTCTTGTAGTTGGGTGGTTATCTGTCGCAGTGTGCGAGCAACCTGATCGGTACCATCAGCCAAAAACACAATGTCAGATGCTGACTCTCGCACTCGAACAATTAGCTCGATCATCTCTTGGGAGAGGGTATGAAAGCCGGTAAATCGGTCCATTTCTAGGGGATCGTACTCTGTCCCATTGGTATGACTATTCTCCGAGGATTGATCTCCACCGAAGAAAGAGCGGTAGTTGTGCCGGCTAGCTAACAGAGAACTTTCTAATAAAGATCGTTCATACAAGTCCTGCATCCTTGCACCAACATCATTAAGAGATAATACCTGATGATTCAAGTTATCCAAGAATTGCCGCAAGCGTTCTTGGTCTTGCTCCAAGCTATTACGGTTAACCACTAATTCTCCCACCAAGTTGCTGAGGTCATCTAAACGTTTAATCGGTACGCGCATCGTCTGCTCAAACATTCTAGGGCGCGGACGACTTTGGGGTTTAGTTTGCCGTTGATCAGCTTTGAGAGTAGGTTGACCTCCCATAGTCTTATCAGCCTGCTCCAGCAGTTTCTCCAAGTCTCCAAATTCATCATCCTCTGCCTCTGCTGCACTCTTGATTGGCTCTGGTGATTGTTCAGCTATCTTAGGTTTATCTTCATCTAAGAGGATTTCGAGGTCATTAAAGACATCCGTTGCAGTTGAGTTTGATGAGCCAGCAGTAGCAATCAAAGGAGTGTTGGTTGCCATTGCCAGAGGTGGCTCCTCTTCTAGCATTGCCTCTAACTCATCAAACACTGCTACTGTGCTAGGAATACTAGTCAAAGGTGCTTCTTCTTCAAGCATTGTTTCTAACTCATCGAATTCAGAGGCTATTGAAGGCACTGGGGCCATATTAGCTTTGGTAACCTCCTCGAATTCTTGGTTATCTGTAACTTCATCTGCTTCAGCCTGAAGGAATTCTTGTCTATCTTCTTGTTCTAAGACTTCTGTTGGTTCCTCCTCCAGTAAATTATCAATTTCCGTTTCATCAGTTGACTCTAACTTCCAGTCAGAATCTTTCTTAGTTTGAGATATCTCTTCCTCAGAAAAAACAGGTATTTCTGTATCGGGGGGTATTTCCTCACCCAGAAGTAAAGCCAACTCATCCGCCTCGGCTGCTTTGTTTGGCAATGCTTCCACTTCCTCTGCTTCTGCAGCAAAAAAATCTGATTGCCAGTCTAACTCCTGCTTAAGAGCGGGCATCTCTTCCCCTAAGAGTGAAGCTAACTCATCTACTTCGGCAGTAGTTGGTGCAGTCCCCTCCAATTGTTCAGTGGAGACAGAAGCCTCTGTACCAAACAAATCTGATTGCCAGTCTAATTCCTGCTCTTGAGCGGGCATCTCTTCCCCTAAGAGTGAAGCTAACTCATCCACTTCGGCAGTAGTTGGTGCAGTCCCCTCCAATTGTTCAGTGGGGACAGAAGCCTCTGTACCAAACAAATCTGATTGCCAGTCTAATTCCTGCTCTTGAGCGGGCATCTCTTCCCCTAAGAGTGAAGCTAACTCATCCACTTCGGCAGTAGTTGGTGCAGTCCCCTCCAATTGTTCAGTGGAGACAGAAGCCTCTGTACCAAACAAATCTGATTGCCAGTCTAACTCCTGCTCTTGAGCAGGCATCTCTTCCCCTAAGAGTGAAGCTAACTCATCTACCTCGGCAGTAGTTGGTGCAGTCCCCTCCAATTGTTCAGTGGAGACAGAAGCCTCTGTACCAAACAAATCTGATTGCCAGTCTAACTCCTGCTCTTGAGCAGGCATCTCTTCCCCTAAGAGTGAAGCTAACTCATCTACCTCGGCAGTAGTTGGTGCAATCCCCTCCAATTGTTCAGTGGGGATAGAAGCCTCTGTACCAAATAAATCTGATTGCCAGTCAAATGCCTCTTCCTCTAGCTCAGGTGGAGTAGACTCACCAAATAACCCTTCTAAACCCAAAGATTGTGAATTTTCCTTTGGCTCTAGCGCTTTGGCAGTAACCTCCTCCCCAAGACCAAATACTTCTTGATCAGATTCCAACTGATCAAAATCTAAATTACTTTCATCTTCACCATCTCCTAAAATTTCTGAGGTGTCACCAAACAAGCTGCTTAAGTTCTTGGTGCTGTCAGTTGCCGCTGTTAACGATTCTGAGTTTTCAGCCTCAAATAGCAAGTCTGAAAAATCATCTGTGGCAGCATCCTGAGAGTTCACAGTAACTTTTTCAAGAAAATCCTCCCCTAACCAATCTATAAAATCTTCACTAGTAGGCGTTGATGTTTCTTGCGTTCCTAGCACTTTGGTCTCAGCTGCTGGCGTCTCCCAACTATCTAGATCACCTATTAAGTCAGAAAAATCACTTTGGTCGTCCAAACTCAAGGAATTTATTGAGTCTGAGGCTAACTCAGACCCATCCAAGCTAATTATTTCCTCTTTTTCCCACGTTTCATCCAACTCAGGAGTTTGACCTTCAAAAATATCAGCTAGAGTGTCGAGTTCTGCTAATCCCACTTCTGCATGACGGAGGGAAACAGATTTTGAATCACCAATAGCTGCTGTCGCATCTGTTCCTTGTGGGGTTGGAGTGTGTTTGGTTTGACTAGCCATATCATCAATGGTCCCATCAGGAATTGGCTGCGCAAAGATAATCCCACTATCATCATCTGTTTGTATAAGGGATTGATCGGGGTAGATTACCTTGGGGTTATCCTCTTTTAGTTCCTGTCCCCTGGCATCTATTAGCGACGAAGAAGCAACCTTTGGTACAAGTGCTTCAAGTTCTTCCTTAGGATTAATTTCCATAGAACTACCTGTTAATACTAATTCTTGAGCAGTAATCGTTGGAAAACTACTTGCTTGTTGCTGTAGCTGTTGGAGATGATTACTAAGTTCTTCCAAAACTGGCTCAGCATCTGACATAATCTCATCAGCTGTTTCATTTGTCAGACCAGACGGTTCTTCAAGTTGTTCTACAAGTTTCTGCAGGGTATAAAATACTCTTAAGAAGAGAGATTCTAGTTGCTGATCTGGTTGAAGAGAAGACTCTTGGAGATTTTTGAAGCAGTCTTCGAGGCGATGGGCTGTTTTCTGAATGCTATTGAGTTCTAACATAGCTGCCCCTCCCTTAATGGAATGGGCAGCACGATATACTTCATTGAGAACTGCCTGGTCTTCTATCGTGCTTGGCAAAGTTACCAAAGCTTGTTCCATTGTCTTGAGGTGTTCTTTGCTTTCCTCAATGAAGTAGCCCATAATTCGCTGTTTTTGTTCCGACTGCATAGTCTTGTTCCTCAAAGAGTCTTGATTGACACTCCCCGCACTCTTCGTGACGTGGATCCTAAGTTCAAAGATTTCTTCACTGCTGTTTTACTCTATCTACATTTTTGACTGGCTTACTCTGATGGAACTGCAACAACTCGTTGCTCTTACTTGCCGATAAAATACTCGATCCACTGCCTAAACTGATACCACTTGTTATTAGAAATTGACTTATTTAAGGAGTAGTTCTTGAGCATATTACCAACTCTTCAGTCTTTATAGGCGACTCAGTAGTTAGACTCGTATACATTTTAGCTAAGTTGTTATTGCTCATTGGCAAAACGTATATAGGGTTTCTCATTTAGATGAGGTACAAAGATCCTGGTTTTTGGGAATGGGGAATGGGGAATAGGGAATCGGAGCTGTACCTCACGAATGTGAGAACTGCTATAAAGAACCAATGATTAATGGCTAATGACCAACGGAAAAATGCCACTTTTTGGTAATTTTTTGTTTAACTTCCAATATGGAGCTAAGCGGATTCGAACCGCTGACCCCCTCAATGCCATTGAGGTGCTCTACCAACTGAGCTATAACCCCGTCTCGCGTTATCTATGATGCCTTGATGTCTGCATTTCGTCAAGTTGTAAATACAGGATTTTTCTAAGATTCAATAAAATGGGTTGGGGGATTGAGCCATTTGGGTAAGATAACCTACATAGCTACCCATCAGAAAGTAGACAACTAACATAGCAGCCGCAGACATAGCTACTAATGTTCCCGCCAGCATCAGAGAGAACTCTTGGGTATCAAAAGCTTCTTGCATTAAGTGCAATGCCCAAGCTACTAAAACAACATCTAATATTAGAATAGCGATTAACATGATTTACAAAATGTAACACTTTCCTATTGTAGCAGCGGAATATATTGCGAACACTGCCTACCTTTGTCATCTTACACAACAAAAGTTAATAATTCCGGAAGGGATAAATTTTCATTTTGTCAATCGCACAGGAACCTGGTGTTGAGCCAGATAGGTTTTAATTTCTGAGACAGTTAAGTGCCCGTAATGTAGAAGGGAAGCAAGAAGTGCAGCTTCTGCTCTTCCCTGGGTCAGGGCATCATGAATATGAGCACAGTTACCAGCACCACCAGAAGCAATGACAGGAATTGGCACTTGCTCAGCGATAGTGCGCGTCAGTTCTAAGTCATATCCTGCCTTGGTTCCATCAGCATCCATACTGGTAATTAATAGTTCCCCAGCTCCCCTTTGCTCCACTTCTTTTGCCCAAGAGATCGCATCTATACCAGTGTTTTTTCGTCCCCCCTGCACATATACATCCCAACCGGGATTACTTGCATCTTGGCGACGTCTGGCATCAATAGCAACGACGATACACTGATTACCGAAGCGATCGCTAGCTTGATTAATAAAGTCAGGATTACGTACAGCTGCCGAATTAATGCTGACTTTATCTGCTCCTGCCCTTAACAATAATTTAATAGTTTCTAAGGATTGGATACCACCACCCACCGTCAAAGGAATAAATACTTGTTCCGCTGTGCGGTAGACAACATCAACAATAATGTCTCGGTCTTCATGGGTAGCGGTGATATCCAGAAAAACCAGTTCATCAGCACCCGCCTCGTTATAAGCTTGTGCTAACTCTACTGGATCACCCGCATCCTGAAGATTAACGAAGTTGACTCCTTTAACAACCCGTCCAGCATTCACATCCAAGCAAGGTAAGATTCTTTTGGCTAGCATTTGTTATTGGTTGTTTGTTGTTGGTTATTTGTTATTGGTTGTTTGTTAATTCTAAAATGGCGAGGCAAAATTTGATTCGCTCTTCTAGCAATATTTATAACCAATCTTTGATTGCTTAGTTGGTTGCCTTTGCCATTATTTTTTGCTATTATATTTTTATAATGGCAAAAGTCTAGGCTTATGTATAAAAGCATAGCGCTTTTAGGTAATTGCATAATTCTCAAGCAGTTGTTGAATAATATTTATATAAGCTTCAATTCGTTGTTCATCCATAACATCTAATGTGAATTAAATTGTACATATTGTAGGGGCGGGTTTAGCGACAATCTAGACCATTTGACCCGAATATTGGGCTCAAAACCCGCCCAAAGCCATCCCCAGGTTAATGCAACAAATCTCCAATTCTAAATTCCCTTGGTTATCACTTGGGCGGGTTTTGTATTAAGACTTTCACCAAATGTTTTAGTTGTGACCCTAAACCCGCCCCTACAGCAATTGATATTGTCCTCTTCACACATTGCCCCTTGCTGAGGCATAATCATTTTCTTGTCTTTAAGTCGATTAACTGGAGCAAAGGCTTGGGAAGGACAGACCACATATTTAGTATCTAAACCGCGATTTAGTAACGATTGTTTTTCATCAGCAGGTCTTCCTCGCGATCGCTGCTCCATATCTTATCTGACCAGAAGCTACAGGCGCAGACCTATTCCATTATATAGAAATATACCACAAAATCCTGAGTGTAGGGTGGGCATTCTCGACCATCTTCATCCGTAGCGATATTTCTGGTGATCATGCCCACCATTATCTGTACCGGTAAGTGCTGTGGTGGGCAAATATATCTCTACATATCTCTTCTAATGTTGAACTTGGGAATTTGCCCACCCTACCAGAGAAAGATGCGATTGCCTACAGCACCAGCGAAGCTGATCGCACTAATCCCTTGAAAGTCAATCATTTGCTGTAGGGGCGGGTTTAGGGTCAGGTGTTAACCGATCTAGTGACAATCTTGATACAAAACCCGCCCCAACGATAACCTGGGGAATGTGGTGCGTTATGCTGCGCTCTAAGCAGAGCATCCCTATTGAGTATACACAGCCTACAATATGTGCATTTAATTCACATTAGACGTAAATTCTAAATTCTAAATTCCAAATCATGGCAATCGTTAGAGAACAGTTTCAACAGCCAAATCAACAACCGCAGCCAAGCGGGACAAAACAAGGCAAGAAAAAAAGGAGCCGCCGCAATCAGCGCAAAACAGATAATGATGCTGATTTGTTGCTAGCAACTGCTACTGCTGAGGAAACTGGTAACCAGGAAGAAGGTATCCGACCTCAGCGCTTAGCTGACTACATTGGTCAAAAGGAATTAAAGGGGGTCTTGGAAATTGCGATTCAAGCAGCGAAAGCGAGAAATGAAGCAATGGATCACCTGCTATTGTATGGTCCTCCAGGATTAGGTAAAACCACCATGTCGCTGATTTTGGCGACGGAGATGGAGGTCAATTGCAAAATTACAGCAGCACCGGCATTGGAGCGTCCACGAGATATTGTGGGCATTTTAGTTAATCTTAAACCAGGAGACATTCTGTTTATTGACGAAATCCATCGTCTCTCCCGGATGACAGAAGAATTACTCTACCCAGCAATGGAGGATTATCGCTTGGATATTACTGTTGGTAAGGGTCAGACTGCTCGTACCCGCAGTATCCCTCTACCCAAATTTACTTTGGTAGGGGCTACCACTAGAGTAGGTTCTTTGACTTCGCCCTTACGCGATCGCTTTGGTCTCATTCAACGCCTACGTTTCTATGAACCAGATGAATTGAGTTTGATTGTGCAACGGACTGCGGAGTTACTCAAGGTGCCGATGCAAGTAGATGGTGCTGAGGAAATTGCTCGCCGTTCCCGTGGCACTCCTCGGATTGCTAACCGACTACTGAAGCGAGTAAGGGACTATGCTCAAGTCAAGGGATTGGAACCGATTAATCAGGAGATTGCAGCAGAAGCGATGGAAGTCTTTAATGTAGACCCCAAGGGTTTGGATTGGACAGACAGGCTAGTACTCAGTGTAATGATTGAACGGTTCGATGGGGGACCTGTCGGTTTAGAGGCGGTGGCATCAGCAACAGGAGAAGATGCTCAAACGATTGAGGAGGTGTATGAGCCTTATCTATTACAGATTGGTTACCTGCATCGAACGCCTCGTGGTAGGGTGGCTACGGCAGCAGCTCGGAAACACTTGGGCTATTAGTCAGACTCCCATGAACTTTCACCTCACAACGAAGGATGAAAATATCTCTGTCTCCGCGTCTGGAGCGTCTCCGCGTCCCCGCGTCTATTTTCAGATTAGAATTTTGAACTTCAGAAAGCTCTCTATCTTTTCTCCATGATTCGCTGTATTTTAACTTTATTGTGTGCGCTTTTGGTCTTTTGCTCAACTGAGCAGGCGATCGCGCAGGAAGTGCAGACACAAAATTTGAGTAAGGCTCAGATTCAACAACTGAATGATTTAAGGCAAGAAGCGTTTGCTGCGACACGCAGAGGTGATTTCCTTGGTGCTGAAGGTTACTGGACTCAGTTAATTGAACTTTTGCCAGAAAATCCTGTTGCTTGGAGTAACCGGGGTAATTCTAGGGTGAGTCAGAATAAGCTACAGGAAGCGATCGCAGATTTTAATCAATCTATTGAGTTGGCTCCAGAAGCTCCTGACCCTTATCTCAATCGCGGTATAGCTTATGAAGGACAAGGACGCTGGGAAGAAGCGATCGCAGACTACCAGCAGGTACTTGAACTAAACCCTAATGATGCGATGGCTTACAATAATTTGGGTAATGCTAAAGCTGGCCAGGGAAAATGGCAAGATGCGATCGCTAACTATCAAATCTCAGCTGAGTTAGCTCCCAATTTTGCTTTTGCTCGTGCTAATTATGCTCTTGCTCTCTATCAGGTTGGGGAAAAGCAAGAAGCTATACGTACTATGCGTAATCTAATTCGTAAATATCCCCAATTTCCAGATGTACGAGCAGCGCTGACGGCTGCTTTATGGGAAGCAGGAAAAATAGGTGAAGCTGAAAGTAATTGGGTAGCAGTTATCGGTTTAGATCAGCGTTACCAGGATTTGGATTGGGTGAGCACTGTCCGTCGTTGGCCACCTTTAATGGTTAAGGCTTTGGAAAAGTTCCTCAAGTTAAATTAAGGCTTTCAATCATTTTTTTCTAGCCCAAGTGCAAGGAAATGGTATCTTTTAGTTCAAAAACCTTGCACCGCAAGTGGAAAATCCCTAAAACCTAAAACCTAAAACCTAAAACCTAACAGCTATAGAACCCGAAAATTACGACTTATTCAGCAAGTCCTAGATAGATTTCAAGCTGCAGTTGCCGCAGGCTGTTCGTGTTCCACCACAAACACATTAGCATGAAGGTTAGCAATGATTTGTTTGCCTTCAATAGTTAGTTCTAAATAGCGCAATGCCTCTTGTATATAAGGATACACACCATGCCAATAAAACTTAGGATAGTTATAACGCAAGTCTCCTGGATGACGATAGCCTAAATGTTTACTTACCCCTGTTTCTTCAAACTCATAGAATAAAGCACTAATTTTTTTCAAGTATCGTGGGTCAGAAAGTTGACCGATCAAATCAGCAGCCCTTACTAAGCCAGGAGTTTTGACTTTATCTTGATGATCATCATCATTTGGTACTGGAAAACGAGTTAATTCAATATTGCGTTTAATTTCTTCTGCATCAATTAAAAGGTGACCGCCAAAGCGCTCCTCAATAAACAGTTTTCCTCGGTCTACATGGTAAGGAGTTAGACTCGCATCAGTAGCACCTGGAGATAAACTGATCTTCTCATCACCGATGCCCGTGGCATATAATCCTTGCCTCATAAGATCTTGTCGGCAAACCCCTTTAACGTAGCCTATATCATGGCAGAGCAAGGAGATAATGCCATGCATCCAATCTTCACAGGATATACCACCTTCACGGATTTGCTTACCTCGCAAAATTTCCTGTCCGACTAAAGTGACTAAGATTGTATGTTCAACATTGTGGTAGAGGGCATCACTATTAGCAATATTTTCCAAAGCCATGCCACCTGCCCAGCCAATAATGTCTGCGTAGTGAGCATTCCAGCCTCCGTATGTACGGCTATATCCTTCTCGAATTTGCTGAACAAAGTTATCAATAAGTAACTGTGTTGAATTAAACATGAGAGTCCTCTCAACAGAAGTCATCGATTTAATTTAGAGCTAAGAGACAACAACCTACTACTTTATCTTTTGACACTTCCCGACCTACAAGGCACATCAACCATGAAAGTGTATTCTTATCTTATTTTAACTAATGGTGGGGGGAAAGGGGGAGGCAATAAGTCCCGCGCTATATTCGTAAGAATTAGCGTCGGGATACATGGACATCCCCCAAGTAAATTTTCTTGGTCAATCCGAGAAAATTTACAATCTTACCTTACTGTTTTAGAACAAATACTATATAATGGTAAGAATAGGTGAGGACAATGCGACATCATGCTGTCAAAGTTAGGCTGTATCCAACAATCAAACAACAAGCAATACTAGCCCAACACTTTGGGTGTGCTCGTTGGTGGTGGAATCATGCACTCAATCTGTGCATCGAAACCTACCAAGCAACGGGTAAAGGCTTGACTCAGTCAGCATTGAATAAATCTCTCCCAAAGCTCAAAAAACAACAAGAAACCGAATGGCTAAGTGAGTGCTACTCTCAGGTTTTGCAAGCCACTACCCTTAATCTGGTAACTGCCTACAAAAACTTCTTTGAAGGGAGAGCCAGATATCCGAGGTTCAAAGCAAAAAAGAATAAGCAATCTATCCAATACCCTCAGTCAGTGAGGATGGTTGACAACTGTCTCAAATTCCCTGGTCGTGTAGGATTGGTCAAAGCCAAACTACATCGATTAATCAAAGGAAAAATCAAGACAGTGACTATCAGTATGACTCCATCAGGGAAATATTACGCTTCTGTACTAATCGAGTTAGAAGCGAATATACCTACCCCCTGCACTGACGGCAAGGTAGCAGGTATTGATTTAGGATTGAAAGATTTTGCCATTGTCAATGATGGAGTTAAAACTTCTAAGTATGCCAACCCGAAGCATCTTGCTAAGCATGAGCGTAACCTCAAACGGAAACAACAAAAACTAGCTAGAAAAGTAACAGGAAGTAATTCCGGAAATAAAGCCAGGAAACTGGTAGCTAGGGTTCACGAACGAGTTAGTAATACCCGTCAAGACTACTTGCATAAGCTCTCTCGAAAGCTTGTTGACGATAACCAAGTCATCGTAGTCGAAACTCTCAATACCAAGGGTATGGTTCGCAACCACAAACTAGCTAAATCAATATCAGATGCAGGTTGGGGAATGTTTGTCAATTTCCTACATTACAAACTAGACCTTGAAGGTAAGGTATTGGTAGAGATTGATAGATGGTTCCCTAGCTCTAAACTCTGCTCAAACTGCCATTATCAGGTAAGTGAAATGCCTCTAGATGTGAGAACATGGACTTGTCCAAATTGCGGCACTCATCATGATAGGGATGAGAATGCAGCGGTGAATATCAGAGCAGAAGGAATCAGAATGTTATCGGTCTTGGGAACCAGGACTGCTGCTGATGGAGGGAAAATAAGTCCAAGACTTGGGCGTAAGTCCAAGTTGCGGCATTCCCCGATGAAGTCAGAAGCCCGCGCTATACCTGATAAGGTTAGCGCCGGGTAGTTCACCTGGAAACCCTGAGATTAAAGCATTCCTAGAAGGACGGGGTTTTCGATAACCCACATTCGGCATCCTTACAGCACTTTGCAGCTTAATGAGGTACATCTGACTTCTGCCTTGGAGCCGGGTGAGCGAAATTAGGGAAGGAATTTCTAGGGAAGTATCCTCTCAAATCATTAGTTCTCCTTTGTTTCCCTATCTCCCCATCTCCCTATCTCCCCATCTCCCCACCCTTTTTTTCGCTTAGCTCTTGGAGCCTTGGAGCCTCCTGCCTCCTGCCTTATTGTTGTGCACTGATCACACGGATATTGTGTGCCCAAGCAGACGTTTAGTCTATAAGACTAGGCAAGTTTGATGAGATTCTTCATTAGTCATCTGTGATACTCCTAACAGTTGCGCACTAGATATTGAGAGTAAATTGTTAGAAGAATAACTCTAAAAAGAAATGCTATCTAGATTTTTATGAGAAAGGATAACTAACTGTGAAAAGTAAAATAAAAAAATATGTGGCAAAATTTTAAACAACTACTATGGCAATGGCGCGGTGTCTGGATTACCGCCCCGAGTGTAACGGCGATGGTCATTGCTCTGAGGCTTTCTGGCTGGTTGCAACCTTGGGAACAGGCAAGCCTCGATCAATACTTTCGCTGGCGTCTTCCGGAAGCAACTGATGATCGTATCGTCATTGTTGGTATTGATGAGCTGGATTTAAAAAAGGCAAAAAAATGGCCAATTTCTGATAGCCAACTTGCTCAATTACTCAATAAAATCCAAGCTCAACAACCCAGAGCAATAGGGCTGGACATTTATCGAGATTTACCCGTTGAACCCGGTCATGCTGAATTACTAAAAGTTTTGCAGAATACTCCCAATCTTATTGGTATTGAGTTAATTAATGAGGAAGATAACAGTGCTGCTGTTGCTCCACCACCTGTGCTGGAGCAGTTAGGGCAAATTGGCGTAAATAATGTCATGGAGGATGGAGATGGTAAGCTGCGTCGAGGCTATCTCTCTATGACCAAAAATGACCAACTGTTACCCTCCTTGAGTATGTTCCTGGCAGGGCTCTATCTAGAAGAGCAAGGTATTTTTCCCGAACCAATGGAAACTGATCCTCAGGTTTTCCAATGGGGTAAAGCGGTTTTTCGACCATTGAAGTCCAATGACGGCGGCTATGTCAATGTTGATAGCGGTGACTACCAAATTTTATTAAACTATCGGGGACCTGCTGGCAGTTTTACCACAGTTTCTATGAGCGAGGTCTTAGAAGAAAAGATCCCAGCCGAATTAATGCGAGACCGCATCGTGTTGATTGGTGCTACTGCCCCTAGCTTGAACGATTTTTTATATACTCCCTACAGTAGCACTCACATTACCACACCAGAACGCACCGCTGGAGTAGAAATTCACGCTAATATAATAAGTCACATCCTCGCTGCAGTACTTGAAGGTCGTCCCACCATCAAAACCTGGTCGGAACCAGCGGAATGGGTGTGGATTTTGCTCTGGTCTGGGATTGGTGCTACTCTTGCTTGGCAATTGCGATATTTAGGAGGAGTGAAATTTGTCTCCTTGCGCAAGTCAGGTAGTCTAATCATTGCAGGATTTGTTTTAGTCGGTAGTACTTATGCTGCCTTTTTGTCCGGTTGGTGGTTACCTGTATTTCCCCCATTGATGGCTTTAGTCGGATCTGCTGCTGCTATCACTGCCTATCTTGCCCACAATGCTAGTGAGATTCGGAAAATCTTTGGTCGTTACCTGACAGATCAAGTAGTAGCCAGTTTACTTGAGAGTCCTCAAGGCTTGGACATCGGCGGACAGAAACAAAAAATCACTATTCTAACTTCTGATTTACGGGGATTCACTGCTCTCTCAGAGCGATTACCTCCAGACGAGGTAGTCAAGATCCTTAACCTCTATCTGGGATACATGACTGATGTAATTACCTCTTACCAAGGCACCATTGATGAGTTTATGGGAGATGGTATTTTAGTCTTATTTGGTGCTCCCACTCCCAGAGCTAATGATGCTAGTCGAGCCGTCGCCTGCGCTGTTGCCATGCAGTTAGCCATGGTAGAAGTCAACCAAAAGATGAAGGAGCAGGGTTGGTCTCAATTAGAAATGGGTATCGGTATCAACACTGGGGAAGTTGTGGTGGGAAATATTGGGTCAGAGAAACGCACTAAATACAGTGTAATTGGTAGCCAGGTAAACCTAACTTTTCGGATTGAATCTTACACCATCGGCGGTCAAATTCTGATTTCTGAATCAACTTACCAAGAAGTAGGACAATCTTTACAAATCGACGGCAACAAGGAAGTAAAACCCAAAGGAGTCAAAGAGCCGATTACCATCTATGAAGTGGGGGGAATAGGGGAGGAATACAATCTGTTTTTGTCTAAACAAGAAGAGTTATTCTTACCTCTTCCTGAAGCTATACCCATCCGATACGCCATTTTAGATGGTAAGCATGTTAATGATTCCTTGCTTCAGGGCTCTCTTGTCAAGCTTTCTCTCAAGGGTGCTCAGGTGCACTCCCACAGCCTAGAAGGGCGAACTTTACCAGAACCGCTGAGCAACATCAAGCTCAACTTGTTAACATCTACTAACCAAACAGAAGCCAACCTTGATATCTATGCCAAAGTTGTAGAAAAATCAGCGGAACCTGGTAGTTTTTACCTGCGTTTCACTGCTCAACCCCCAGCGGTACAAGCAAGGCTGGAAGAACTCTACGAGAGGGCAAAAACTCTCTCCAACTCTGTACAATCAACCACACCAATAGTCGAGAATTAAACCAATGGTCTCTCAACGCAATTTTTCAACAATCATTGCAGGTACAACAGCATTTATGGCAATGCAGCTGTTTAGTGTTTTCACTCCCCGTCCAGCTGAAGCTTTTGAACCTACCAGAGATTTACAATTGAACCCTGAAATCTCTGCCAATTTATCAAGTAACACTCAATTATCAACTCCCGGAGTTGATCTAAGGAGTCAAGATTTCCTCATTAGTCAAAATACTGGTTCCAGAATCAGCTTTATTCCACGAGGAAAAACTAAGACCAGACGTAGTCGAGGAGCTGGTTCTCGAGGTTGTACAGACGAGTTTTTGCAAGAAGAATTGGTAACCCTGTTGATTTCCTCTGATCGAGCTGCAGGACAGACGATCTCAGGTCATCCTAGTTTCTTTTGGCACTTATCACAACCGGTAAAAGTGCCAATTAAATTTGCCTTAGTAGAACCTGGAGTCGCAGAACCAGTTTTTACAACCGAGATTGAGCCACCTCCAGAGGGAATACCAGCAGGAATTGTACAACTAGAAATTCCCGAAAACCAACCAGAACTAGTTCCTGGAAAACTATACAAGTGGTCAGTAACCCTAGTATGTGATCCCTATAAATATTCTGCTAATCCCTTCTATTACAGCTGGATTGAGCGCATATCAACCCCATCGGAACTAGAGCAACAACCGGCGTCCCTTGCTGAGGCAGGACTTTGGCCTGATACCTTAGCAGCCATCTTAGCTAAACAAAAAGCTAATCCCCAAGAACTGTCTTGGCGAGAAGAACTATTCTCTCTGTTCACACAAGTTGGATTGACTGATGTAGTAGAGCAAGAACGGCAACGTCTTGAACTCCCACAGGGAATAGAGCGCACAGGAGAAGCAGCTTCTGAGTAAATTGGTTAAGTGTCATTGGTTCTTTGTACTAATGACCAATGACTAATGACCAATGACTAATGACTAAACTATTTTTGTAAATTTTTGTAAAAGATTTGACATTTGCTCGAAAAATGGTAACAATAGATACAGAAAGCAAATCGTTCATCTCTCTATAAGTCGTAAACAGTTAACTAGAGAAGTGGAGAGACGGAAGTAAGGATAGCTCCTGAAGGAACGCGCCTCATTCCTACACAGATACATTTGGAGGCGAAATCCATGAAACTCTCTTATCGCGGTATTAGTTACGAATATAATCCCCCAGAAGTAAAAACTACTCAAAGTGGAGTTCCTGGTAAATACCGGGGTCTAGATTGGCGCTTTCGTAATTTAGACAAGTCCCCAGTGCTGCAACCCAGCGTCAACCTCAAGTATCGCGGCGTTACCTATCAAACTGCCGGAACTCCAGCAGTCAGCAGTGTTGAGTCAACAAAAACACCTACTTTGTCCACTCAAGATAAAGCTCGTTCCCTAATGCTCAATTACCACAAGGCGCTTCAAAACCGTCAGGCATCCATGTTGAAGCGTTCCGCCGCTGAACTTGGTTCAGCAGCTCATAGCTAAAGTGATTTCTGAAAATGGAAGCACCTGCTGGACGGTGTGTTACGCTTCGCTAACACACCCTACGAAGGGGACATTCTTTCTAAAAATCACCTAATATTAAGCTCATCCCCCGATCTTTAAGACGGGGGATGCTTGCTTATCAATGGATAATTGATAATTGATAATTGATAATTGATAATTGATAATTGATAATTGGTTAATTTGGTCTAAGACCTCTTCATTTATAAAGAAAATAAAAAGAAAATATTTTCCTGATTGTCAATCCTCTTCTTTCAAGGAGAGGTAATTATCCATTATCCATTGTTCATTATCCATTGTTGAAGACAGCTCCCGTCGCTAAACCTATGGTTGCGGATTTGGTGTAATCTATATTTTGTCATGCTGGAAAGTGGTATACCCTGCCCTGCTTTCCTCTCGCCGTTAATCCTACGGGTATAACGGGAGTCTCCAGCAGGTTGAAAGATGAGAAACATTCTGGGATTAGCTTTCTTGGGTTCTGTGATTACTTCTCCTGCTTTAGCACAACAACCCCTCTTCCTTGCCTACCCACCAACTGAGCATCGGACAACTGCTAACCAAATTTTCTTGATTGGTACAGCTTCCCCAGAAGGAGAAGTGTTAGTAAATGGTAAGGCAATTGAGCGTAGTCCTTCTGGTAATTTTGCTCCCAGTTTTCCTCTCCAACTAGGAGACAATCAGTTTAGGGTGCGCTATCAAAACCAGGAAATTAAGGTGAAAGTTAGGCGGCTGTCAACTGAGCCAGAAGTGCCAGTGGGTTTGGTATTTGGTAAAGATTCCCTCAAACCTAGGGTCGATATTACTAGATTACCAGGAGAAGTAATTTGCTTTGGTGCGATCGCATCTCCAGAAGCTAGTGTTTCCGTCGAGTTGGGTAATCAAACAATCCCCTTGATGCTTCAATCTCAAGATATTCAACTACCTCCTAATTCTGCGGGATTAACCTCACAAAATCAACCGAATGTTCAATCAGGTATAGGTAAATATCAAGGTTGTGGAATAGCAGAAGTGGCAGCTAACTTAGGACAACCTCAATACCAACTGACGTTAAATGGACAAACCATCAGCCAGTCAGCACCAGGTAATGTATCAATTATCTCTCCATTACAACTAGAAGTCGCAGAGGTAATTGTTGAAGCTGGGGTAGCACGTACGGGACCTAGTACCAACTATTCTCGCCTAACTCCGTTACCTCAAGGAACTAGGGCGGCAATTACAGGAAGGGAGGGAGAATGGGTAAGGTTGGATTATGGTGCTTGGATTAAAGCAGCAGAGGTGCGCATCATTCCTAATGCTGCACCCCCTCATTCCCTGATTCGCAGTATCCGTTCCCGTCAGGTTGAGGGGGCAACAGAAATTATCTTTCCTTTAGAACTACCAGTACCAGTAAGTGTTCAGCAGGGGGAGAAAACTTTTACTTTGACCCTGTACAACACTACTGCTCAAACTGATATCATTCGTTTTGATGATGATCCAGTAGTTAAACGCCTAGATTGGCAACAACCAATCCCAGGGCAAGTAGAGTATACATTTAACCTCAAATCAGACCAGCAGTGGGGCTATGATTTGAGATATGAGGGGACAAGTCTAATTCTATCCTTGCGGCATCCACCACAAGTAAGAACTCAGTCTCTATCGGGAATTAGTATTCTCCTAGATCCTGGACATGGAGGAAAAGAGTTAGGTGCTAGGGGACCTAATGGTTATCCCGAAAAGAGCGTTAATTTAGTGGTATCTAAGCTGTTGCAGCAAGAATTAAAGCAACGGGGAGCAACAGTTTATATGACTAGGGAAACTGATAAGTTTGTCTCTCTGGGCGATCGCGTCAAGATGATCAATGAACTCAAACCGACCCTTGCCTTTTCCGTTCATTATAATGCCTTACCCGACAGCGGTAATGCAATTAAGACAGCTGGAGTTGGGATGTTTTGGTATCATTCCCAAGCTCACAATCTAGCCGTATTTTTGCAAGACTACCTAGTTACCAAGCTCGAGCGTCCTGCTTACGGTATCTTTTGGGATAACCTAGCACTAACTCGTCCCCATAGTTCCCCGACAATACTATTAGAACTAGGATTTATGATTAATCCCTGGGAATTTGAATGGATTACCAATTCCCAAGAACAGCAAAAATTAGCAAGTGCGATCGCAGATGGCATCACGGAATGGTTGGGTGGATATCAGAATTAAGTAATGAGTAATGAGTAATGAGTAATGAGTAATGAGTAATGAGTAATGAGTAATGAGTAATGAGTAATGAGTAATGAGTAATGAGTAATGAGTAATGAGTAATGAGTAATGAGTAATGAGTAATGAGTAATNACCTCTCCTTGAAAGAAGAGGATTGACAATCAGGAAAATATTTTCTTTTTATTTTCTTCATAAATGAAGAGGTCTTAGACCAAATTAACCAATTATCAATTATCAATTATCAATTATCCATTGATAATTCTAATTACTCTAAAAATGTTTCTACTTGACCATCCTGTTTCAAAACTACGCGGATTATAGGATTACCTTCTCCCTCTACTGGAGAAACAAATTGTTCACCAACTTTAGGTATTGAGGTGCGATCTATATAAGTTGTGGCATCTTCCCCCAAAGGAATTATTCTTTGAATAGAACCATCTGGACTAAGCACCAGCCGATACTCCAACATTTGTGTCAACTCAGCAGGAGGTTGCCATCGCTGTTCAAGATAGTCTCTCACTTCTTTGACCTGAGGAATCGCATCAAATAGCTTAACTTCAGTATCAGTAGTACCCTCGGCAGGAGCAGAATTAACCTCTGGAGCCGACTCAATTTGGGCTAAATTGCCTGGAGGAGTAACAGCTGCAGGGGAAGGAATACCTGGCTCAACAGCCTCAGAAACAGAAACATCTCCCTGAAGAGGTGGTAAGTCTGGTAGAGGTGGAGCTGTCTTTAATGGTTTAGGTTTACTTGCCTCAACTGGGGGATTATTTCTAGGGGATGTAGCAGTACGGCTCCTCGTATTTGGAGTAGTAGGATTAGAAGGAGGAGCTTGTCTAGCAATAGGAGTTTGTCTATTAATAGGAGCTTGTCTAGCAATAGGAGCTTGTCTAGCAATAGGGGCTTGTCTGTTAATAGGAGCGGGAGATTGGGGTTGGATAGTAGTAGTTATCCTACCAGTATTTACTGGTGGTGGTGAATTTTGAGCTACAGGAGCTGAGGAATTCGTTTCAGGAGGTGGAGGAGTAACCGGTGCAGGAGGTAGCAGTTTTGGAGAAGCAGTGGGAGGACTTGGGGGTACTAAAGTTGGTGTTGGTGCTGGTGGAACTCTAGTAAGAAGTGGTGCTTCCTCCTTTGGACTCGAATCTTGCTCAGTTGTAGGTACAACTGCTTGTTGATTGGTATTAGACTCTTCAAGTAATTTAACTCCAGCAGTAGTTACACCCACTGCCAATACTAAAGCTGCAGCAGCGCGAGCCCAAGAGGGTAGGGTTTTAGCTCCAGGCTGACTGAGAGTGGGTAATGCTACAACATCAGTAGCATACTGATCTAGAGCTGTCGCTAAGTCGAAGAGCTGTAACACCGTCAGTTCAATAACTGATCCAGATTCCTTGGTTGCCAGTTGACCGAGAAATAGGTTATGAGCAACTAAGCCTTTTGGTTGTAGGTAGATAGGGGAAAGGAGAGTTGGAGATTTCAGAGTAAGCAGTTTGGGATTTGACTGGAAACTACGGACTGAGGATGAATTGTCTAATTTGTCTGATGTTTCCTCTAATTCTTGCTGGGCTAACAAAATTGGGGGAGTGACGCTAGACTCAGCTACAGCCAGAGAATTCTTGTCCTGGTTACCATTTGTGATTTGCAATACTACTGGCATTGATGCTGCTGAGGATTCGAGCAGGTTCTGTACATAGCGATTAACAGCCTCAGATAACATTTCCAGCTGTGCTCCATTCCCCTGAATAGTCACCTGTTGGTCTTTTGTTTGTCGTGGATCGTCAAAAGATAGTTCAAAGCCTAGCTCTTTTAGTACCGACTGTCCTACCCAACGAGACAACGGTGAGCTTTTTGCCCTAATTTTCAGGGTACAGGTAGGTGGGGTGTAGCTTCGCTGGACAGAATTAAAGAAAGGCATGGGAATTTAGAATTTAGAATTTAGAATTTAGAATTTAGAATGGGATATTTCTGCCTTGTCCCCGCGTCTATGCGTCTCCCAATATCCCCACACCTCCCACACTCCGCCAGCTCTGTGCTAAGTACCTCGACCTAGCAATGCTAACCAGAGACGCCGATGGCCGCTGGGACCGCTATAAAATAGCAAATCAATCAGCAGTTTGAAAGCTAGCTGGGTTAACTGAGCAGTCGATACTTTTTCTTGTTGCTCCATGCGCTCTTGGTAAGTGTTGCTGAAGTTATCAAGGTAGTTTCCTAACAAGGCGGTGCGGTGTGGTTCGCGGTTTTGTTCTGCCATTTGTTCCAGTAAAGCAACGGCGCGGCGGATTAGCTCCTGATGCTCTTGAGCAAGGTGGCAGATGATCAGAACTAGCGATCGCGCTTCTTCCACATCCAGCTTCTTTCGTCCTCCTGAACTTTTACGCATGGGGTTAGACTGACGCAGACGCCATAGATTTACCCTATCAGTCACCACTGACTCTAATTTTAAGTCAGCTGCTGCCCTTAGGATTTCCTCAGAACCAATGCCTGCTAAGGCTTCTAGTCCCAGCAAAATCAAGTCTAGCTGGGTTTTGATATTGTCCAGCTGGATTGAATTGGGGGCTTGAGCTAGGGGCAATTGCTCCCACAGAGGTATTGGTGTTGGCGTCTTGACAGTAGAGCGCATAGTTTTATAGTAGGAAGCCAAATCACTTTTGGTGGTTACCGTTACCTATTTTGAAACACGACTATCAAAGTTTAGGACAAGTTTCCTGTTTTATTGGTTGTTGGTTGTTGGTTGTTGCTTATTGGTTGTTGGTTATTTGTTAATTAACAATGTAGATACTGTTTTAATTCCCAACTCTAAATTTTTCTTGAGTTTTGGTGCAAATAGAATTTTTTTGAGAGAGAATACTAGTTTACCTTGTGCAAAAGGTATCTAATCATGAAATTTACTAAGCTGCCTTCTAGCTGGTTATCTTTCCTAGTTTCTCTAGCAGCAGCGCTTCCTTGGGGGGTAGTTTCCCTAGCACAAGCTCAACCAATTACTCCAGCGGCAGATGGTACTGGTACGATTGTTACCCCTAATGGCAACCGCTTCGATATCCACGGGGGTACTTTATCAGGAGGTGGTGCGAATCTATTCCACAGTTTGGAGCAATTTGGCTTAGATGCGGGAGAAATAGCTAACTTTTTGTCTAATCCCCAGATTCAGAATATCCTGGGACGGGTAGTTGGGGGTGAAGCTTCGATAATTAATGGCTTAATTGAGGTTACTGGTGGTAATTCCAACCTCTACTTGATGAATCCCGCAGGGATAATTTTTGGTACAAATGCTCGGTTAGATGTGCCAGCAGCATTTACAGCTACTACAGCTAATGGAATTGGTTTTAATGGTGGCTGGTTCAATGCGGTTGGAGATAATAACTATCAGGCTTTGCTGGAAAATCCTCACAGTTTTGCCTTCACGATGGAGCAGCCGGGGAGCATTGTTAATGCTGGTGAGTTGGTAGTAGCAGAAGGAAACAAGTTAACTCTGTTGGGTGGCACGGTTATTAATACGGGTACTATTGCAGCCGCAGGAGGGGAAATTACGATCGCGGCTGTGCCAGGAGAGAATATAGTACGTATTAGTCAGGATGGGATGCTGCTGAGTTTGGAGATTGAGTCAGTAGCAGCCAATGATGATAGTTTGCCAACGGCAGCGGGGATTGAGCCTACCGACTTACCCGGATTGCTGACTGGGGGAAATTTGGGACATGCGACAAAATTAAGAGTTAACCCAGATGGCACGGTAAGTTTGACTGGCTCAGGAATCGCTATACCACCAGAAGAGGGAGTTGCAATCGCTTCTGGTACTGTTGATGTTGCTGGTGAAGTTGGTGGCAGTGTCAATGTTTTTGGCAACAAGGTTGGTTTAATTAGTGCCAATATTGATGCTTCTGGTACTAATAGTGGCGGTAATGTAAGAATTGGTGGCGATTACCAGGGTGTAGGTAATGTACCGAATGCCAAGCGCACTTTTGTTAGTAGTGATTCAGTGATTAATGCCGATGCGCTGTTTAATGGTAATGGTGGTAGAGTGATTGTCTGGGCGGATGAGACAAGCCGCTTCTATGGTGCGATCGCAGCACAGGGTGGATTGGTTAGTGGTAATGGTGGCTTTGCTGAAGTTTCAGGCAAGGAGTTCCTGGATTTTGCTGGCACAGCTAACTTAGGAGCTACTCAAGGTCAATTTGGTACTTTACTCTTAGATCCGGAAAATATCACAGTTATTGCCGGTGGTAATATTCCAGCTGAGTTAGGAGCCAATGACCAATTCGCTGATCCTGGTATCAATAACACGATTAATAATGGCACAATCAATGCCGCCACAGCTAATGTAATCCTGCAAGCCACTAATGATATTACCTTTGAGGCTCCGATTAACATTGCTGCTTTGGGAGTGGGGTTAACAGCTGAAGCCAATAACAACATTAATGTTAATGCTGATATCACTACTGCTGGAGGTGACATCTTCCTCAATGGGGGTGCTCTTAATTTCACTGAGGCAACGATTAATACCAATGGTGGTAATTTCACTAGCACAGGCATAGGCAATGCCATTAATATCAGGGGAATTTTTCTTGACAACAACAGCACTATTGATGCTGCTGGTGGCAATATTAATCTTACGGGTACTGGTGCAGGAGGTGGTAATGAGGGTTATGGTATTCAGGTTAGTGGCAGTATACAGACAACAGGGACAGGAAATATTATCCTGAATGGCACAGGTGGTGCTGGAACAGATAACAATGCAGGGATACTTATTACTGATATCGGTAGTATCAGTTCTAATGATGGCAATATCAGCTTAACTGGTACGAGTAATGGGACAGGAGAGGGTAATCGTGGTATTTTCTTGGATCAAGGTGGTGCTGTAGAAGCAACTGGAGCAGGTTCGATTAACCTCACTGGTATTGCCGGTGATGGGAATGGCAATTCTAATAGTGGGATATACATTGTTAATACGGGTTCTATCTTATCAGTAGATGGCAATATTAACCTAACTGGTATCGCTGGTGATGGAAGTAATAGTGAAGGAATCACTATCATTCGTGCAGGTTATATTTCATCAGTGGATGGTGATATTAACCTAACTGGCACTGGAGGAACTGGAAGTAGTCCCGTCAGCCAAGGGATTGAAATCAATCGTGGAGGAGTTGTGGAAACCACGGGAACTGGGAATATTACTTTAGAAGGTAGTATTAATGCCAGTGGTATATTCAACGTTGGCATATTTATTGGAAACCAAGACACTCGTGTTTCTTCAGTAGATGGCAATATTAGCCTGAAGGGAACTAGTAACGGTACTCAAGATACTGAATACGGTATTGTATTGATCGATAATGGTGTGGTGGAATCAACGGGGAATGGAAACATTACCTTGGAAGGTTCATCTGCAAGTACAGACGGTATTCGCGTGCAGAATACTGCAATTAATCCCAGTGGCACTGGTAGTGGTACAGTTAGCCTCACTTCTATTCAAGACATTACTGCTGGAAATATTACTACCCAAGGTGAGTTAATAGTTAACACTAACAGCACCTACACCCTAAATAATCCCGTAACTGCCACTGGTGGAGTTTCCATTACTGCTGCTGATGTTGAACTAAATGCACTACTGGAGGCTGGTAATAGTAATGTTACCTTCCAACCTTCAGATCCTACTTTCGCTATCGGTTTGGGAGATAGTAGTAACAGTACCTTCAATTTAGATACCACTGAATTAACAACTAATCTCAACTCTTCTGGTACTGTGACAATTGGTAGTCCTGGGTTTACTGGTACTGGAGAAGTACAACTGAGAAACTTAGACCTAAGCGCAGAAGACTACAATTTTACAGTTAGAGGTGGGAGAATTACCTTCGTAGGGAGTGGTAATTCAATCGTCAAACTTGCTGATAATAAAACCGCTCAATTCATTTCTACGGACAGCATTGTTGAAGGTATCAATATTGATGTAGAAATTGGTGGTTTAAATGGAGCCGTTTTGTTTGATGCTGCTAATAGTATTCGTCTTCCAGTAGATCCAACATTTAATGGTTTGGATGTTAGGGTGAGGAATGTAGCTGCTCGCACTCGCAATTCTGGTGATCTTTTTCTTGACTTGTCTAACGATGCAGTTATTACTTCTGTAGGTGGAGTTAATGGAGTTAGCACCGCCAATAATGGCAGTATATCCCTGAGAGCGTTTAACAATAGTAGCCTCAGCCTGACGCTGAATCAACCAATTACAGCTGATGGTTCGGGAAACATCCTCATCGGTGGAACACAAACAAATATCATCAATCTCAACAGTACAGTAACCACAGGAACTGGTGATCTTACCTTTGAAAGTCCAGTTGTACTAGGTGCAGGTATTGGAGCACTTACAACTAATGGCGGTAACATCACCTTTAATAGCACCATTGATGGTAACCAACTACTCAACCTCAATGCTGGCAGTGGTTCAATTAAGTTGAATCAAAATGTTGGGGAAATAACTCCTTTAACTGGTCTTAGCTTAACAGGGGGCGATATAACTTTAAATGGTTTTGTAACTGCTGCTGGCGATGTCACTATACTCAGCAACGATAACCTCAGCACTAGCGATATCACCACTAATGGCGGCAATATTACCCTCATCAGTCAAACCGGAGCTATCAAGACTGATAACCTCAATTCTTCAGCAGTAACTGGAGGTGACATCTTTGTAGATGCTGAAGTAAGTATAAATACTGGCGAAATCAATTCTAGTGGTAGTTTTGGAAATGGTGGTAACGTTATCCTTGACCCCATCGGCGATATTCAAGTTAGCTTCATCAATGCTCAAGGTGGTAACAATGGTAGCGGTGGTACAGTAGATATTACCGCTGGTAGATATTTTCGAGCTACAGACAGTTTTAGCGATCGCAACGGACTTCTTACCAGTATTTCTACTGCTGGGGGATTAGGTAATGGAGATATTACCATCCGACATGGTGGAAATGGAGTGACTCCTTTTGATGTCGGAGATCCTATCATCAACGGTACCGCAACAGCCATCAGCAGCGGGGATTTTACGATCACTCCCTTCCAGTCTTTCCCCTTCACTCATACACTGGGCAATATACGGATTATTAGCATTGATCCACCTACTAATCCTCCAGTTATTCCCATTAACCCTCCAGTTACTCCCATTATTCCTATTCCTCCAGCCAATCTCAATATTCCCCCCATCAATCCGATTAATCTAATCGAGCCACAACAACAAACCCCTCCACCTCCAGTTTCTGAAGAAATATTTCCCGTAGCAATGGATATTGCGACAGAGGAAGCGGTGGATACTGCTGTAGTGGCACTGGAAAATAGCTTTAGTACTGAATTTGAAAGCCATCTAGGTGTTAGTAGCAACAACGATAACTCTTCTGCTCCCACCTTAGAGCAAACCCAAGCAAACCTACAAAAAATAGAAGAAGCCACTGGTACAAAACCCGCTATAATTTATGTCTTCTTTGTTCCCACTACTGCTTCCTTACAAACTCCACCCTCCAGCAATAAATCTCTGACGCGGAGGCGCGAGACACACCAGACACGGAGAATTGAAATTCCAACCCAAATTTCCCTCACCCCCAACAAACCCAAACAACCGGAAACTATTTGGCACTTCGGTTCTTACAGCTTATCTGCCAGCGAAGAACTACCATCATCCCAGAGACTAAAACCTCAACCCACTGATGAGTTAGAACTAATACTAGTCACTACCAAAGGTAAACCCATTCGACACCGAATACGAGGAGCAAACCGTAGGCAAGTGATGAAACTAGTCAATTCGTACCGTACTAAAATCACTAACGAAACGAGCAAACCTTCTGCCTACCAACAGCCAGCACAACAACTATATCAGTGGCTAGTTGCACCCTTGGAGCCAGACTTACAAGCTCAAGAAATTAATAATCTCACCTTTATCCTAGACAATGGCTTACGCTCCTTACCCCTGGCTGCACTCCATGATGGCACAGGCTTCATTGTCGAAAAATACAGCATCGGCTTAATGCCAAGCCTCTCCCTGACTGATACTCGCTACCTAGATATCAGGAATACCCAAATGCTAGCCATGGGAGCAGCAGAATTCAATGACCAAAGTCCCTTACCCGCAGTACCAATGGAATTATCCACCCTCACGGGTCAACTGTGGCAAGGGACATCCTTTCTTAATGAAGAATTTACCCTCAACAAGCTCAAATCCGCTCGTAATACCCAACCTTTCGGTATTGTACACCTAGCCACCCACGGAGAATTTAGATCAGGGAAGCCGAACAACTCTTACATCCAACTGTGGGATACTAAACTGCAACTAGATCAAATGCGGGAGTTAGGATTCCATAACCCACAAGTAGAACTATTAGTCCTAAGTGCTTGTCGCACAGCATTAGGAGATCCGGAAGCCGAGTTAGGATTTGCTGGATTAGCAGTACTAGCAGGAGTCAAGTCAGCCTTAGGGAGTCTCTGGTACGTCAGCGATGAAGGCACCCTAGGCTTCATGAGCAACTTTTACCAGCAGTTGCAGTCAGCACCCATCAAAGCCGAAGCCTTGCGCCAAACCCAATTAGCCATGCTGCGGGGTGAAGTGCGTCTAGAAAATGGGAAACTAGTAAGTAGCGATCGCACTATTCCCTTATCTCCAGAGTTACAAAACTTGGGAGATAAAGACTTAACCCATCCTTATTATTGGAGTGCGTTTACCTTAATTGGTAGTCCTTGGTAAATTATCAATTATCAATTATCAATTATCAATTATCAATTATCCATTATCCATTATTCATTATTAAACAATTATTTCAGGTAAGCGACTGTCACACCAGATCCACCATCTGACTGTCCAGCCAACTCAAAACGGCTGATAAGAGGGTGTCGTGCCAAAAAAGCATGGACTCCTTCCCGCAACTTACCTGTTCCCTTACCGTGAACAATCCAGAGTACCCCAGATGAGATTGCTTGTCCAATAGCTTGCTCTAACTCAAACTCCGCATCAGCTACACGAGAACCCCGCAGATCAATGGTATTTTTGGAAGTACGGACAGGAGTAGGTGGTGGAGGCACAACCACTGGTGCTGCTTTTTTCTTTACCACAATCTCGGCTTTTTGTCCATCGAGAGATTCAACATCCCTTAGAGGAACAGTCATCTTCATTAACCCGAAGCGTACAGTAAGCTCACCATCATCATCAGGAGCAGTAAGTACCTCAGCTGTTTGATTCAACCGAGGAATACGGATGCGATCGCCTACTTGGGGTCGAAACCCTGGCTTTGGTTTGGCTTTTGGTACTTGCGGCAGATGACGTTGGGAAATTTCTTCAAGAGCCTTGGTTGCTTTTTGGGCATTTTGAGCACTAGCTGGACCTTGCTGTAACTTACGAATAATCTTGGCAATTTCTTCTTTAGCTTGAGCGATCGCTTTTTGGACTGCTTTCTCCTGCTCTAGCTTTAACTCCCTTTCCCTGTCTTGCAACAGTTTGGCTTTATCGGAAACTTCCTGATGTAAACGTTCTGTTTGTTGCAACAATCCAGTAGCTTCTTGTTCCTTAGTTTCCTGACGACGCCGTTGAGCTTCCAAGCCAGCAATTACCTGGTTGACATCTTCTGAACTACTCCCCACCAGAGTTTTAGCTTGGTCAACTATCAACGGATTTAAACCCAAGCGTTGAGCAATAGTCAAGGCATTAGAACGACCGGGAATACCCCATAACAAGCGGTAAGTTGGTTGCAGGGTACTATCATCAAACTCAACGGAAGCATTCTCAAACCGCTCATCTTGGTACTTCAGAGCTTTAAGTTCCCCGTAGTGAGTGGTAGCAACAGTTAGTTGAGCATGATCTGCTAGGTACTTTAGCAAAGCGATCGCTAAAGCACTGCCTTCAGCCGGATCAGTACCTGCTCCCACTTCATCAAGTAATACTAAAGAATTGGGAATTGGGAATTGGGAATTGGGAATTGGGAATTGGGAATTGGGAATTGGGAATTGGGAATTGGGAATTGGGAATTGGGAATCGGGAATTGGGAAGGGACTTGAGTTCCCCCTCTCCCTTATCCTCCTTGTCTCCTCTTCTTCCCCAGCTCCCCCAGCTCCCCCAGCTCTCTTTTCTCCGCGTCCCCGCGTCTCCGCGTCCCCGCGTCCCCCTAGGCCTATTGCTTCAATAATCCTGCTGATCCGGCGGATATGACCAGAGAAAGTAGATAAACTTTGTTCTAAGGACTGCTCATCACCAATATCTGCGAGTACCTGCTCAAACCAAGGGAGTTCCACTGGCTCTCTGGCAGGGACAAATAAGCCCACTTTTGCCATCAATGCTGCCAAGCCTAGGGTTTTCAAGGTAACAGTTTTGCCCCCAGTGTTGGGTCCAGTAATTGCCACTACCCGAATTTGCGGCTGAATTTGAATATTAATCGGGACTACTGGTGTCCCTTGTTCATGTTGCTGCTGCCAGACTAACAGGGGATGGCGTAATTGATGCAGAGTAATGATTTCTCTGTCATTAGGATCAATAAATCTGGGGGGATTGGCTTCTAGCCAGAGGCTATACCGAGCTCTAGCAGTTGCCAAATCGAGTTTGGTGGCGGCTACTAACAATTGCTCCAAGTCTGGCTTAACTGTAGCCACCTGTTCAGTGAGAGCACGGCGTACTGCTTCTTCTTCAGCTTGTTCTTGACGCTGATAGATCCTGAGTTGATTTCCTAACCCAATAATGGATTTTGGTTCGACATAGAGAGTTGAACCAGTGCTAGAGGTATCGTGAACAATACCAGGAATTGCACTTTTTTGAGGAGCCTTAACCGGTAGTACAAAGCGATCGCCCCGTTGGGTAATTAATGGCTGCTGTAAGGCATTACCTTGCCGCTGTACAATACCCTGGAGAATTTGATAAATCCGGTCTCGTACTGATTTAATTTGACTACGAATCCCTCCTAGTTTAGGACTAGCACGATCGGCGACATCACCCCGGTCATCAATACAGCGGTTAATTTCCTGCTCTAGTTCTGGATAGGTACGTACATCAGCAACCAATTGGGTTAGCACCGGCACATCTTCTTGATCATCAATCAAGCGACGCAAGCGGCGCATCCCAGCCAGAGTTGTTGCGATCGCTAATAATTCTTGACCAGATAAAATTCCTTGTAGTTCTGAGCGTTCTAAAAACTCTCCGATATCCTGGATACCTTCAAAGGTAAGTCCAGAAGACAACTTATTTTCCAGTTCGTAGACTTCTTTTGTCTGAGCTAGGAGGTGCAGACTCTCCGACTGAGTTTCCGGTAGTCGAAGACGACGAGCAGCAAAGGCTCCTAGCTTAGTAGCAGCAAAGGTTGCCAAGTGCTGGCACAGGCGCGGCCATTCTAATAGTTCTAAGGTCTCAGATTGAATCAAAGCTTACATGTCAATCTATCTATACTTCTTAGATAATACACTTTGAAGTGCGAAGTGTGGGCATTAACTACGGATAAATTCTAGAACTGGCAACAAGTCAGCTTGCGATCGCACTAACGGCAGCTCAATGAGAAACGGGTACTGACTCTTCCCAAGCTCCCGTTATACCCGTAGGGTTAGCCGGAGTTGGTGACTGTTCAGCACAATTTGCTATGTAAGATAGTGAACTGCTACAATCCTTCAAGAAGGAGGAAGCGGGAAGCTGCAAGGAAAGAAAGCTGACTGTAAAAGCTTCTTAACCTTATGATAATCAATATAAGACGATTGCTAAACTGTTATCAGAGTCCTACTCTATTCAAATTTATCCTGAGTGACAAATTCTTGAACTGTAGTTTATACAATATTTCTATTGAAAACTATAGTTTTTCAGCATATGAAAATTTTCTCATACAACATTCATACCATTTTCATACAGTGACTCGAACATAGTTGCTATAGCGTTAGTGCTGAGATGCACTTCAGTTTGGGGGAGAGGATGCTTACCCCAAATTTTTTTTTATTAGCAAATATTCAACTAGTACCGCTGCGCGGAATTAAGAAATAAGGCTCCAAGGCAGAGGGCTCCGAGGCAGAACCCACCCCCGCCCCTCCCAGGAGGGGAGCGAGGAGGGGAACAGAAGGGAAGAGGATTTGACAAAAGTTTCGACCCTCATTACTCATTACTCATTACTCATTACTCATTACTCATTACTCAAAAAAGCTCTCCCACACCTTTTTTCATTCACCCTGATTGCAGTGGTAGAGGGCACGGTTGCTTTAATGATAAGATCACCGTTGTGTTGGACTAACGAAAACACTTTCTTCACAAGCTTTTCATGATTTCTTCACAAGCTTTTCATGATTTCTTCACAAGCTTTTCATTATTTATCGATAAGCTTTGATAGTATTGGTAAAGTTTTATGTAAATCTCTGATCTGGGTTGATTTTGGTCAATCAGCTAACAAACTGAGTTATTCAACTGTGCATCAACTCGATTAGTGGAGTATAAAATTTGACTTCTCAGACACTCCCAAAAAGCACTTAGGACTAACGATATGAACTATGCTAAACAAATCAGAGAGCGTTATCTGGCAGGAAGAAGATATTTTGGTGGTGCTAATTTGATTGGTGCTGATTTAAGTGGTGCTGATTTAATTGGCGCTGACTTAAGTGGTGCTGATTTGAATAATGCGAACTTAAATGGAGCTAATCTTAGTTTTGCTAACCTAAATCAGGCTGACTTGAATAATGCCAATTTGATTGGAGCTAATCTCAGTTTTGCTAACCTAAATCAGGCTGACTTGAGTGGAGCTAATCTTAGTTTTGTTAACTTGAGTCAAACTGACTTGAGTAGTGCTGACCTAAATCATGCCAATCTCAGAAATGCTTACCTAAGTGGTGCCAACCTAAGTCATGCAACTCTAGTTGGAGCCAATCTAGTCGCTGCTTACCTGAATGATAGTAAACTAATTAATGCTCATCTGGGTTTTGTCCGTTTGGGTTTTGCCAACTTGAGTAATGCTAACCTAAGTAATGCTGACTTAAGTGGAGCCAGTTTGATTGGAGCTAATCTTATTGATTCTAACCTAAGTGGTGCTCACCTAGATTTTGCTAATCTAGCGTTTGTTGACTTGAGTGGTGCTAATCTAAGTGGCACTGACCTTAATAGTGCCAACTTAATTGAAGCTAACCTTAATGGAGCTAACTTCCATGGAGCCAATCTACATCGGTCTAACCTAGCTTGTGCAAAGTTCAAGAAAACTGATTTAAGCAATGCTAAATTAGTAGATGCTAATTTAGCTGGAATTGATTTGAGAGCAACCGATATCAAGCAAACTGATCTAAAGAAAATAGTACTAAGCCGGTCTAAGAATCCCAAGGAAAGTACAAAAAGGTTGCCAGATATTTTTCAAAGCTATAAATCTTTACTCATCGAAATGATTTCTTGTTGAGGTAACGCTCTACACACTTACCACTGGGTGAGCGAAAAAAAGGGTGGGAGTACTTTTTTGAGTAATGAGCGTCTGACGACGCAGGGAGCAGGGTAAAATTCCACGTCGAAAAAGAGAAGAAGAAACAAGTCAGTTTCCCTTAGAGCCTTCTGCCTTGTTTCTTGAAAGCAATTAGCAATTAGCAATTAGCAATTAGCAATTACCCAGAGTGTTTCTTAAAAGCCACTGTAAATTTTGTTCACCCAGTGAAAACAACTTCCTCTATTGTATCTAGATAGGTAGTGGGAGACTGGAGTCAGAACAGAAATCTGTGAATCAACTTAATCAAGAGCAAATAGCTAAGGGATGGCACGGCAGCCTAGATTTGGTATATGCCCATCATAATGATGCTACCCGACTCATTCACAATCAAGTGCGATCGCCTCTCAAGGTTCAGCGAGCTTTTTACCCAGAAGGGCAAGCAATTTGTCACAGTATTGTTCTACACACAGCTGGAGGTATAGTAGGAGGCGATCGCCTTTCTCAAAATATCCACCTCCAAGCTAATTCCCAAGTTCTAATTACCACCGCTGCTGCGGGCAAGGTTTATCGCAGTAATGGGCAAGAAGCTAGGCAAACCATCCAGATACGAGTAGAGCCTGGTGCTTATTTAGAATGGTTGCCCCAAGAAACAATTATATTTAATGGTGCAGTTTATCGGCAAGATTTGCGGGTAGAATTAGCACCGGGAGCTAGTTGGTTAGGGTGGGAAATTACCCGTTTTGGTCGCACAGCTAGGGGAGAACAGTTTTTGCAGGGAAATTGGCAATCGCACTCTGAAGTCTGGCAACAAGGACACCCTCTGTGGATTGAACGGCAATGGCTACCGGGTAGTGACACCATCTTCAACAGCCCTCATGGCTTAGCTGGAGAACCAGTAGTTGGTATGCTCTGTTGGTTAAGTCAACCCGTAACATCAGACTTACTAGAGCAAGTGAGAAAGCTCTGGAGAGCCAAGGAACATCAAGGAGAAGCAGGAGTGACTCAACTAATTTCTGGATTATTGTGCCGTTATCGTGGTGCTTCAACCTCTGAAGTGAGAGACTGGTTTACGGATGTTTGGCAGCTGTTACGCTTGTCCTATTCAGGGCACTTTCCGAAAAAGCCAAGAGTATGGTTGTCATAGGGTGAACTCTCAAAAGGTGTGGGAGAGCTTTTTTGAGTAATGAGTAATGAGTAATGAGTAATGAGGGTCGAAACTTTTGTCAAATCCTCTTTCCTTCTACCTCCTACCTCCTCCGGAGCCTCGGAGCCTCCTGCCTCATGTTTCTTGAGAGCCACTGTAAATTTCACCTCACCCGTTGTCATAGCCCTTGTCAACCAGGTAATTTGTACCAAAGCAACAACTAACTCCAAAGTCTCATATGCAATTATCGCCTCAGGAAAAAGACAAACTACTAATTTTCACTGCTGCTTTGCTAGCAGAACGACGCAAGAACAAAGGCTTAAAATTGAATTACCCAGAAGCGGTTGCCTATATCTCTGCCGGTATTTTGGAAGGTGCGAGGGAAGGTAAGACGGTGGCAGATTTAATGAGTTATGGAACTACTCTACTGACTACCTATGATGTAATGGAAGGGGTTCCGGAAATGATACATGAAGTGCAGGTAGAAGCTACTTTCCCTGACGGGACAAAACTGGTTACAGTTCATGATCCCATTCGTTAACAAGTAACACAGAACACTAGTGCAGCGCGGCAAAAGTAACTGACCAGTTTGAGATCGTTAGAATCCTTACTCTATAAGCATTCTAAATTCTAAATTCTAAATTCTAAATTCCGCGCAGCGGCACTAGGTAGGAGAGGAAGATGATTTAAGCAGCTAAAAATATCACTGGATTCCGGAAGCATTGGTAAGTTGCTGAAATAAGTATATGAGTCAGGGGATTCTGGCAGGGAAGAGTTCGTTAACGAGATCCCCAACTGTCAAAATAAATTCTTTCAGTGCATCCCAAGACTTGCATTAGCGTGGGACTGCACGTTCTTGGTTATTAGTCTTTTGTACTAACTAATGACTAATGATAAATGATTTTCGCGACGGGGCGACATCTCCTCCAAACCTACAAGGAGTTTGGTTCCCCGTCGCTTTTTGTTCAGAAGCTGAAGATGAGGAGTAAGTAATAAGGAATGACAAAAGAGGAGCTATCCCAGCAATTGGTTACAAATTCTTGTGCAGTTGAACAACTGCCAATTTCGTTGACAGAAGCAGAGCCATCGGAATACCAACGAGCAAAACTCCCGTTACTCTTGATAGGAATGGGAGTGGCGATGACAGGTTCTAATTTTGTGGCAATTTCCTTGGGATTGTCTTCTCTGCTTCATGTTTCCCCTTCCTATTCTGGAGATAACTTGTTACAGATAGCGAAGGAACAATATCAGGCGGGGAATTTTGAGCAAGCGATCGCTTTAGCACAATCTATTCCCAGTGATAGTCCTACTTATGAAAAATCTACTGCTGCTATCCTCAAATGGCGTCGGGATTGGTATATAGCTGCAGCCCAGTTTCAAGCTACAGAACAAGCCTTTAAAGAGGGAAGATGGCGAGATGTGTTGGAGGAAGCACGTCAGACTCCTGATATTGATGTTTGGCGCAAGAAAATGGTGCCATTTGTCTTGGGGGCCATACCGGAACTTGAGGTAGAAGCTCAACAGTTATTGCAGCAAGTTTACCAATTGGCAGCTCAGAAAGACTTTACTAGGGCTCTTGCTCTAATCAAACAAATTCCTCAAGAGACACCTACAGGAGCCAAGCTTCAGCCTAAGCTCATTGAATATCAGAAAAAGCAGCAGATTAAGGCGGAATATTTATTACAACAAGCCTATAATCAAGCCCAGGTAAGAGATTTTAAGGGAGCTTTGCAGTATCTCTCAAAAATTTCCCCAGATACACCTACCTACCAAAAAGCTCAAGTAAAGGTGGCCGAATATACACAAAAGCAACTTTTTAAGGAAAAAGTCGAAAGAAAAGCAAAATTAGGAAAAGTAGCTCACATCTTGCATCAGTAGAAAAGTACTTAATAATATAAGTGAAGAGAATCAATTTCAGTACTTAAACAGTCCAATTTTATTACTATTGCCTATTCGCTTATTACCCATATTCTGCACTAAAAAATATACTATATTAGCTATTCAAGGAAGACTAATCAATAAACTTCCCTGTTTTGTCGATAGTGCGTGATTGCTCACCAATCGATATTAGTCCTAGCAATTTATTTTTAATCTTGACCCTTGCCTTACCTTTGTAAAAACTTCCAGCCTTGTCAAACTGAGGTTGGATAATTATTTGTCCTGTTTTGTCGATATAGCCCCACTTGGAGCCAATTCCTAAGCCAATGACTAATCCCCATAACTTCCCTTTGATCTCGACTGCTGCCAAACCGTCAAAAAATTCTTCAGCCTTGTCAAAATCGGGTTGAATTATCAGCTGCCTAGTTGTGTCAATATAACCCCATTTTGAGCCAATTCTGACTGCTGTAATGCTTGAATAAGAACTCTTATTAACATCATCAAAAACCTGACTTACTACCCGCCCCGTTGTGTTAATATAGCCATATTTGGAAGCAATTTTGATTTGTGCCAGTCCTTTAGAAAAATCATTAGCATCATCAAACTGGGGCTGGATAACCAATTGCCCAGTTGTATCAATATAGCCCCACTTGGAGTCAATTTTTACCTGTGCTAACCCTTCAGAAAAGCTGCTAGCATCATCAAACATTTGACTGACGAATTGCCCGGTTGTGTCAATATAGCCCCATTTCAAGCCAATCTTAACTAATGCCAAACCTTCAGAAAATTTTCTAGCATCATCAAATTGGAGGTGGATGGCGAATTGCCCGGTTGTGTCAATGTAGACCCATTTAGAGTTAATTTTGACCTGTGCTAGTCCTTCAGAAAAGCTTCTAGCATCATCGAACATTTGGCTGACTATCTGCCCGGTTGTGTCAATATAGCCATATTTAGAGTGAATCTTGACTAATGCCCGCCCTTCAGAAAAATTTCTAGCATCATCGAACTGGGGCTGAATAACCACTTGCCCAGTTGTATCAATATAGCCCCACTTGGAGCCAATCTTAACCCGTGCAAACCCTTGGTAAAAGCTGTGAGCATGATCAAACTGAGGCGGAATAACGAGTTGCCCTGTTGTGTCAATATAGCCAGACTTAAAGCCAATTTCGACTAATGCCAGTTCTTCGGAAAAGTTTCTCGCATCATCAAACATTTGGCTGACTACCTGCCCAGTTGTGTCGATATAGCCATATTTGGAATCAATCTTGACTAATGCTAGTCCTTCACAAAAGCTGATAGCACTATCAAACTGAGGCTGAATCAATACCTGCCCAGTTTTGTCAATATAGCCATATTTGGAATCAATCTCGACTAATGCTAGCCCCTCACAAAAGCTTCTAGCATTATCAAACTGGGGTAGAATCACTACTCTCCCAGTTGTATCAATATAGCCAAACTTAAAGCCAATCTTCACTAATGCCAGCCCTTCAGAAAAGCTTTCAGCATCATCAAATTGGGGCTGAATTACTACTTGCCCCGCCTGATTTTTGTAACCATACTTCTGTCCAATTAAGACTAGTTCTGGTTGAGCAACAGCAGTCTGTGGAATCCAGGTAGTTGCTGCTGTTGCTGCTTGACTTAGCTCTTGCAAAACTACTGCTGCTGACTGGTAGCGCCGCTTAGTTGCCATCTGCACCATCTTGTCCAAGATTTGCCCCAAGAAATCACTAACCGAAGTAGTTAGGTAATCTCGCCACACCCAGTCATTTTCACTAGTATCAAACAACTCAAAGGGTTTAACCTGAGTCAGCAAATTTAGACAACTCACCCCCAAACTGTACAAATCACTAGTAAAGTCAGCCTTACCTACTGCTTGCTCTGGTGCTACATACCCAGGAGTACCGATTACTGTTCCAGTGCGGAGTAAAGCCGTTCCTGTAGCAAACTTAGCTGCACCAAAATCCACTAAAACTAATTGTCCATCCCCACGCCGTCGAATGATGTTTTCCGGTTTGATGTCCCGGTGAATTACCTGATGCTCATGGACAAATTGCAGCACAGGTAATAAGCTACTTAACAATTGCAGAATCTGAGTCTCATTAAATGTACCTTCCTGTGCTAGTTCCTGAGCTAAGTTTTCCCCATCAATGAACTCTTGGACCAAATACAATTGATCATTCTGCTCAAAATGGGCTAACAATTCAGGAATCTGGGAATGCTTACCCAAGTCATCCAGTCGTACTGCTTCTTGCTCAAATAATTTAGCTGCATGTTGGATACTCTTCGCTCCTTGCACTTGCGGCAGAAACTGCTTAATTACACACCTGGGTTTTGAGGGTTTGTCTTCATCTACAGCTAAGAAGGTTTTGCCAAATCCACCTTGACCAATTATTTTTAAGGCTCGGTAACGGTCCCTAAGCAGTAACTGTAACCCACAACTCTGACAAAACCTGAATCCTTGGGGGTTTTGCTGTTTCTGGCAGTTGGGGTTGAGGCAATAGCTCATATTCGTAGAAGAAGGCAGAAGACAGAAGGCTGTAAGGTTGATGGTATCTGCTTTTTCGTTTAAAGGTAAAGGATAATGTTAGCAAACTTCCAATCTCTACAGTAATGATTACAGACAATCAGCAACAGCTCAGGACTTACGCAACCACAACACATATACAGTCAAAGGTGCGTTACGCTACCCTAACACACCCTACTGGCGTGACCCAGCTAAAACTGTGCAATAGATTTTGGTTTCTAGCTCCTTCTTACTTGTTACTTGTTACTTGTTACTTTTTACTTCACAACCGGTTTCTAATGAACCATTTTAGCTGGGTCACGGCACTACCAATGGAGGTTTTGCGTAAGTTCTGAGCTGAATCAGGAGACTGATGAGGGTTGGAACATTATGGCGAGAGCGATCGCTTATCTGTTACTAATAGAAAGTGAAGGTTGTTGGGACTCCTTGACTGCTTTAAGGTTGCAAGTGATCCGATTCCAAATATAGGCTCCTATGCCAACAGCTAGATTGGAGAAACAAGCAGCGAAGAAAATGCCCTTAACGCCGAATAACTTACTACCAAGATAAGCTAAAGGAACATACAGAATAAACATTCTTGTTAAGATCATTACTAAAGATGGTAGAGGCTTCCCTAGAGCATTAAAAGTAGAACTAGAAACTAGAATGACACCTGAAGCACCATAACTAATTGGGACTATTAGCAAATAACTTGCTGCGATCGCTACTACTTGGGGATTACTATTAAATAGCGATGTTAGCCAAGGAGCAGTTGGAGCCAGAATTGCTGCCACTAAAATTCCCCAAAACAGGCAAAATAAAAAGCTCAGACGCAAAGCCTGATGTACACGATGGTACTTTTTGGCTCCCCAATTCTGTCCCACAAACGGACTAATACTCGCTGACAATGCCAAAAGAACAAGCAAGGAAAAAGATTCTACCCGGGAAGCGATACCAAAACCAGCCACAGCTATAGGACCGTAAGCAGCTATGATACTGGTAATCAAGCCGATGGAAATAGGTGTAATCAAACTAGTGCCAGCTGCTGGTAAACCTACATGAAGGATCTTTTTCCAAGAATTTAAGACTACTTCTAGCTTCGGTAAGTTAAAGCACAGCATCCGTTCTCGATAGTGTAAAAATAATAAGGATGCCAGTAAGGTTGTTGCCCGTGCAATAACTGTAGCTATTGCTGCTCCTTGCAGTTCCAGCCGTGGGAGACCCCCCAAGCCAAAAATAAACAAGGGGTCTAGGGCAATATTAATACCAGCAGCGACAGTCATAATCAGGCTGGGAACCTTGGTATTACCACTAGCGCGGATAGCATTGTTCCCTACCATTGGCACTACCAGAAAGATCATCCCCCAATACCAGATTTGCATATAGTCCTGAATCAAGGGCAGAACGTCAGACTCAGCACCTAAAGCAGTGAACAGTGGCTTGATGGTTGTCAGTCCAAGAACAATAAAGATGCCAACAATCAGTAGAGAGAGAGTTAAACTGTCAGTAGTAAATCGCTGCACTTTATTGCGATCGCCTTCTCCAATAGCACGGGCAATAATGGAAGAAGCTCCCACTCCTAAACCCAATGCCAGACTGCCTAAAGCTGAGACTACCGGAAAGGTAAAACTCATAGCTGCCAGAGGCTTGGTTCCTAGTTGCGCCACAAAATAAGTGTCAATCAGACTAAAAGCGATAACAGCAAAAATACCCCAGATCATGGGGATAGTCAGCTTTACTAGATGCCAACCGACACTACCTTCGATTAAAGTTTGCTTTATTGGCTGGGAAGTCTTATTTTTCATTAATTAGCTTGATTACCTATTTTTGCATTGTCATGTTGAGCATAGGGGAATATCTTCGCCTACAGCAGCATAAAATTAAAAAGATTGAACCTCACAACTCAAACGACAAACAATGGTACTCACAACTACTGAATACAAACACATCCAACTCGATGAGCGCCAAGTTCCCTTCATTGCCGGAACCACCATGAAAGTGATTGAATTAGTGACATCAATCAAAGCTTACGGTTGGAGTCCAGAAGAATTACATATCAACTATCCTCATGTTTCGATGAGCAAAATTTATTCAGCATTAGCTTACTACTGGGATTATAAAGAAGAACTTGATGCTGAAATAGAGAGGATTAAACAATGGGCTCAACAAGTGCGTCGAGAAGCAGGAGAATCTCCTATCACTAAAAAACTGCGGGCGCAGGGATTATTGAAATGAGTATAGCCCTGTATATGGATGAGCAAGTTCCTCTAGCAATTACCACTGGCTTACGTCGGCGAGGTATTGATGTTTTAACTGTTCAAGAAGATAATCGTAGTGGTTATCCAGATCCCATGTTACTTGACCGGGCTACTGAACTGGGGCGAGTCATGTTTTCACAAGACGAAGATTTACCCATTGAAGCACATCACCGTCAAGCTAAGGGGATAAATTTTGGTGGTGTAATCTATGTTCACCAAACATCTGTTTCCATTGGTGATTGTGTCCGCGACTTGGAACTAATTGCCCAAGCCTCCGAGCCTGAAGATTTTGCCAACTGGGTTCAATATCTTCCCTTATGACACAAAGATGTCTAATGACTTCCTTTGAAAAACTTCAGCCATAAATCCTCTAGAAGAGTATAAAGCACAGGTACGACAATCAAGCTCAACAGGGTCGAAGTAATCAGTCCACCAATAATTGCTACCGCCATTGGCTGACGCAACTCTGAACCTGCTCCTAATCCCAAGGCAATCGGCAGCATGCCTAAAATTGTTGAAGCCGTAGTCATCATAATCGGTCGTAGACGCACGACACCAGTCTGAAGAACTGCTTCGGTACGACTTAAGCCGGATTGGCGGAGCTGGTTGGCATAATCCATTAGTAAAAGAGCATTTTTGTCAAGTAAACCCAACAAGAAAATTAGACCGATTAGAGAAATCATGCCGAAGTTACTCTGAGTAACTAGGAGTGCCAACATTGCCCCCACAATTGATAGAGGTAGAGACAAACCAACCACCAGGGGTTCTAACAATCTGCCAAACACCAACAACAGCAATGACAACATACAGGCAACAGATAAACTCAGGGTGCCAGCAAAACTGCCAAAAATAGAGCCGATACGAGCTGAGTCCCCTTCTAGGTCTATCTGCACACCATCGGGTAAAATAGCCTGGGCTTCTGTTACTACTTGGTCAGTCGCATCTCCTAAGGCTTGACCCTGGCTTAAGTTGG
Organism: Symploca sp. SIO2C1; assembly: GCA_010692635.1. Classification (GTDB taxonomy): domain Bacteria; phylum Cyanobacteriota; class Cyanobacteriia; order Cyanobacteriales; family Coleofasciculaceae; genus Caldora. The sequence continues at coordinate 59,801 of JAAHGL010000008.1, read as the reverse complement.
CACTGATATAGGCGACTCGCTGACCATTGAGACGCTCAATCTCAGCAATACTATCAGCTTTATTGTCTTCACCAGTTACCGTAACATCCACTAGTCCAGGCAGTTTCTCTACACGAGCTTTAATCTCTTGAGCACTGCTGTACAAGGTTTCCAAGTCATCACTAACTAAGCCAACTTGGAGAGGTTTTTCGCCTCCTGTATCAACAAACTGAATATCTTCAACACTAATGGTGACTCCGTCTAGTTTCGGCAAAGCGGCGCGGAGTTGTTCTTGCACTTCAGCAGTATGAAATTGACGCTCCTCCTTGAGCTTCACATAGAGTTCGCCCTTATTGGGTTCACCTCGTACTCCAACAGTGGTAAATACCGATTCCACTGCCGATGAATCTAAGACAACCTCCTCAATTTCCCTAGCCACACTACGGGATTTATACAGCAAGATCTTGATGGGAGATTGGAATAAATCACCGAAAATTGAGCCAGTATTATCAGCAGGAGTATTTGATGATGCTTCTTGTTCTTGCTCTGGTGAGGGATTTAAGCCTTCAAACCTACTAGATAAATCCGGTAAAGGAGATGTGTAGACAATATTAAACTCACCTCGATCTAGTTTAGGAATAAACCCTTTAGGTATCAGAGGAATCAGAGCAATCCCAGCAATGAAACTCGCGACTGCTAATCCCACCACAATTTGGCGATGGTTCAGAGACCATCTAAGTAAATTATGGTAATGGTGAGCTAAGCCTTGGGAATTGGGAATTGGGAATTGGGAATTGGGAATTGGGGATGTCTCCACCGTCTCCGTGTCTCCGCGTCTCCGCCTCTCCGCGTCTCCGCCTCTCAGCCAATAAACAGCCAACACCGGGGATAAGGTACGAGCCACTAGTAAGGAAGTAAAAACTGCTACAGAAACAGTTAACCCAAAAGGCTTAAAAAACTGACCTACAGTGCCACCCATGAAGGCAATAGGCAGAAATACGGCGACAATAGTCAATGTAGAAGCCGAAACAGTCCAGCCAATTTCATCAGTACCTGCGATCGCAGCTTGCCTTGGAGTTTCACCTGCTTCGATGTGTCGGGAGATATTTTCTACGTCAACGATCGCATCATCTACGATAATACCAATTACCAATGCCAAAGCTAGCAAAGTGATGGTTTCTAGGTTAAACCCAGCTATCGCCATCGCAATGCAGGTTCCGAGCAACGAAATGGGAATTGCTAAAGCCGTAATTAAAGTAGCCCGGAAGTTCCGTAAAAAGGGAAAAATCACCAAAACTGCTAGAACAATCGCCAGCAGTAAAGCATCAATAGTCGCTTGGGTAGCTTCGCGGATATAATCAGCCTCAGTCTCCGCCAAAACTAGTTGCACTTCGGGTAAACCAGCTTGCAATTGTTGCACTGCTTCCTCTACCCGACTAACGACTTCCAAGGTATTAGCTTCCCCACGTTTAATTACCTGGAAGGCTACAGCATTTTCATTATTGAACCGTGCCAAGGTTGGGGAAGCGGTGATAGAAGAATTATTCTCTTCCTCATCTGGGGTAGCATCTCCTAAAAGCTTGATTTTCAGAACTCCTGGGAGTTCAGCAATTGGCGGGAGAATCTGCTCTTTGGCAATCTGGATTAATTCTGGGAGGGTTTTGCTCTCACTCTTGATAGCGTAGGTAATCGCTGCCGACTCATTTAAGTTGATACTGATAGTCTCAAAAGTACTTTCTGGAGGTAGCTCAGCTTGTTGGAGTGCTGTTTCCACTGCCTCAGTCGAAGATTCAAGATTGGTTCCAACATCAAAAGCTATACTAACAACAGTTTGACCAGAGTAGGTAGAGGAGCGAGTATCATCCAATCCTGCCAAAGATTGTAGTTGTTGTTCAATCGGTACGGTGAGCTTTGTCTCTGTTTCCAAAGCCGTCTCAATTGGTGCTTGAGCATTCACCACCACTACAGGAAAGGTAATATCAGGGAACAGGGCATATTTGAGACTGCTAAAAGCAAACAACCCTGCCACAGTTACAGCAAGCCAAAAGCAGACTGTTAGCCAAGGATGAGCAATGGCTAACCGGGAAATATTCAAGCGCTCTCTCAGAGATATCTGGCGCTGAGACTTTACCATTGGGGAAAATCAGCTTAGCAGTTCAGCTCATTATCTTGACATCATCCCTGACCTAAACGATACCGCTGGCGCAATATTTCGTAATATAGCCAAACTGCTCAAAGCTAATAGCTAATGGCTAATGGCTAATCTCTGAATAAACACTTCCTTTGGAAGTGAGGGTGTAGGGTGTGGGGTATCAATTGTGGAACTGGCATCTTGCCAGTTACGAGAAACCAAACCTACGCGTCCCCGCGTCCCCGCCTCTTATTGTTCTCTTTGTCTTCTACCTTCACCGCCGCGACGCGATCGCATTTCTTGACGGAGTTGTTGGCGCTGTTCGTCAGTGAGTACGCTATTCATCTGCTCGCGGGATGACTGCTTGATAGAACGCATTTGCTCTTTCTGCTCAGAAGTGAGATTGAGAGCCTTCATTGTCTCATGCAACTGCTGACGCTGTGCTTTGATCGATTGGAACGGCTGCTGTTGTTCAGGAGTCAGGATACCTGCTATTTGTGAGTCAATATTATTCCGGACTTGCTCCAACTGAGTTTTTTGCTCAGGAGTGAGGTTCAAATTAGATAAAGCTTCGGGACCTCCTAAACCTAACATATGAGACCGGCGCTTCCGTCCAGAACCGTCGGAATTACGGTTTGACTGGCGTTCCTGGCGGAGCTGTTGGCGTTGTTCGTCAGTAAGTACGTTACCCATCTGCTGCCTTGCAGACTGCTTGATAGAACGCATTTGCTCCTTCTGCTCAGAAGTGAGATTGAGAGACTTCATTGCCTCATGCAGCTGTTGACGCTGTGCTTTGATTGATTGGAACTGCTGCTGTTGTTCAGGATTCAAGATACCTGCTATTTGTGAGTCAGTATTGTTCCGAATTTGCTCGAACTGGGTTTGTTGTTCCGAAGTAAGGTTGAGATTGGAGAAAACTTGGTGTGGTCCTTGAGCTAACAAATTAGATCTTTGAGCGTTAACTACCATAGGAGCAGTAATGAGGGTGACTGCTGCAACGCCAGCTAGTAAAGAAAGAAATTTGATTTTCATAATATTTACCTGCAAATGCTTGTAGTAGCTGTGAACTTGTGTTCTATGCTTCAATCCTACAAAGGGCAACAGTTAAATAACATGAGGCAAAAGACCTGAATTTATCTAGGACTAAAGTCCCAATAAAAAAAGGCTCCTGCCTTTACGACAGGAGTCTCTTAAGTGTTGAAATAATTTCAGCTGCTGCTGAATATCAAAACCTAGTCAATATCAGGCATAGACAAAGCTGGTTCAGCTTCCCGATCAATACCTTTCTCAAATCCGGCAACTGCTGCACGAGCACGACCAGCATGCCAGAGGTGACCAACTAGGAAGAAGAAGCCCATAACAAAGTGGAAGGCTGCCAACCAAGCACGGGGATTAACATAGTTAAAACCGTTAATCTCGGTGATAATACCGCCCACAGAGTTGATTGAACCGTTAGGAGCGTGAGTCATGTACTCAGCCGCACGACGTAGTTGCCAAGGCTGAATATCGTTCCTTAGTTTGTCTACATCAAGACCATTGGGACCCCGTAGAGGCTCCAGCCAAGGACCTTGGAAATCCCAGAAGCGCATGGTTTCACCACCGAAGATGATTTCACCAGTGGGAGAGCGCATCAGATACTTACCAAGACCTGTAGGACCTTGAGAAGAAGCAATATTTGCACCTAAGCGTTGGTCACGAGCCAAAAATACAAAAGACTGAGCCTGAGAGGCTTCAGCATTGGTTGGACCGAAGAATTCGCTAGGATAAGCGGTATTGTTGAACCAAACGAACATAGAGGCAATGAAGCCCATCATGGACAAGGCACCCAAACTGTAGGAGAGGTAAGCTTCTCCAGACCAGATGAAGGCACGACGAGCCCAGCCAAAAGGTTGAGTGAGAATGTGATAAACACCACCGGAAATGCAAATCAGACCAATCCAGATATGACCGCCGATGATGTCTTCCATGTTATTGACACCAATGATCCAGCCTTCACCACCAAAGGGAGCATCCAGCAAATAACCAAAGATTACTCCGGGGTTCAGGGTCGGGTTAGTAATAATGCGGACATCACCACCCCCTGGTGCCCAGGTGTCATATACACCACCGAAGAACATAGCTTTGAGAACCAGCAAGAAAGCACCACAACCTAACATGATTAGGTGGAAGCCAATAATACTGGTCATCTTGTTCTTGTCTTTCCAGTCATAACCAAAGAAGTCAGAGTATTCTTCTAAGGTTTCAGGACCTCGAATAGCATGATAAATACCACCAAGACCCAGGACAGCGGAAGAAATCAAGTGCAATACACCAACCACAAAGTAAGGGAAGGTGTTGACAATTTCACCACCAGGACCAACACCCCAACCTAAAGTAGCTAGGTGAGGTATGAGGATTAAACCCTGCTCATAAGCAGGCTTTTCTGGGATGAAGTGAGCTACCTCAAATAAGGTCATTGCTCCAGCCCAGAAGACAATTAGTCCAGCGTGGGCAACGTGAGCCCCCAGCAATTTACCGGATAGGTTGATCAAACGGGCGTTACCAGCCCACCAGGCGAAACCTGATGATTCTTGGTCACGATTTCCCGCAATTATAGAACCACTAGAAAGTGTTACCACTTGGTAATACCTCTTCAACAATGATGAACAAGGAGTGACGAGTGCTGAAAGTGCAGAGTTCAGCACTCATCAGATGTTACAGAGCGTTACCGCGAGGAAGAACTTCCTCAGGGAACTCGAAGTGCTCATGAGGTTGGTCTTGAGGAGCCATCCAAGCTCTCACTCCCTCATTGAGCAGAATGTTCTTGGTATAGAACGTTTCAAACTCTGGGTCTTCTGCTGCACGGATTTCCTGGGATACAAAGTCATATGCCCTCAGGTTCANCTAGTAGTGCGCAAAGCTTTTGGAGGTCGTTACGAGTGACCCCTTTGTTATCTTCCCAATAGCGCAAACAGGTGTTGCGGATGAACTGCCCTGTTCGGATTGCTTGATCCAACTTGCTGTACTGTGCTTGGGTTCCTTTGAGCTTGGCTTCAATTACTAGCATGACACCAAGCATACCACATTTTACCTACTACTAATACAGGTAGAATTATTTGGATTCGCTACCGCTCAATTGTTAGCTGGTCGGCATTCATCTCACCGTTAAACCATTGGCGGTACTCGGCTACGCCTCGATAAATCCGCCTCGGTTATAGCGGGAGCCTTCTGCCGACATTAAGGTAAACTACGGCTTTTTTATCGGAGCAACACCCCAAAATTTACCAGATCTCCGAGATGCCCAGCCTACTTGTGGCATTAAGATTTTTATGGGCTCAGCTCATGGTCATTTGTTGGTAGATCATGAGGAAGTACTAGAACCTATTTTTGCTCAAGGCGATCGCTTAATTGCTGTTCACGCAGAAGATCAAGCTCGGATTAACGAGCGTCGTACAGAACCATGCACTCTTGTACCAGGTTCTAATTGTTCAACAATGGATAATGAACAATGGATAATGGATAATGGATAATTACCTCTCCTTGAAAGAAGAGGATTGACAATCAGGAAAATATTTTCTTTTTATTTTCTTGCATTTTTGAAGAGGTATTAGACCAAATTAACCAATTATCAATTATCAATTATCAATTATCCATTGATAATTTCCGTTCCCGTCGGTGTAAATCGCCTTCTAGAAGTAATACTGATTGCTCTCCTAGCAGAATTTCTGCAAGGTCATTGCCGGGGGTATAGAACTCCTTGGTATCGCAACTAAATAGGGCTTGCTGAATAAGTGTGGAAGCCATGCCAGACAATACTTTCAATCATTTCTTTGCCCCAAAAAGTCCAAGGTTTTTGAGCCCATCGATACAATTTCCTTGTACCATCGTAGGGAAACACCCGCTTAAATTCCGAATATGAGGTAAAAGTAAGCAGATTTTTAAGAGCTACTTTCACTTCAATTAATTGCCTCAAAGAGTTGTGCAGCAAGCGATAGTACACTCTTTACTTATTACTTATTACTTATTACTTATTACTTCAAAACCAGAAAATTACGACTTTTTCAGCAAACCCTAAATAGTTGTTGCAATGCCTTGGGCTCACTCACGAACAATAGCTGCTTAAAGTTACGAATAACTGGTGCGTTAAAGATACTACCGTAGCGCTGGTAGTTGATTTCCATATAGTTGAGGGGGTTAGTAGCATAGTTAATCTTCTGCAACCAATGAGGAGTTTGGGAACCATCAGGTAGTTTCATCATTTTGAAGAGATGTGACTTTGCTTTTATTAATCTTATCGACTTTATCACTACGGACAACAGATTTTAGGGGAGGAGTATGTCAAAATAGTCTGGCTAAACTGAAAAACTCTCACCCAACGACGGACGAACTAATATGCCCCGCCGCGATGATCTCCAGAAAATTCTGCTCTTGGGTTCTGGCCCGATTGTGATTGGACAAGCCTGTGAGTTTGACTATTCCGGAACACAGGCTTGTAAAGCCCTCCGGGAAGAAGGCTACGAAGTAGTGCTGGTAAACTCCAATCCTGCCAGCATTATGACTGATCCGGAAACAGCTGATCGTACTTATATTGAGCCGCTGACGCCGGAAATCGTCGAAAAGGTGATTGAAAAAGAGCAGCCTGACGCCTTGTTGCCGACAATGGGAGGTCAGACTGCCTTAAATCTGGCTGTTGCCCTAGCTAAAAATGGGGTGCTGGAGAAACACAATGTAGAATTGATTGGGGCAAAGTTAGAAGCGATCGAGAAGGCAGAAGACCGCCAGCTGTTCAAAGAAGCGATGAAAAAGATTGGTGTGGGGGTCTGTCCTTCAGGAATTGCTAGTAACTTGGATGAAGCAAAAGCGATCGCACGCCAAATCGGTAGCTACCCTTTAATTATTCGACCAGCCTTTACTCTAGGTGGTACTGGTGGTGGTATTGCCTACAACCAAGAAGAATATGAAAAAATGGCTCAGGGAGGCTTGGATGCTTCCCCTGTATCTCAAATTTTAGTAGAACAGTCCCTATTGGGATGGAAAGAGTATGAATTAGAGGTTATGCGAGACTTGGCAGATAACGTGGTGATTATCTGCTCAATTGAAAATATTGATCCGATGGGGATTCATACCGGTGACTCAATTACCGTTGCTCCAGCCCAAACCCTAACTGATAAGGAATACCAGCGACTGCGGGATTACTCGATTCAAATCATCCGGGAGATTGGTGTAGAAACTGGTGGCTCGAATATCCAGTTTGCAACCAATCCTTTAAGTGGAGATGTGATTGTTATTGAGATGAACCCTCGTGTCTCTCGTAGTTCTGCTTTGGCATCAAAGGCAACTGGTTTTCCGATCGCTAAATTTGCTGCCAAGTTAGCAGTAGGTTACACCTTAGATGAAATTCCCAACGATATCACAAAAAAAACTCCAGCCTCTTTTGAACCAACTATCGACTATGTGGTAACTAAAATACCTCGGTTTGCTTTTGAGAAATTTCCCGGTAGTGAGCCAGTGCTGACTACTCAGATGAAATCCGTAGGGGAAGCAATGGCAATTGGGCGTACCTTCCAAGAATCTTTTCAAAAAGCTCTGCGCTCCTTGGAAACCGGTCGTTTCGGCTGGGGTTGTGATAAAAAAGAGAAACTACCTTCCCTAGAGCAAGTGCGTTCTGGCTTGCGTACTCCGAACCCAGAACGAATATTTACCGTCCACCACGCTTTGGTTTTGGGAATGACGGTGGAAGAAATCTATGAACTAACAGCTATTGATCCGTGGTTTTTAGATAAGTTTGAAGAGTTGGTGGAAACTGAAAAATTCCTCAAGCGTATTCCCTTACCCATGATTAACAAACAGCAACTGTGGGAAATTAAACGACAGGGATTTAGCGATCGCCAAATTGCTTTTGGGACCAAAACTACTGAAGATGAAGTGCGGGTTTATCGCAAGAGACTGGGTGTGATACCAGCCTATAAATTAGTAGATACCTGTGCTGCCGAGTTTGAAGCTTTGACGCCTTATTACTACTCCACTTATGAAGAAGAGTCAGAAGTATTGCCTTCTGCTCAGCGTAAGGTCATGATTTTAGGAGGTGGTCCTAACAGAATTGGTCAGGGAATTGAGTTTGACTATTGTTGTTGCCATGCTTCCTATGCCCTGAGTAAAGAAGGGTTCGAGACAATTATGGTCAACTCCAACCCTGAAACCGTTTCCACCGATTATGACACCAGCGATCGCCTTTACTTTGAACCTTTGACTAAGGAAGATGTCCTTAATATCATTGAAGCAGAAAACCCAGAAGGCATTATTATCCAATTTGGTGGTCAGACACCATTGAAACTGGCAGTACCTTTACAAAAGTACCTAGAAGAACTAGCAGCAGGAACAGCTTCTTCTACGGATAATCAACTACCAATCTCCAAAATTTGGGGTACTTCTCCCGATTCCATTGACACAGCCGAGGATCGGGAGCGGTTTGAAAAAATCTTGCGGGAGCTGGATATCAAGCAACCCCCTAATGGTATTGCCCGGAGTTATCGAGAAGCTCTGGAGATCTCACGGCGTATTAGCTATCCTGTAGTAGTACGTCCTTCCTATGTATTGGGAGGAAGGGCAATGGAAATTGTCTATTCCGATATGGAATTAGAACGATACATGACCTTTGCCGTACAGGTAGAACCAGAACATCCCATTTTGATTGATAAATTCCTGGAGAATGCCGTTGAAGTGGATGTCGATGCGATCGCGGATCATACGGGTGAGGTAGTGATTGGCGGTATTATGGAGCATATTGAACAAGCAGGAATTCACTCCGGGGACTCAGCATGTTCGGTACCTTTCACTTCTTTAGCAACAGAGGCAGTGGAAACCATTCGCAACTGGACTTACCAACTAGCAAAAGCTCTGAAAGTAGTAGGGTTGATGAATATTCAGTATGCGGTGCAGGGTGAGACAGTTTACATCCTGGAAGCGAATCCTCGGGCTTCTCGCACAGTTCCCTATGTTTCCAAGGCGACAGGTGTACCTTTAGCAGGATTGGCTTCCCGGATTATGTCCGGTGAAACTCTCGAATCTCTGGGTTTAACTGAGGAACCTGCCCTCAAGCACATTGCTGTTAAAGAAGCGGTGTTGCCTTTTGAGAAATTTGCAGGTACAGACACAATTCTCGGACCCGAAATGCGCTCTACTGGGGAGGTAATGGGTATTGATATCGACTTTGGTAAAGCCTTTGCCAAGGCAGAATTAGCAGCAGGTCAACGTTTGCCCCTTTCTGGTACTGTATTTGTTTCTACCAATGATCGTGATAAGCCGAGTGTGGTGCCGGTGGTGAAAGACTTAATTGAGTTAGGGTTCTATGTTGTTGCTACTGAAGGTACTCGCAAGGTACTCAAACAGGAAGGGTTGGAGGTTGAATTAGTACTAAAACTCCATGAAGGGCGTCCCCATGTACTAGACTGGATCAAAAATCAGGAAATTCAGCTGATTATCAACACTCCTTCGGGATATGATGCCCACGCCGAGGGGCGTCTCATCCGCCGTACAGCCTTGGGTTATAAAATTCCCATTATCACGACAATTGCCAGTGCCAAGGCAACGGCTGCAGCAATTAGTTCCTTACAGTCTCAGCCTTTGGAGGTGAAGGCGTTGCAGGATTATATCGTTTGATTAGAAATTCGTAGGGTGCGGGATCTGGTTTTTTTAACCACAGAGGCACAGAGTTCACAGAGGGTTGGAAAGGAGTAAATGTAGAATTAGGCTATGTGGCACTGGCAAGATGCCAGTGCATTCAGTTATCAACAATAAGAGAAAGAGTATGAGGGAAACTACTGCACAAAGAATTGTCCGTAGGGGTAGAGTCTTCCCTGAAATTCAATGGTCCCCTGAGGAAAAAATTAGACGTAAAGCGGAAAGTGAAGCTTTTAATCACCGTTGTAGGGCTATTTTTGAGCGAGTTCGTCCAGAATTAATAGATGAACATTATGGATGGTATATTTTAGTAGAGCCAGATAGTGGAGATTATGTAATTGATCCAGATAAGGAAACTGCACGAAAAAAAGCACATCAAAAGCACCCTGGTAAAATTCATTGTATGTTTTGTCTCAATGAAACTGGGGCTACTGGTAGAATATGATTGAGGAGAGATTTGGCGATCAAGGAGAATTATTTTTTGAAATTGAGTTGATTACTGCTGATGATTTTCCTATTCCTGTAGAAGCGATGTTAGATACAGGTTTTACAGTATTTTTGGCAATGAATAAGCAAGATGTAGAGGTTTGTGAGTGGACGTATTTAGAAAAAGAGGAATTACGCACTGCTCAGGGAGAGACCATTTTTGATATTTATTTAGGCAAGATAATTTTGGCTAGAGAGGAGTTGGAAATTCCTGTATTGGCTGGTGATGAAATTCAAGAAATTTTGTTAGGTTCACAATGGCTAAAAAAATTTAATTTAATAGCGAAGTATCGGGAAGCAATTTTAAGATTAGAGTAGTAATTTGTATATACAACAATCCTATTTAACTGGTTGATTGTTCATGAAAGCTTATTACTTCAAAACCCGAATCAATGAACTCGATGAGGCAAACCTTAGGTAAAGAAAGGGGTGATGCAGGTGTCACCCCTACGAGTTAAATTAACGCTTGAACCAAGATTCGCATTAAAGATTCAATATCTTCAGGAACACGATAACTTTCTAAACCTTGCTCAATCTGTTTTTTGTCACGATTTAATCGAGCAAATTCCCAAATCTTTCCAGTTGTTACTGCACCAATTAGATAGTTTTTTTTCTTGTTTTCTTGCCATTGCTCTAAAGCAATTAATTCAGCTATAAGTTGAGTCATTCCATAATCTAAATTTTCTTTTTTGGCTTCAATAACCAATAAATTATTGACATTTTCTAAAAAATAATCTAAAGATCCTTGTAATTGTTCAGTAACTTTAATCGAATATTCAATAAAAATTTCAGATTTAGTATAATGAACTAAATCTAAAATTAAAGGTGAAATCAAAATTTCTCTTCTTGCAGCTTCACTAGACAATGAAGCATAAGGTAAAATTTCTTCAATACGTTCTTTTAATTGGGTAATCCTATCTAACTCTCCCTGATATTGAGCTAAATTAAGCTTTTTTCTGGCAAAGGAATATCCAAAATACTTAGTTAAATCTTTAGGTTCAATTTTGAGTTCAAAGATTTTACTAAAAGTATAAGATTGTTCCGGGTTAATGATTTTCATGATGGTTGTTGTTTCTAGGATACACAACCGGTTACCTACATTTTAAACTATGGTTCGAGTCCCTCATTAAGAATATTCAAATATTCACGATAAACAAATAACTGCAATAGGTCATAATATAATTGGCGATGGGTCTTGAGGTACAAACTCAGGTAAAGCAATGGTTCCGATAAAGCATCCTCAGCACAGAGTAGCAAAGTAATCAGGAGCCTCCCCAAGCGACCATTGCCATCCAGAAAGGGGTGAATTGTCTCAAACTGAACAAGAGAAAGTGCTGCCTTAATCAGAACTGGGGTGCGCTCTGGTTGCTCATGCCAAAACTTCTCTAAGTTTCCCAAACAGGGTAGTACCTCCGTCGGCGGCGGAGGGACAAACAGTGCATTACCAGGGCATGTACCCCCGATCCAGTTTTGACTGCGGCGAAATTCGCCCGGTGTTTGCTCGCTTCCCCTTCCCTCTGAGAGCAGCACCTGATGAATCTCACGAATCAAGCGCAATGATAGGGGAAACCCTTCTCGCATCCGCATCAAACCATGATTGAGAGCTGCCACATAGCGAGATACTTCTTGCACATCATCTAAAGGAACTCCTGGTACTTCCTCAATTTCGTAGAGCAATAGGTCAGAGAATGAAGACTGAGTACCCTCAATCTGTGAAGATAGTACCGCCTCTTTGCGCACATAGAAGTAGAGAAACAGGGATGGTTCTGGCAGCAGAGTGGTAATCCCATCCAAACGACCTAAGGCTCGATTAGCACGTTCAATCAGATCGTACAAATTCCCATTTAACTGCAAAGGGGGTGCAGGTGGTAGGAGCTGGGGAACAAATGCCAGAAATGCTTCCGGTGAGGTCATAGTACGGACATAATGTCCTTGGAGTCCACGTTCTATATTGTTCCTCCTGGGAAAAGAAAAAAAACTTTATTAGCGATCGCTGTTAGTAAAAGATAATAGCCTATCTTTTACTAAGACCTTTATTTACGGTTGATATTGGTAATTTTTTATACCAAAGTTTCCCTGTCCGGAACTGGTGGCTGAGTAAACGAAGGATTAAATAGACCGTCTTTTGGGCTAACCTCTTGTCAGTTATCCGAATTATCAGCCCGACACCGGGACCAACTACAACCGAAAGAATCCTAGAACTACTCAACTCTCATAACCAGGGAGTAACGATTAAGGAATTATCTCATACTCTTAATCGCCCTGTCTCAATGGTACAGAGATGCCTAAAGCTTTTGATAGCATCAGGTCAAGTTTATTCTCGACTAGATGATACTGAGAGGCAGTTAGTTTATCAATTGAACAGAAGTTAATCAGAATAAGGATTAGAGCCTTTCGATGGTTATCTGTACTACACCCAGTGAGAAAACGCTATAGTGAAGTACTACAGAGCCTTGCTTAAAAACCATTCATATCCAGCCTTAAATTCTGCTTTGCCACCAACTTCTATAATAGAACCATGACCTGGAATGACGCGATCAAAATCCCAGCCTAAAATCTGTCGTACTGAAGCCTCAACCGCAACCTTATCGCGGCTTCCCCATTTTTCTAATCGAGAGGGACGTAAGTTTTTGTAAGAACCTAAGAAGACTTGGGCTACAAGACGGGTGCTGAGGCTATTGTTCTGATCGAAATTGAAGGCAATGTCAGTGAGGATAAGCGTGCGGCTGAGTCGATGAAAAAAGACGGTTTCATTGGCAGGTTTGATGCCTCGAGGCAAGATGAATTCAAAGCCTTTGAATGGGAGATAGTCGAGGGTATTTTCAAGGCTGCCAGGTTGGGTTAGTAATTGTTCAAATTTCAGATCTGGTCGTTTCTCAGGCAGTCCAGCAACCCCCCAAACCTTAGCTTCGGGGTAAACTGCTTGAACAGAGCCGATGGAAAGATGATGAAAGAGGTTAGGGGCAATGATATAGCGTACAGAGCCTAACTGCTGGATAGCTTCGTGATCGCGTTCATCTAACTCTATGGGTGAAATTAGCACCAGGTCTTGGCTGGGTAATCGGACAATAGTCATACGGCTACCCACTTCCAAACCGAGGAAGCGTAGAGGTTGGGTTGCTGTCCAGATATCAGGTGCGATCGCATTTAAAGGCATGGTGAAATCTCAGCATTAATAATGAAAGAAATGGGAGAGTTATCCCTTCAGCTTTTAAAGTCCAATTTGAAAATTGTCACATGATGAGGTAAACAAAAAGCACGATAAATAGTCATTAATCACCGGAACACCATAACTGTTTCCCACCCACTTGAAAAACTGTCATTCCAAACTCTCTCTCCAAAACTGCTATTAATATTATGAAATTATGAATAACGATAATCAATTAATTCACTAATTTCAGTGGAGGTAGAAGGATAATGCAACAACAACTAGGTAACCAAAGCCACAGTGCTGCTTGGGTTATTCAAGCCTGGGCTTCTTTTATTATTTCTGTTGCTGCTCTAACAATTGGCATTCTACATCTCCCTGTAGACAGCTGGGTAAAAGGTTATATGGGCATGGGTTTAGCTTTTACTGTTGGCTCTACGATCAATGTCTCAAAAACTACCAGAGATATACATGAGAATAAAAGATTAACTTCTAGATTGGATGAAGCCAGAGTTGAAAAAATTCTGAATGAACACCACCCTCTTAAGTAGGGCTTGCTGCATAAGTCCATTGATTCGGGTTTTAAGGACAGTTACGCAGAGCCATTACCACATTTTGTCCCCCAAACCCAAAACTAAAATTTAACACCTGCCGCACCTCCCCTCGACGTGGCATAATCACTAAATCCAAATCAAAATCTGATTGCTGCAATCCTACAGAGGGTGGCAATAGTTGATGCTTCAATGCCATCAAGCAGAAAGCTGCTCCTAAAGCTCCAGAGGCTCCTAATGTATGACCGGTGGCTCCCTTGGTAGAACTTACTGGAATACCTTGAGGAAATAGCTTTTGCATTAGCTCAGCTTCGTTGCGATCGTTTAGTTGAGTGCCAGTACCGTGAGCGTGGATATAATCGATTTCAGAGGGAGAAATATGAGAGCGTTCTAAACATTGCTTTACAGCCGCGATCGCACTCTGCCGATCTGGATTCGGTGAACTTGCATGATAAGCATCGGATGTCAAGCCAAAACCCAACAGCTTTCCATAAATTGGAACTCCTCGACTGACAGCTAAATCAGCTGACTCCAAAATCAAGACAGCCGCTCCCTCTCCTAAGACTAAGCCTTCCCGATGCTGATCAAAAGGGTAAGCACCAGTCGTTGCTAGAACACCCATCTTCTCGAATCCTGCAAGGGTTAGCCGACTGATGGGTGTTTCCACAGCACCAGCAATTACTCGCTGGCAACAACCAGTTTGGATTAGTTCAAAGCCTTGAGCAATAGCCCAAATTCCGGTTGCACAAGCTGCCATTGGTGCTAGTACTGGACCAACTGCTCCAATTTTACGAGTTGTTGCGATCGCAGCTTGGTGGGGAAGCAGATCTAACCAATGCTCTAAGTTTGTTGTTTGGGAATTGGGAATTGGGAATTGGTGAGTATCAATATCTCCCTTGTCTCCTTGTCTCCCTTGTCCTCCCCAACTCCTCATCTCCCTCGCCAGCTCCTCCCAGGAGGCTTGACAGCCACGACTTGAACCAATCACCACACCGCAATCTGGTAGTGGTATTTCCAGCGCAGCATCCTGAAGTGCATCTGCTACAACTAGCTGGGTGAGTTCATCCAAGGAAGAAATTGATGTTTGATTAATCAATGCCAGGGGTCGGGAGGATAAATCTGAGAAAGGTTGATACATTCCAATGCCAGATTTACCTGCAAGTAAACGCTGCCAACTAGACTTGAGTCTACCCAAAGCTGAAACCAAACCGATGCCAGTAACAACTACCTCTACCAAGGTAAGTTTGGTCGAAATTTATAAAGGACAAATGATTAATAACAAAAGATGGGAAATCCCACGCACTTTAGTCGTGGGATGACCTTAACAACTATTTTTTCAAGTTTTCACTGCCTTGAGTAACCTTAGCTGATTCAATCTGATCGCCTGGTTGAATTGTGTTGACAACCTCCATACCTTCTTTGACGTAGCCAAAGACGGCATAACTACCATCCAAAGAAGGCAGCTTTGACAGAGCAATGTAAAACTGAGAAGAAGCAGAGTCTGGCGGTTGGGAGCGAGCCATAGCAACAGCACCAGGAGTATGCTGTAACTCAATAGGAGTAGATACGGTATCTACAATCTTGCTATAGGTAGGAGTGTCCGCACCTTTGGGTTTAATTTCCAGAGGTATATAACGAACTCGAGAAGTCTCTGGATCGACAAAACTACCTGTTCCCAAACGTTCTACTGGAAAATTCGGGTCTTTCCCTTGAGGGTCACCACCCTGAACTACAAAATCTGGTACTACGCGGTGAAATACTAATCCGTCGTAAAATCCCCGCTCTACTAGATCAACGAAATTACCTGCTGTAATTGGAGCATTAGATCCATCTACTTCAATAGTGATCTTTGAGTCTTTGACTGTCAGCACCACTGTAGCTTTTCCTTCCAGTCTGGGAAGAGCACTTATTTGAGAAGTAGGATTCTGAGCGACAGGACTAGATGCTGTTTCAGCGGTTGAGGAGTTTGCTGGGTCTACAGCCGCCGACTGTGACGTGCCACACCCTCCTAAAACCAGAACAGCAAAAACCAACATTAATGATAGCCACTGCTGGATTTTGATGTGCATGTTTAATTCACCGTTAGTTGTAGCGTTAGCTAGTGACATACTCCCGGCGCTAATCGGAGCGGATATAGCGCGGGTTTCTCAGCGACTCCTGAAGAAAGCATAGGACATTAACTGAGCTTTAAGAACGGGATGCCCCACCGCTCTATTGCAAGATATTGATAGCTGCACAGCAGTTGATGCTACATCATTTTGACACTTATCGGTCTAAAAAACACGAGGATTAATTTGGATGCAGCTTTAGCCCTATCCAAATTATCTGGGAGTACATTAATTACAATCCTTCAAGAGGAACTGCCAAGAAACGAGCAAGCTCTGCCCCTTGATTTTCTAGTTTTGACAGTGATATTGGCTGTCCAACTCGAGTTAGAGGAATTTCGCGGCGGTCTTTAACACGGAGGTAGAGAGCTCTGCGCGGGTTGAGACCTTCTTTGATCTCCACTCGAATTGACTGAACATCTTTTATCTGGCAACCGAACTCTACCTGACGATTTTTTCCTGGAAAGCCCCAGCGAAAAATTTTAACCATGCCCATCTCTTTGTTGAACTCGTTGTAACCGCCTCCAACATCCCAAAGGATGAGCAGCCACAAGTAAATGCCCAAAAGCAGACCAGCAATACCGTAGAACCCCATAGTTATGCCCTGCGGGATGAACAGTAGTTGCGCGGCATCACCAACAGGAAGTAGATTAACCTTGAAGTAACTCGAAAGCCCTGCTAGGAAGAAACCTGTACCTCCCAAAGAGACAATTGTTGCCCACCAATAGTTACTAAATCGGCGGGAGCCTAAAACTGATTGAAGAAGTAGGTTGCTCTCTTGTTGAGTTGTTACTGCTGTCATAATAATGATTCTGCCCCGTCAATCTCAGAATTTTGGATCAAACATGCCTGAAATTTACTATGACATTTTTCAGCAAGGGAGAGCTGAGCTAAAGAAATTCTGAAGAATTATGTGTCAATTTGTAAAATTTCTGATATTAATTATTATTAAACGTAAGTGCTGTTATGCCTGTCTTCATTAAATGAAGATTGTGAAAACAGCCTAAAAACGTGATAAATTAAGAAAAATTAAGCAACCACTCGTTTAAATATTATCTTGTGGTAAGCGATTGTCTGGCATCTCCTGTGAAGATTGAGTTAGCTACACTAACCGACCTTCTAAGAATTTCATGGTTACAGCTGTGAAAATGTCAGTTAAAAGCGCGAAAGCGCCAAGATCGAAATCCTTGCAAATCATTTAGTTAGTAAGGTAAGAGGATTTGAAATTATGACCATAGCACTAGGTCAAGCGCCAAGTCAGAGAGGATGGTTCGACGTCCTTGACGACTGGCTCAAACGAGACCGTTTCGTCTTTGTCGGCTGGTCCGGTCTGCTGCTATTCCCCTGTGCCTTCATAATTGATAATTGATAATTGATAATTGGTTAATTTGGTCTAAGACCTCTTCATTTATGAAGAAAATAAAAAGAAAATATTTTCCTGATTGTCAATCCTCTTCTTTCAAGGAGAGGTAATTATCCATTATCCATTGTTCATTATCCATTGTTGAATTTGGGTCAATTGGAGGAGTAAAATGACAACAGTATTGCAACAACTCAAACCAGCTTTTCGCATCGAATCAATAGTAACCCTTGATAAGGGTGTGAATATTACTTGGAAAGATGGTCACGAAAGTTTTTACCATTACCTTTGGCTTCTAGATAGCTGTCGCTGTTCCAAATGTTTTCAACGAGATACATTAAGTCTGGGTCACGGACACGATCTGCTCAAAATGCCTTTAAACCCAACTCCTCAAGAGGTTAAGCTCAATCGCGAGGGTAATTTAGATATTGCTTGGGGTGGCGAACAAACAGGTCATCACAGCGTATTTGATGCCTCATGGTTGCGGGTTCACTGCCACAATGACCCCGCACTCAAACAAAAGCGAAAACCTCAACTGTGGGATTCGTCAGTGTCCGTACCTCATTTTGATTGCAGTGAGGTGATGAATGATGATGGGGTATTATTATCGTTCCTCAATCAGATCGTAGAACTGGGGGTAGCAATAATTGAGAACGCTCCCAAGAATGAAGAGAGTTTTCGAGCACTAATAGAGCGGGTTGGACCACTGCGGCAACGATACCATCCCACGAATGTTTTTACCATGGATAAAAGTAATAAAAAGGCTCAGGCTATCCAACATTCCTATCAAGTGGAAACCTTAAGAAATCATACAGATGTTACAGCTTATGATATTCCCACGGGGTTGCAATTTTTTGAATGTACCTTTTATGAAAACCCGGATAGCGATCGCCAAGCCTATTCTACAGTTGTTGATGGTTTCAAACTTGCAGAGGTTATCAAGACACAAAACCCCTGGTTTTACGAGTTACTAACTACTGAATATATCCCCGCAGGTCGTAAGCGACTTTCTGTTGAGGAGAAACTAGGAGAATATGAATCTAGTGCCAAGAAGTACGAATGGGATGCTTATCGGCGCAACCACTTGATTCAATTGGATGAAAACGGAGATCCTTATCAAATTCGGTACAACCACAATACACGGATACCTCTAGAAGTTTCTTTCGATAAGATTCATGACTTATTGGCAGCCTATAAGCGATTCTCTCAACTGTTGCAAGATCCTGAATATAATGCCGAGTTTTTGTTGACTCCAGGAAAGGTATTGGTAGTTGACAACTGGCGAGTTCTTCACGGAAGAACAGGGATTTGGAATCCGGATCTACGACGAATTGTGTTGGGAGCCTATGTAGAAGAGGAAAGCTTCCGGTGTAGACGGCGGATTTTATTGGGGGACAAAACTGGGATGTCAGATTTGTGGTTAATGGGATGCTCGGATCGTGCTCTAGAAATCCTGGGCGATCGATATTAGGGACTTGATATTTTTTCTGGTGTGTTCCTCTGTGCCTGGAGTGGTGAGTTTCCTAAATGTCCTAACCAAAATGCGTAGTGCTATACATTCTGTTTTTGAAAGGAACCACAAAGTCACAAAGTTCACAAAGGGAAGATAAGAAAGTAGGTTAAGCTAAGACTAACACCTACCACCTATTAAAACCGCACTTCGTATCTAACTTTTACCTCATTGAAAAAGTAGTCGTAGGAGATGCCAACAAAGGCATCTTCTCCTACCTGATAAATACCTTCAGCAATGGGTAAGACTCGCAAATCACTCAAGCCGATGCTTTGTCCTACTGAACTCACGGATTCTTCAAAGATAAATGAGATATCCCTTAGCAAGGGTCTCACGACAAACCGCGTTACGGCAAATCCTAACAGTTGATTAACTATGTCCCCATCCTCTGAACTTTGCTGTATTCCCTGTAAAGTACTAAGTAAGTTGTTACCTAGCAAGGCGGTAATTTCTGTTTCACTTAGGGAGGGAATACTGGTGAGGGTAACTAAGGAAGAGTTAAGGAGCTGGATGTTGGCTTTGTCTTCTAGATAGGCATATTGCAAGCACTTCTCAAGTTGTTGTAACTCTGCTGGAGAATAATAGCTTCCTCCTTCAACAGTCGGATTAATAATATTGTCGGTAATCTGGCAACTACCAGATTGCTTTTCATCTAGTGCCAATAGTGCCAACAATTGTTTTCCTTCCCCTTGAATATTAAGATTAACCTTAATTTGTTGGGGTCTGGCTAGTACTAATTGGCTAGTATCGCGAATCTCGTTACGATTACCAAACTCTTCTCTTTCTAAAAAATCTTGGCTGCCAGAAGGATCAACCACAACTCCCCCTAATTGGATATCTATATTAGGATTGAGTAGTCCCTTGTTGGGGTTAAAGGCAATCTCTTGGCTAACTTCAGGATTACGGGTAACGTGAAACTCGTTGTCAAATAGTTCTACATATCCCCGCCGCAGTTTAATTGTCCCTGCTGGTGCTAATTTCTCTGGTTCTAATAAGGGACCATTTAAGGTTAAACCACCAGTAAAGTGGAATTTAGCAACAAGCAGAGGTTGAATTTTTAAGCCATCTCCCAGTACTAACTGAAAATCTTTAAAACTGGGGGTGAGAGCTAAGCCAGCAAGAGGTGAAGCCTTGCTATTTTGCTGGCTAACTCCAGTAGTTGAAGTGGCAAGGATGGTGTCTTTAGTTTCCTTCTTCTCAGTGATAAACTTAGGGATGAATACCTGACCATGTTCTAAGCGCAGTTCTCCTCCAATTTCTGGCTGTCGTAGTGCTGTACCTGTTAGTACGACTTCCCCTGCAACGTCACCTTGGTACAAATCTTTTAAATTAATTTGACCAGGAGCGATCGCAATTGTGAGAGGATTGGATGAGTCTGGGTCATCTTTACTGAGAGGTTCAAGTAGGGGTAGAACTCCAGCAATGGAAAACTGACTTTCGGCTAAGTTACCTGCGAGTTGCTCTACGGAAATCTGTTGATTGCTCAGATTTACCTTACCATTGAGCTGGAGTTTTTCGGGGAATTGGTTACTTTTGAAAGTAACGTCATCGAAGCTAATTCCACCGGTAGCAACTAAATCCTGCAACTGTAACTGTTCAGCTAGTGCTAAACGTCCACTAGCTTCTAACTCTAGCTCAGTTTCACCCTGCTCCCACTGTACTAATCCTTGGGTAAATAACCCAATCAGAGCGATCGCATCAGTGCCTAGCTTAGCATCTAGATGAAAGCGATCGCTAATTCTTGGTACAATGGGGAATGGTAATTGTCCTCGAGCTTGTATACTGGACGGCTGGATGGTATTAAAGTTAAGGCGTAAATTGCCATAGCTAAATTGACTTTTAATATCCTCTAAAGGTTGACTATTAACCGTGGCATCCTCTAAAGAAATTTCCCCTTCTTGAATCTGGAGAGTAGCCAATTTGCTTTCTAAACTACCTCCTAAAGAACCACTAAGGTTGAGCTTACCTTGGATGTTATCGGGAATTGTGACAAAGTGCCGCAGGGTATCCAAGGAGAGATTTTTGACGAGGAAGACTCCTGCTTCTTTGGCTAGGGAAAGTTGTCCTTGATAAGAGAGTAGTGCATCTTCAACTTCAACTTGCACTGGTTCGAGGTTGAGTAAGCCTCTTTTTAGATCAATACTTCCCTGAGCAATTAGTTGATCTATATTAATTGTTGTTGGTTGTTGGTTGTTGGTTGTTGGTTGTTGCTTATCTGCAACTTCGATAACTGATTGTTCCTCAATTTGAGGGTAATTAGGCTGGGTATGCCATACCCAATCATTACCTTGGAGATTAAAGTTAATTTGGGGTTGTTCTAAGCTACCAGCTAAAGTGATTTCTCCGGTATAACCCCCCTTGATATCCAATTGGCTAGGAATTCCTGGTTCCCCTGCTTTCGCTGCTAACTGTTGCAGCTGCATTTCAATTGCTGCTAATAGCTTTAACCTCTCAGTCAGGGAAGGCGAACCTACTCTTGGCAAAGGTTGCAAATCCACCGCCTTACCTTCAGGGGTTTTAATCCCTCTAGCTAGATCTTGGAAATTAAACCATCCTACAGTAGTTAGCAGGTCTTCCACATAGCCTTGGGCAATATCAATCTTGCCGTTGAGAGTGCCGGAGTTAAGATTTAAGCCAGCTTCTAGATTGTAGAGGCTTTTTCCCAACACCAAGGAAGCTTCTGTCAGCTTGGCAATACCATCTCGGTAAGAAAAACCACCAGTAAAGTTTTTCGCTTGTAAGTACCCAAGGGACGGCTGTTGGATTTCCACTTTACCAGCAGTTGCGAAAGTGAAGAGATTAAGCTCCAGATTCCCTGTCACTCCACCTGCTATTGGAGATGATATACCCACTGGGACAGCGGGAGCAATGTTGAGTAGAGCTAAGGGAAATTCTTCCACTGAGACATCGAAAACTTCACCTCGGCGTTTACCAAGAGCGACAACAGAGTTTTCTCCCACTCCCTGGCGAAATTCCAAGGAGGTGGGTAGGTAGGGAAATTGACAACGTCTACTGGTACAAGGTTCTAAACCAGCAGCAATGACATCGGTGGTTCCCCGCAAATCAATAGCTACTGCCTTCCCTGTCTGTACTTTCACTTCCCCTGCCATTAAGGGATTGAATACTAAGTTATTGATGGCAAAATCCTTGAGTTGTAGCTCCCCTAGTAAATTCAAGTTACCAGGAGCCAAAGGAGCTGACAGTAAGTTGGCACCCTTTAAGCTACCCTGAAAATTACCTCTGCCAGCTACCTGGATTTCCCTCGGCAAAAACTCTGGATTCAACGACTGCTGAGCTGCCACCACCTGAGTTATCAGTCGACTTACTGGCAAGGCATTTGTGTCATAATCTAAGTTTCTGATATTGAGGTCTAAGTTAGCAACTTCGGGAGTAGTAGCAAGACGGGAAAGGAGAATGTTACCCTGAGCATCTAAGGATTGCTCTCCCAGCTGCACCACTAGTTGGTTAGCTTGGATAGCAGCGGTGGGATTGAGTTGGAGTAGGGGTTGAAGCGCTCCCGATAAGTCTAACTTAGCATCTAAAGTCAGTTGTTCGGGTTTAAAGGAAGCAAGGAGAGGTTCCTGAGCTACTCCCAACTGATACATGAGTTCTAAGGTATTGATATTAGCAGCTGCAATCTTAGTTTGCCACTGACCATTATTTAAGCTACCCCTAACTTTAGCAGTACCATCAGCTCCATCCAACTCGCCAGCAAAGGTAGCATCAAAACTACTCAAATCTCGTTTTTGGTTAAATGCCAGCAGCTCATCCACCGCACCATATAATTTTATATTGCCTCCCTGTAGAGCAATGGGAACAGGTAATGGGAGTAAATTATTCAATTGAATACCAGAAGCTCTAGCTTCAGCAGCTAAAGTACCAGTCTTTAACTTTCCACTGGCATTGACTCTACCTCCATCCACTCCCAACAAGCCAGCAAAAGTAGTCTCCAACTGACTCAAGTCTTCAATGGAGCGTACTGCGAGTAACTCATCAACAGAAGTGGAAACTGTGGCATTACCTTCCTGTAAAGCCACTGTTACCGGTAACTGAGGTACAAACTTATTTAATTGAATATCAGCGGCTTTCCCTTGAGCTACTAGAGTACCAGCCTTTAACTCTCCAGAAGCATTGACTCTACCTCCATCTACTCCTAATAATCCAGCAAAAGTAGCATTGACGTTACTTAAATCCTTAACGGAGCGTACTGCAAGTAACTCATCAACAGAAGTAGCAACTGTGGCATTACCTTCCTGCAAAGCAACCGTTACCGGTAACTGAGGCACAAACTTATTTAATTGAATATCAGCAGCTTTCCCTTGAGCTACTAGAGTACCAGTCTTTAACTCCCCAGAAGCATCAACTCTACCTCCATCTACTCCTAATAATCCAGCAAAAGTAGCATTAACGTTACTCAAGTCATCAACGGAGCGTACTGTGAGTAACTGCTTGGTAGAGGTAGAAACTGTGGCATTACCTTCCTCAAGAGCAACCGTTATCGGTAACTGAGGCACAAACTTATTTAATTGAATATCAGCAGCTTTCCCTTGAGCTACTAGAGTACCAGCCTTTAACTCCCCAGAAGCATCAACTCTACCTCCATCTACTCCTAGTAATCCCTCAAAAGTAGCATTAACGTTACTTAAATCATCAACGGAGCGTACTGTGAGTAACTCATCAATAGAAGTAGAAACTTTGGCATTACCTTTCTGCAAAGCAACCGTTACCGGTAACTGAGGCACAAACTTATTTAATTGAATATCAGCAGCTTTTCCTTGAGCTACTAGAGTACCAGCCTTTAACTGCCCAGAAGCATCAACTCTACCTTCATCTACTCCTAGTAATCCCTCAAAAGTAGCATTGATGTTACTTAAATCATCAACGGAGCGTACTGCGAGTAACTCATCAATAGAAGTTGCAACTTTGGCATTACCTTTCTGGAGAGCCACTGTTACCGGTAACTGAGGAACGAATTTACTTAATTGAATATCAGAAGCTCTCGCCTCCGCTGCCACAGCACCAGCTTGTAAGCTAGCATTGCTATTAACCTTACCCCCTTCTACATCTAACTGAAGGTTGGCTGAAGCTTTGATAGTGGCTGGCTCTAAGGAATTTAACTTACCTGAAGCCTTAATTATTCCCCTTGCCAACTGCCCTGATACTGGTAAGAATGGGTCTAATCGTATATATCTAGCCTGGAGGAATGTCTGCCAATTTTGAGTTTGGAGATTGCCAGTACCAGTAACCATAATAGTACCTTCCCCCGCTTGCAACTTGGTGTTCAGGATACGAATTTTTTGGTTGCTCAGGATGATTTCACCTGCACCAGCAATATTTAAGGGAGTAGTACCTTTAGTAAAGGAGACGAAGCTGGGGACTAAGGATCGAGCTCTTGGTATTTTCCAAGTGAGCTTAGCTGAAGGGTTTTCCAGAGTGCCTTGGAGCTTACCTTGGGAAGTGAGGGTACCGATAGTAATTTCTGATGGTAAACCATAGGATTTTGCTAGTACTGTATCCACTGGCAGGGAGGTATCAAAATCCAATTCTAGCTTTAGCTGTTTATCCTTCTCTAAGGGTTTTTCTGCTTCAGCTGCTGAGGCTTTTTCTTGGAGGTACTCAACAAATCCCTGCTTGGCTTTAACTTTACCACTAGCCTTAAATGAACCCCCTGCTGCTGGCTTCACTGATAAGCCTTTAAGCTGAAACTCACTAGGGTTAGCAGCAAAGTCAGCCTTAATCCGGGAAAACTCTACTTTATCGATACGGGTAGTTTTGGTGTTGCTAACTTTCCCTGTAAGTTCTGGCTTATCGAAGGAACCCTTGAGAGCCAGTTTAGCTTGCATTTCCCCAGCTACATCTACCGGCAATTGTACAGATATAGTTTGGAAGAGATGAGATAAACTCAAAGGCTGAAGTTCTACATTCAAGTCCAAGCCTTTTTTGCCATCAACTATACCGGAGACTAAGGTGGTAATATCTCCATAACTACCCTGAGTATCTTCAATACTTATCTTCTGTCCCTGAAAGCGCAGCAATGCCTGAGCCTTTACAACATTATCTAACTGCTCCGCTTCTACTTCAATTCCCTGCAACCCAAGTACTCCCCAAACTTCAGGCAGCTTTTTCTCTGATATTTCTGGCAAATTGGTAGGCAGTTCTTTGAATTCCGGGAGTTGAAGCTTCAGATTAGCATTAAGTTGACCCTCTTTAACTTTAATTGGGGAAGAGGGTATCAGGGAAGCTAAAACCGGTAAGGGTAAATCTTGCACCCTAACAACAGCTTTAGTTTTACCAGTTTCCTTCAGCGTCTCACCATTGATACGCACCTTACCTTTAGCAATATCAGCAGCGATATCATACTTCAGCTGTTGGGGACGGTTTGTTTCAGCGAGGAAGTTAACTTTACCATCGAATTGTACAGTGAGGGGAGTAGTCGCCCCATAAGGTAGAATGGCAATTTGGCTCTCACTAAGATCGATATCAATATCTACAGGAATTGGAGACTCAAATTCCTCTTCACCCTGCTCCAAATTAACCCACTTTCCCTGCTCAGCCTCATCTAAATAGGCATCCACATCCACTAAGGTGGCTTTGATAGTTAAAGGGCGTCCTGTAATTAATGGTAAGGGATTCCAGTTAACCTTGATCGATTCCACAGAAACAGTATCAGCATCATCAGGAGTCGCGGGAATCAAACTAGAACCGAGTTGAATACCACTAAGAGAAAAGCTTTCAACTTCCCCCACCCTCACTTCCCGTTGAAGGAGTTTACTGAGTTCAGTTTCCATCAGGGAGGGTAAGTTTTGGTAAATCCATACCTGTACTCCAACGTATCCCACGCCACCAATAGTCAGGCTGGCAACGCCAAAAATCATGGTAGAAGGGCGTCTCAACCATCTTGTCAGACGAGTCAGAGGATTGATATTGTGATGGGGATTAGGTTCGGGTGGAGTATTGGGCGAGGGATTAGTCATTTTGCACCACTGCAACCAGCTAGAGTGTTTTGGTGTATCAAACTATTGTGGTGAAAAATTTGGGAATTGGGAATTGGGAATTGAAAATTGCTAATTGCTAATTGCTAATTGCTAATTGCTAATTGGGAATTTCTCCCTCAGCTTACCCTACAAGCTTTCTTCCCTCCTGCCTCCTGCCTTCTGCCTCCTGCCTTCTGCCTCCTGCCTTCTGCCTTCTGCCTCCTGCCTCCTGCCTCCTGCCTCCTGCCTTCTACCTTCTGACACTAGTTTCTGAGAACACTTCTCCAGTACTACTCGATCCCCTCCTTCAGCCTTAGCTTTATATAGTGCCTTGTTAGCCGTCTCTACGAGCATTTTGGCGGAAGACTCTAGAGTCGGAACAATGCTAGTTACCCCTAAACTTAAAGTGATATACCGATTCACTGGAGAACTGAAATTGGCTAATTTCAACCGCTTAACAATTCCCCGCATCTTTTGAGCAATCCAAACTCCCCCAGGAGCATTGGTATTAGGCAAAATTACCCCAAACTCCTGCTCACCGTAGCGAGCTACTAAATCTGTTGGGTGCTCAACTGCTTGGCGAATAGCACTGGCAACTTGTCGCAAACAATCATCCCGAGCTTGATTGCCATAGGTGTCGTTAAATTCGCGGAAAAAGTCAATATCAGAGACAATTAAAGCGATAGGAGACTGCTCTTGTGCCAATCTCCGCCATTCCCAGTCGAGATAGCCTTCAAACCAACTGCGATTGGCTAGCTGGGTTAAACCATCGACACAGGTAAGGTACTGTAATTGTTGGTTAGCTTGCTCCAGCTTTTGAAGCAGTTCAGCTTTATCAATGGCAACACCAACTTGGTTTGCTAGTTGTTTGAGTAATTCAACCTGCCACTGTGACCATTTTCGAGGTGCAGTACAATGATGGCAAATCAATAATCCCCACAAGTGCTCACCAGTTAGCAGGGGAACCACAACTTTTGCTCTAATACTGAAGAATTCTAGAAACCTCAGCTGTCCCTGCTTGAGATCCGCTTTGTAGGTATCCTCAATGATGCGAACCTCTCCTTGTTGGTACTGAGTAAGGTAATTGGGATCGGCAATCCAGGGATCGCGACCCTCCCATCCTAGCAGGCAAAGCAAATCAGCTGCCACTGATTCTGCCACGACTAAACCATTGCCATCTGAACTAAAACGATAAATGACTACCTGATCATTCTCCAGCAACTGACGCACTTGAGTTACTGTAGTGTTAAGAATTTCTTCTAGGTTCAAAGACTGGCGAAGGCGTTGGGAAAAGGCTGCAACTAACTTCTCTTGCTCTCGCCATTCCTCCTGGATTTTCTGTATCTGTTGCTGTTGAGTTATGTCCTGAAGAACAATCATGCTGCCAATAGCTTCACCTTCATTATTGGTGATGGGAGTAGCTACACTATTAATTGGTATTTCTTTACCATTGATGGTTCTTAACAGGTAATGATTGGACAAATTAATTTTGATACCCTTTTGCATTGCCTCCATCAAAGGGTTCTTGATTTTTTTGTGAGTTTGGACTTGAATAAAAGTCAAGACTTGATTGGTATCTTTACCTAAAACCTCTTTTATAGACCAACCTGTGAGGGACTCAGCAGCCTCATTCATAGACAAAATGCAGCCCCGATGGTCAGTAACAATGGTCGCTTCTCCTATACTGATAAGAGTGTTAACAATTTGTTCTTTAGTTTCTTGGGAACGCTTCTCTAACTGATGTCGGCGCAGAGCGATTTCGATGGTTGTCTGTAACTGTTGCTCCTGAAAAGGTTTGACAAGATAGCCATAGGGGTTGGTGCTAATAGCTCGCTGCCAGGTATGTTCATCAGCATGAGCTGTTAGATAGATAATTGGGATATTAAAGCGATCGCGGATTTGTTCAGCAGCGGTGATGCCATCCATCTCATCTTCGAGTCGAATATCCATTAGTACCAGGTCTGGTTTGAGAGCGGCAGGAATTTGAATCGCTTCTGCACCAGAAGTTACATTTGCCACCACTTTGTACCCTAATTCTTCTAAGGTTTCTTGAATATCCCAGGCGACAACACTCTCATCTTCTACAATTAATATTTTGCTCATGATTTATTGTTAATTGCTAATTGCTAATTGCTAATTGCTAATTGTTAATTGCTAATTGTTGATATTAAGATCATCCCGCGACTAAAGTACGTGGGATTTCGCGGTAGGTCAACATTTCCTCCAACCCCTTTAAGGAGTTGGCTTCAACGTCGCTTTTTGTAATATTATCTCTTCCGAGTAAAATCGGAAATATCGTCTAAATCCTTCATATATTTTCTTAGCTTTTCTTTATAAAGATTACAGTTCTACATCTACAAACTTCCATCTACCCTGAGGCAGTAAATGTAATCTTAAAAATTGTTTCCTCCTCTCTCTCAAGTTCAATATTCCCCTTTAGCTGCTTGACTAAAGTCATAACTAGCTTGATTCCCATAGATTGGACTGTTTGCAGGTCAAAATATTGAGGGAGGCTATCACCAGTATTACCAACTGTTAAGATGAGTTGATTGTGAGTACTCGCTTCTAGGTTGACAAACAGTTGACCTTTTTGATTGTTGTGAAAACCATGTTTAAGGGCATTGGTAACTAATTCATTAATAATTAACCCACAGGGGACAGCTTGAGCAAGACTAATAAAGATCTCATGGTCTACTGTAACCTTAAAGGAAATAGCATCAGACTTGACGTTGTAAATCTGGAATAAGTTACCTGTCAGATTGCGTACATATTCAGTAAAGTTGATGCGGCTAAAGTCTCCAGAGCGATACAAATTATCATGTACCAGCGCCATTGATTCGACTCGGTTACGACACTCTTGCAGAATTGCTTGTGCTTGAGAATCTTGCAAACGATTAGCTTGTAGACGCAGCAAGCTGGTAATAATTTGCAAGTTATTTTTCACCCGGTGGTGGATTTCTTTGAGTAGAACTTCTTTTTCCCTCAGGGATATCCGAATTTGTTCGTCTGAGAGTTTGCGTACAGTCACATCCTCAGCAATTCCTGCAAGGCGGTATACTTCTCCGTATTCGTTGTGAATAGGAAAAGTACGCTCGTAGATCCAGCGGATTTCCCCATCCGGTCGCACAATCCGATATTCTTTAGTAATTGACTCCCCTCGCCGCTGTTGCTCAAAATCGGCGATCGCAATTCCTCGATCTTCTGGATGCACAGCTTCTATCCATTGATAAGGAGCAGCCGAAAAATTCCCGCAAGAGTATCCCACCACACGCTCATAGGCAGGACTTACATAGAGCATTCGCTCATTATCTAGGGAAAACAGCCAGAAGATATCTTCAATATTATCTGCCAACTGGCGGAAACGTTCCTCACTTTCCCGCAGTGCTGTTGCTGCTTGTCGGCGCTCTGTGACATCTCGCAAGGCAACTACATAAACTAATTCTCCTTGCCAACTAGTTTCGGCTACCCTCATCTCTCCGATAACTAGTCCCCTTTCTGGGTGACTAATTCCCAACTCCGCCGTTTCTTCTACCACTATTGGCTCGCCAAAATCATGATCTAGCAACTCTTCTGGTTGCTTGCCAAACAGCTTAGCTACTGCTGGGTTAGCAAAACGCACGATGCCTTGGAGATCCACTAGCAAGATACCATCGGAGATACTGTTGACAATCGTGTATAGCCTTCCTTCACTTTCCCATAAAGCATTCTCAATAAACTTGTGCTCGGTAATATCTTGAGCTGTAGCAATAATTTGCTCAGGTATACCGTCAGGAGTTCTGGTAAACACTACATTACGACTGCAAAGCCAATGCCAGGAACCATCATTGTGTCTCAGCCGGAACTCCTGCTCAATCACTTCCCCATCACCGACTGTGGCAAATTTCCTGGGAAGTTCTTGAAACAGAGGTAAGTCAGCTGGGTGCAATCTCTCCAAAAAAAACTCTGTTCCTAATTGCTCAGGTGACTCAGAAGGAAAACCCAACATCTGAAAAACTTGGCGATTAATGTAGATGTTGTACTCAGCAATCAAGTCGTAGATATAGAACAATTGCGGCATCGTATCTGCAATGCGCTGTACTAACAGCTGGCTGCGATGTAGTGCCTCTTTACTCTCCTGCAAGGCTTCCTCTGTCTGTTGATCTTCTTTCACCTCAGCTTGCAGTTGAGTATAGTCGAGTTCTAACTGAGCAATTCTTTGTTCAAATCCTGATGTGAGCTGCTCCTGAGCTATTTCCACCTCTTGCAAACTGGTGTGGAGTTCCCCAAAAACTTGTGTTAACCATTGGGATTGTTCCTGAGTTTGAGATAATTTGTTGACTCCTTGCTGTAGTAAACTTAAGCGATCACGCAGGTAATCAAATTTGTTGTTTGTCATTTGTTATTTGTCATTTGTCATTTGTTGTTTGTTGTTTGTTGTTTGGGAATCGAAAACAATTGCTGCCAATCCTTTTTCTTCCTGCTCTCCTACTCCTTTTTCCTCTTTGTCTCCCCATCCCAATGCTATACCAGGGCAAGCTCATCTAAATTAGTATCAAAAACTACAGATAAAAATTCAAGGATAGTGTTTCAATCCTAAACTCAGGTTGATTAATGTCAACAAATTGCCCTTATTCTCAATAATCCTGAGATTATTCCTTCTTTGATTTGAGAAAGCTGGAAATCTTAATTGCGATCGCAACAACTTGTTTTCTTGCTGCTCAAAGCAAGCCAAATCCAGAAGCGTTGAAGGGTCTTCAAAAGTGGGATGACTTCTGTCAAGCGAAGGGACGAAAAAATCTTACTAAGAGCTATATTGAGTGGAGGTGCTTACTAGCATAAAATTGTTACCTTCCTAGCCAATAAAGAATTATCAATCTATTGGCGTGTCACAGCTAAAATAGTGGAATAAGTAGGTTGAGTGGAGCTTTCTTCGTAACCCAACACTCCTCGCATATTCTGTTGGGTTTCACTTCGTTACACCCAACCTACAGTTTAACGTTTATCTGGCTTGAGTAACCGAGGAACATAAACCGCATTGTATCAATCAATAAACTGGGGAATAGAATCATGCCAAGTTTGAGAGTACTTACCTGGAATTCCAATGGTGGGGCTGCACCCAGGGGTGCGGAGATCGTGGCAGCTGCCAACGCATTGACAGGACTATATCCTGCACACCCACTACAGCTGTGTGTGTGCCAAGAAACGGCTGTTCCTCCCGATAGTATCTCCGCTGCTTTTGTCGGGACACCGCCCTTTTCGGTTTCTTTTGTACAGCCTCCGTTATTTACTCGAGAACACCTGCCTCCGCCAGCCCAGCCTTTTAGGGTGATGCCCTCAAGAACCTATCAAATGTCTTATATGACCGGGGGGCCGCCGGCATTGAATATGGCAGGAGTAGGTGGGTTTGTGTTAGTCAATCTTGACCCTGCTATGGACGCTGGAGTGGCAGGGTGGATTAATGCTCAGGGACTGGCGCCGGCTATTCTCGCCCAAGTAAACCAGTGCGCCGCAAACATACGTTGGCCCGTATACCAGCAATTTGCTTACGCTGGTGGGACAGTGCATTTCTTCACGTGGCATGCACCGTTACAAGCTAACTGGTTAGGCGCAAATTTCAGCGGAAACGTCCTGCCAGGTGGAGGACTATGGGAAGCCTTTCAGTTTTTTCAGCAAAGTAATTTCTACACCGGTATTCTCGGTGGACTAACACCGAATGATGCGATTGTGATTGCGGGAGATCTGAACACGACTGACGCCGGACTAGCCTTCCCGAACATGTTTCCTAATTACATTGGATATAGCTCGAACTTGAGCCATATTCTGATTTATAGCCCTTCAGCTGCTTTGGCAGTGGCAGAAGGACACAATACACCATCGCCTAGTTCTCCTCATGCTCTGATTTCGGCAAGAGTGATCTGGTAACAAATCAAACAGTCGCGATTGTACCCAAAGCGATCGCGATTCTTGCAGATCCCGTCTTTAGCTCCGATGATGAGCGGGTAAATAACAGCAAACAAAAGAGCGATCGCACTCTACCACAACAACTACTCGATCGCTCTGCCAGAGAAACCGATATCGGTGTTTGGCAAAGACTACCAGGAACTCGCACTGAAGCCGAAGCCATCATGGCATTAGTACCAGATTCAGAACGAGTGCATGGCTTTGACTTTGCTGCCAACCGGGAAATGATCACTAATCCCCAACTGAGTAACTACCGCATTATCCACCTTGCCACCCACGGCTTACTCAACAGCACCAACCCTGAGCTATCAGGAGTCGTACTATCGCTGTTCGATGAACAAGGCAACTCCCAAAACGGCTTCCTGCGTCTCCACGATGTCTTCAACCTCAACTTACCTGCGGAACTAGTAGTGCTGAGTGCCTGTCAAACGGGATAAGTAATAAGTAATAAGTAATAAGTAATAAGTAATAAATAATGAGTCAATAAAGTCTTACTGAATAAGACTTTGGTCAAGTTGGAGATGTAAAACTAACCCTTGAAAAATATGTTTATTTTCACATTATATTCGTAATTAAACCAGCGATTGCCAGCCGAAAGTGCAGCTGAAGTCAAAGTGGTTTGAAACTACGTCTATAATTAAGTGAAACACTACATGAGGAGATCCTTTTGTGCAGTCACGTTACAACCCCGTAAAGATAGAGGAAAAATGGCAAAAGATTTGGACAGAGCAAGGCTTGTACCAAACCGACACCCAAACCAATAAGCCGAAGTTCTACGCTCTGTCGATGTTCCCCTATCCATCGGGTAATCTGCACATGGGTCATGTCCGTAACTATACTATTACGGATGTCATTGCTAGGAAGAGCCGGATGCAAGGTTATCGGGTATTACATCCGATGGGTTGGGATGCCTTCGGCTTACCGGCAGAAAATGCGGCAATCGCCCGTCAAGTTCATCCGGCAAAATGGACTTATCAAAATATTACTCAGATGAAGTCTGAGTTAAAGCAATTAGGACTTTCCTATGACTGGGATTGTGAGCTTGCTACTTGCTCTGCTGACTATTATCACTGGACTCAGTGGATTTTCTTGCAATTTTTCCAGGCTGGCTTAGCTTACCAAAAAGAAGCCGCTGTTAACTGGGATCCTATAGATCAAACAGTATTAGCTAACGAGCAAGTGGATAGTCAGGGTCGTTCTTGGCGTTCCGGTGCCTTAGTAGAGCGTAAAATGTTAAGGCAGTGGTTTCTCAAAATTACTGACTATGCTGAGGAATTGCTCAATGACTTAGATAAATTAACCGGTTGGCCAGAACGAGTCAAAGTGATGCAGGCTCACTGGATTGGTAAGTCTGCGGGAGCTTATCTGGAATTTCCGATTGTTGGATTAGAGGAAAAAATCGGAGTGTTTACCACTCGTCCGGATACAGCTTATGGTGTTACCTATGTTGTCCTCGCACCGGAGCATCCCCTAACAGCAAAAGTTACTACTCCTGAGCAACAAGCGGCAGTTGAGGCATTCATTGAAGAAGTTGCCAATCAGAGTGAACTAGAGCGCACAGCTGAAGATAAGCCAAAGCGGGGTATTCCTACAGGAGGGAAAGCAATTAATCCTTTTACTGGAGAAGAGATTCCCATCTTGATTGCTGATTATGTACTCTATGAATATGGTACTGGAGCAGTAATGGGAGTACCAGCTCATGATATCAGGGACTTCAAATTTGCCACGGAAAAGAATTTACCTATCAAAGTAGTAATTGCACCAACCACAGAAGAGGTAGCAACCTTTGCTCAAGCCCCACTCCAGGAAGCGTACACTGAACCAGGGATTATGGTGAATTCCGGTGAGTTTGATGGCAAGAACTCCTTGACAGGCAAACAAGCAGTTATTGAATACGCCCAAGAACAAGGATACGGTAAAGGAAGAATTCAGTACCGCCTCCGGGATTGGTTAATCTCCCGACAACGCTATTGGGGCGCACCAATTCCGGTGATTCACTGTCCTAACTGCGGTACTATACCAGTACCGGAAGCAGATTTGCCAGTAGAATTACCAGAAAATGTATCATTTACTGGTGGTAAGGTATCTTCCTTAGCAGAGTTAGCAGACTGGGTAAACGTACCTTGTCCCACTTGTGGTACACCAGCGCAGCGGGAAACGGATACAATGGATACCTTCATCGATTCCTCTTGGTATTTCCTCCGCTACCCAGATGCCAAAAATGGCAAGCAAGTATTTGATCCCAACCAAACTAATGACTGGATGCCAGTTGATCAATATGTGGGAGGGATTGAACACGCAATTCTGCACTTGTTGTACTCCCGGTTCTTTACTAAAGTACTACGCGATCGCGGTTTATTGAACTTCGATGAACCCTTCCAACGTCTGTTAACTCAAGGTATGGTACAAGGTTTAACTTACCTCAATCCTCGAACAGGAAAATGGATTCCTTCCGCACAAGTAGATCCGGCTGAACCAAAAGATCCCGAAACCGGGGAAGCTTTAGAAGTTTCCTACAAAACCATGTCCAAATCCAAGTACAACGGTGTTGCTCCCAAGGAGGTAATTAATAAGTACGGAGCAGATACTGCCAGGATGTTCATTCTCTTCAAAGCACCACCAGAAAAAGACTTAGAGTGGGATGAAGCAGATGTAGAAGGGCAATTCCGTTTCCTTAACCGCGTCTGGCGTCTCGTAACAGAGTTTGCCGCTAAAAATACTCAGTACTCTACGGTAACACCGAAAAAGTTGAGTAAAGATGAAAAAGATTTGCGGCGAGCAATCCACACGGCGATTAAAGAAGTAACTGAGGATTTAGAGGGAGATTACCAATTCAATACTGCGGTTTCGGAGTTGATGAAACTCAGCAACGCTCTTACTGATGCCAAACGCCAAGATTCCCCAGTCTATGCCGCCGGGATTGAAACCCTCATTTTGTTGCTTGCACCCTTTGCACCCCACATTGCTGAGGAACTATGGCAACAAATCGGTCATACTGATTCAGTACATATCCAAAACTGGTCTAAATATGATCCAGCTGCCTTAGTAGCGGATGAAATTACCCTAGTAATTCAAATTATGGGCAAAACCCGTGGCACAATTCAAGTACCAGCCCAATCTGATAAGCAAGCTTTGGAACAATATGCCAGAGAATCAGAGGTTGCCGAGCGCTATCTTCAGGGTAAAGAGATTAGAAAGGTGATTGTCGTACCTGGGAAGTTGGTAAATTTTGTAGTGGGTTGAAGAATTGGCTTGCTAAATAAGTCGTAATTTTTGGGTTGCCATAGGTGGTAGGTGGTAGGTGGTAGGTTCAATATATAGCAATTCTCGCATCCATGAGGTAGATTTCCTATTCCCTATTCCCCAATGGTGACAAGTTAAACGGTTGTGCATTTTGTCAACTCCCATATATGGTGCTTGAGGGCTCAAAAAACACTATATATGGAAATACTCAAGAGGTTGAAAAATTATATTCTTCTTCCTCAGCTTCCCCAGCTCCCTCAGCTTCCTCAGCTCCCCCAGCTCCCTTGACAACGACACTTTTACCTTAACTTGTCACCAATGCCTATTCCCCATTCCCCATTCCCAAAAACAAATAACTAATGTACCTCACAAGTATGAGAAACGCTATATTAGACTATGTCTGCAAGTTGATTGTTCAGAGCTACAAGATTAATTTCATCTGGTGGAAATAGCTCATGGAGAATAGTGTTATCTGTTTGTACCAATTGAACTAAACCCCACAAGAGATGTTCAGTTCCAATGGACTTGTTACCCTGAAGCCGAACGACTTGCAATGCAAGCTCTAGAACAAACTTGCTTTGTCGAGTAAATTTTGGATTCTCACGAAACTCAAAAGAATCTCCATGAATTTCGATTTCTAGCGCTACGCCATTTGCTTGAAGTAAACGAGCAGAGGCTGTTGTTGGATTAGCTAACAATCCAGCAAGTAGATGTTCTGGTTTAACTTGGGAGTTGTTTGAGCGTGTTGCCTCATTTCGGGCAAAATTGAGTGCATCGATGGCTTTTTGAGTGAACCTTTCAAAACCAAACTCTAAACCAAAAAAGTTTTTGACTTGTTGAGCTACTGTTTGCATAGAATTTTTTGCATCATGAATGAAAACTTCTTCGATAGCGACATTGAACAGACTGGCAATTTTGAAAGCCATGTCTAAGCTAGGATCAAACTTGCCAGATTCAAAACCATTGACTGCCTAAGGTTGTTACGCATCGTGTCTTTTAGACACGATGCTTCACTTCTTTTTCGATACAATCTTTTCAAGTCATTGAATAAATTGTATCGATGTGGCAGTGTCAAAGCTGCCCTACCCAGCTTGGTTAGGTCTAACCCTAAGTGTCTGGCTACTTTTTTGGCTATGTTTGCAGCACCATTACAGTCTGCATTAATTAGCAATCCGCTTGATGCCCTATACAATCCACGTTCTACCCTTTGACCTGACGGTTTCCATCCGATGGGTTTTTCACCATACTTGTAGAGGCTATCGCCATCCAGGTAAGACGCTCTTGAAGTGTATGCTTCCTCAGTGATTGTAAGTACAATTCCGTACTCAGGACAAAGTTGTTTTAAGCGCTCAATAAGTCGCTTGGTGGGAATGACAACGAAATTTTGATTGTTGCGTTTCCCCATATCAGAACCGCTCTTTTGACCTGAGTTCCAACCGATAATAAGATTCCCAACTCGATCCTTAAGACATCGATTGATAATAAATCTCGCTACTTTATTAACCGCATCTCGCATTTGATTATTGCGTTTGCATTGCACTCTGTCTAAGTTAGAGTCCCAATAAAAATCAGATTTACCCTGTTTATACTTAGCAACCAAACGACAATAGCCTTGATTCATTGACTTGAGTTTACGACCATCAATGATTAGGCTCTTCCCGCGAGTTGAAACGCCTGTCAACCAATTGGTTCCACCATGGTCGAAACTCCAAGCTTGTGAATAATCAAGATTTGGGTTATTAGCAATTGGCTCTTTGCCGTCATCAATTACCCAGTCAATCCACAGTTCACCATAACTTGGACGTACTGTTACTTCCTTCACCCAATCAGAATCAATGAAGTCTGGTAGAGATAAAACAATATCAGCAATTAAGTGTGGCTTTGTTTCTCTACTAATCGATGGATAAAAACAGCCATCAAAGTAGGTCAATGCTTGACGCGGAAATGTAACAGCCGCTAACCCGCCTTTTTTTCTGTACTTGGGCAAAGATGGTCTATCAACTTCTCCCAAGTAGTACAAGTTAACCAAACCGTTGTAGCTCACAATTGACTCGCCAACATATTTAAGAGTCTGCTGTGCTGACTGGGCCGCCATCGCCTTGTAGTGAGGACTATCTTTAAGAACTTTGTCCAGTTCACGATAAGAAGTCTGAGACTTGTAGGTTTTCCATCCAGCTCGAAGTTCGTCTCCACGCCAGTAAACAGTGAAAGCATTTTCCAGAGATTCAATTTTTGCGTAATGGGTTTGACGAACATGATAAACAGCGCAATTAATTAGACTGTTAGCTTGTTCGCACTGAGCAACCCAGAAGGCTTGCTCTTCTGGCGTAAATCTAGCTTTGACGGGAATTGTTTTATACAATCTGCCACCACATCCTGTTGTTGATTATAATTGCTACTACAGCAAACATCAACAACATTACATCACTTACGAAAAGAATTTCCAGAATTGAAGAAACTACCTGCGCTATGGACTCCAACCTATTTTGTGGCAACAACAGGTCAAGTCAGTACCGAGGTAGTCAAAAAGTATATTGAAAATCAGCGTGGGAAATAATGGAAACGTCGGGCTGAAGACCTTAATCGCTTTCATCCCCCGGTTAAAACACGGGGGTTATCAGCTTTTAGGTGTTTTTGATAGTTTGGCTAATCAAAAAGCTTGTCCGGTCTTTTCAACTTGTTACATACATGGAGCAGCCAAAGGTATAAAATAATGGTGTCAACTAGATAGGGTTTGCCTCATCGAGTCTATTGAGAAAAGGCTTTGGAGTAATGAGTAATGAGCTCCCCAGGAGCACTTCGCGCGCCCAATTTAATGGGAGAAACAATTCTCTTCCATTAGCTATTAGCCATTAGCCATTAGCCATTAGCTTTGAGCGTGTTTCTCCAGAGTAATGAGTGAATTATCCCTCGATGTAGTGACTCAAGTCACAGGCAAGCAACTCATATCTCACACAAAAACCTGATGCTAATTTCAGTTTGTGGTGTTTGACTTAACAAACTGTTGGGACGCAAATCATTTGGTCCGTCAAGTAAATATCTCAATATTAACTATGTCAGCTCAAAAAATATTTAATTTATCAGTACAACGGAGGAAAAACCAATGAAACTAAAGATTTTAGCAACTCTCGCCTTAGTAACTCCTCTGTTTATAGCTAGCTCAGTTAAAGCTGAAAATCCTGATCATGTGCAACAGTTATTGCTAACTAAAGAATGTGCTGGCTGTAATTTAGCAGGAGCTGACCTTTCAGAAACCGATCTTTCAGAAACCCATTTGATTGGTGCTGATTTGAGGAACGCTAACCTACGAGGAACAAATTTAGTTGATGCTAACTTAGAAGGTGCTGATCTCAACGGAGCTAATCTACAAGGCGCTAACTTAACAGCAGCTTTTCTGACCAATGCCTGCCTTAATGATACCAATCTTAACCAAGTTAATTTAACCGGTGCTCAGATTTATGATACAGATGTGTCAGGAGCCTTGATGGAAGAAATCATCTTAACTGATGCTGAAATATTTAACACTAGTATTGGTATTGGTGGACTTTATCCGGTAGAAGTAGGACCTTCTTCTTGTAGCCTTGACAATTGAGTTAGGACGTAATGCCCCACCTTCTACCCTACATTGAAGAACCGTTAGATATCAAAATCGAGCCAAGCGATCACTTAGCTAAACCGCCATTCATCCCTGCTCCATAACTGTAAGGTTGGAGTCGGGATGAATGGCGGTCAAAAACTTGCTAGAATATAAGAAGTCGCAAATCCCTACATTTCTCCCCCCAACCACCACCCAGATTTCTGCGAAGCGATCGCCAATTTATTTCCTACTCACCATAATCTTCTGTTTGCTAAAGAAGGTAACCTGGGGTTAATTACCAAAGCCGTGATTAAGATTTATCCTTTACCCCAGGTGACTCATTAATGACTTATGACTCAAGCCCAAGCAGAACCTAAACTATACAGCTTTGATGAATTTATCAGCTGGTATCCCGAAAACTCAGAACTCCGATACGAACTGCATGATGGAGTGATTATTGCAATGCCCAAGCCTAAGGGAAAACATTCCAATCTAACAGGTTCCCTTATCGAGCAACTATTAATAACTATCCGGCAGATGGGCAAAGGTGGCATTTGGACTATTCCTAGAGAATCGATTGTCAAACCCAAACGCGAAAAATCAGGTTATGAGCCGGACATTATCGTTTTGAACCAAGAAGTTCTGGGAACCGAATCCAGATGGGAAAGCGAATCGATTATCCAAAATCCTGATTCAGTCAAATTAATTGTCGAAGTTGTTTCAACTAATTGGCGTGACGATTACTACAATAAACTTCGAGATTATGAAGAAATGGGCATTGAAGAATATTGGATTCTCGATTACGCAGCATTAGGGGCGAGAAAGTTCATAGGTAACCCCAAGCAACCCACACTTTTTGTTTGTAATTTGGTTGACGGAGAATATCAGATGAATCCATTTACAGAAAGCACTCCAGTTATTTCCCCAACCTTTTCCCAGTTCAACTTATCCGCACAGCAGATTTTTGCTCTGGCTTTGTAGGAAAGTTAAGTCAAATTATCAATGGACAATTGATAATTGATAATTGACAATCTCGAAAACCTCAGCACTAGATTAATTTTTGTTTTAATTTTGTAAACTAATCATAATTCATGTATTTTTTTGCAATCTATTATTGAATTTGATTGAAAAAATCAAAATTGTTTTTCAAGAACACGTCATAGTCATTTATGAGTACAAAATACTTTCTGAGCAATGACTAATGACAAAAACTCTCGTGTTTTAGTAGAATTTTTTAAGATTTACTATAGAAATTATGGTTAACTAATTGAGTTATACTGTTAATTTCACTATCTGTGAGCACACCTTAAAGCATTACAAGAGCTGGCATCTAGTAGTAGGTTTACGATGGTAAGGTTTTCAACCTCTACCAAGGTTTTACGTATTATTACCTATAAAGGGAGTAATCATGGCTCAAATCGATTTACAACTCCAGGAAATTGATGTTAATAGCTGGGAACAAAAGCCTATTAATATCTCTGCTCAAATTCAGTCTCACGGAGTATTGTTGGTTCTGGAAGAACCTGAGCTCAAAATATTACAAATTAGCAGCAATACATCCACTATTTTCGGCATATCTCCCGAAAATCTACTGCATCAAAAACTCGAAGACTTATTAGATCCTTTCCAAGTTGATAGACTCAAAACCGGATTAGCCGATGACAACTTGGATTTTATCAACCCGACCAAGGTTTGGATC
The DNA here is from genome assembly GCA_010692635.1 of Symploca sp. SIO2C1. Lineage (GTDB taxonomy): Bacteria > Cyanobacteriota > Cyanobacteriia > Cyanobacteriales > Coleofasciculaceae > Caldora. Next base: position 19,439 of record JAAHGL010000008.1, on the reverse strand, counting down.
AGGAAAAAGGGAGATGATTACGTAGTATTTGATAGTATTTTTCATTGCAACTCAGATGGATTGCTAATTCTTGAATTAGAGCCAGCTATCTCCCAAGATAATATCCCCTTCTTAAGCTTTTATCATCTAGCGAGAGCATCCATTAACCAACTTCAATCAACATCTACTCTCCGTGACTTTTGTCAAATCATTGTTAAAGAGGTACGACAAGTTACTGGATTTGACAGAGTCATGCTTTATAAATTTGATGAGGATGGGCATGGAAGTGTTATTGCAGAAGAAAAGCTAGAAAGTATGGAACCTTACCTAGGTCTCCACTACCCAGAGTCAGATATTCCTAAAGTTGCCAGAAAATTATTCAGTTCTAATTGGATCAGATTAATTCCTGATGCTCATGGTCAGTTGGCGGAAATTCTCTCTGCCGATAACCCCATTAGCCAGGAGCCCCTTGATTTGACCCACTCTATTCTCAGAAGTGCTTCCTCCTGTCATCTAGAATATTTGCACAATATGGGAGTTGGTGCTTCGCTGACGATCTCTTTAATTAAAGACCAAAAACTCTGGGGATTAATTGCCTGCCATCATCAGACACCAAAGTATGTTTCCTATGAACTAAGAAAAGCCTGCGAATTTTTAGGACGAGTGATATTTTCGGAAATCTCTGCTCGAGAAGAAACTGAAGATTACGACTATCGCATGAAACTGACATATATCCAATCAGTGTTGATTGACTATATGTCCCAAGAAGCAAACTTTATTGATGGTTTAGTCAAACATGAGCCTAATTTACTAGATTTAACTTCTGCTCAAGGAGCAGCTGTGTGTTTGGGTGACCGTTGCACTGTAATTGGTGAAACTCCCACGGAAGAAGAACTGAATTTCCTCATGCAATGGCTGAAAAAGCATGTTGACAAAGAAGTCTTCTATACCGATTCCTTGCCTCTGATTTATTCAGATGCAGAAAAATTTAAAGATATGGCTAGTGGTTTACTCGCCATCGCCGTTTCTGAGAGAAACTATGTATTGTGGTTTCGACCAGAAGTTATTCAAACAGTAAATTGGGGAGGGGATCCGAATAGAGCATTTGAAACCAAACACTCAGAAGGAAATCTCTGCCTGTCTCCTCGTAAGTCATTCGAGTTGTGGAAACAAACGGTTCGATTAAAGTCTTTACCTTGGAAACAGGTAGAAATTAAAGCAGCACTGGAACTGAGGAAAGCACTGATTAATCTTATTCTGCGTCAAGCCGATGAACTTGCTCAATTAGCTCAGGATCTAGAGCGTTCTAATGCTGAACTGAAAAAGTTTGCCTATGTTGCCTCCCATGATCTTCAAGAACCGCTCAATCAAGTAGCAAACTATGTACAGTTATTAGAGATGCGCTATGAAGAGCAGCTTGATGAAGATGCTAAGGATTTCATTACCTTTGCTGTAGAGGGAGTCAGCTTGATGCAGACACTGATTGATGATGTGTTGGCTTACTCAAAAGTTGATTTGAAGGGCATTGAGTTTGAACTCACGGAGGTAGAGACGGCTCTAGAGCAAGCTCTGAGTAATTTGCGGGGGCGCGTCTATGAGACTGGAGCAATTATTACCCAAGATTCCTTACCAACTGTGATGGCTGATAGTACTCAGCTGATGCAATTATTTCAAAATCTGATCGGCAATGCCATTAAGTTCCGGAGTGAACAACCACCAAAAATCCATATCGGAGCACAAAGGTTGGAAGATGCCTGGTTATTCTCCGTCCAGGATAATGGCATTGGTCTTGAGCCACAGTTTGCTGAGCGCATTTTTGTTATCTTTCAGCGTCTGCATACGCGGGATGAGTATCAGGGTACAGGCATGGGTTTGGCTATCTGTAAAAAGATTATAGAGTGCCATCGGGGTCGTATTTGGGTAGAGTCAGAACTTGGACAAGGCGCAACGTTCTACTTTACTATTCCAGTGGGGGGACGCGAACATGAGCGTAGAAACGGAAGAAAGACACAAAATAATCTTCTTAGTAGAGGACAATAAAGCTGATATTCGCCTAATTCAAGAAGCTCTCAAAAATAGTCCAGTACCGCACCAAGTGGTGACGGTTAGGAATGGTATGGATGCTATGGCTTACTTACGCCAGGAGGGCGAATATGTTGATGCCCTCCGCCCAGACCTAATCCTGCTAGATTTGAATTTACCAAGGAAGGATGGCAGAGAGGTGCTAGCGGAAATTAAAGCTGATCCTAAGCTCAAACGCATTCCAGTGGTAGTGCTAACGACTTCGAGGAATGAGGATGATATTTTCCATAGCTATAACTTGCATGTAAATTGCTACATCACTAAATCCCGCAACCTCAGTCAGCTATTCCAAATTGTCAAGGGTATTGAAGAGTTTTGGCTAGAAACCGTTACTCTGCCATCCGAGTGATATCAAAGCTGGGGGAGCTGGGGGAGCTGGGAAAGCTGGGGGAGCTGGGGGAGCTGGGAAAGCTGGGGGAGCTGGGGGAGCTGGGGGAGCTGGGGGAGACAAGGAAGACAAGGAAGACAAGGGAGACAAGGGAGATATTTACCAATTCCCAATTCCCAATTCCCAATTCCCATTCCCAATTCCCAATTTAGGAGCTAAGGAGGTAAAAACTAGAAGATTATGCCTTTAAGCTCAGTAAAAATCTTGTTGATTGAGGACAACTTAGCAGAAGCCAGACTACTGCAAGAAGTGCTTAAGGGCGCTACACTAAAACAGTTTAGTTTGCTACATGTCAAGCGATTGAGGGAAGCCCTCGACCAACTCAATCAAGATGAGTTTGATATCATCTTGTTGGATCTGAGCTTACCAGATAGTCAAGGATTGTCATCCCTCACTCCTCTTATCAACCGTGCTCCTAGCATACCAATTGTTGTACTAACGAATACCAACGACGATGAACTGGCAATTGAAGCAGTCAGACAAGGAGCGCAAGATTATTTGGTTAAGCGTCAGCTCAATAGAGAAGTGTTGATTCGCTCCGTAAGCTATGCCATTGAGCGCAAACAAGCTTTGGAGGAATTACGGGAAGTCAACGAAACCTTAGAAATCCAGGTTCAGGAACAGACTGCGGAGTTAATGAAAGCCAAAAAGCTTAACCAACTCAAATCTGAGTTTGTCTCTATGCTCTCTCACGACTTTCGCAATCCCCTCAATACTATTCTCCTTTCGACGGGATTACTTCAAGAGAACACCTACAAATTAACTAAGGAGAAAAAACTTACTCATTTCCAACTGATTCGCTCGGCGATCAATAATATGACTCAGTTATTGGATGAAGTTTTATTGATCGGTAAAGCGGATTCCGGTAGTCTTAAGTTTCAACCTACCCCACTGGCTTTGGAGTCGTTCTGCCATCAGTTGGTAGAAGAGCTACAACTAACAGCTAGCAAGAAACATCAGTTAGTTTTCACCAGCTTTGGGGAATTGGACGAAGCACTATGGGATGAGGGCCTACTAAGACACATTTTTGGCAATTTGCTGGACAACGCTATTAAATATTCACCAGAAGGTGGTATAGTTCGATTTCAACTGATAGTTCAGGAAAAAACAGTCAGCTTCCGGATTCAAGACCAAGGGATTGGCATTCCTCCTGAATACCAAAAGCAAATATTCGATCCTTTTACTCGTGCTAGCAATGTTAACACAATTACTGGGACTGGTTTAGGTCTAGCAATGGTTAACAGATGTGTAGAGCTTCATGGTGGTCAAATTTCTGTGGAGAGTGAAGTGGGAGTAGGTACAACTTTTATTGTTACCCTACCGTTATGCAAGCCCTAATTAGGACTTAATTATGACGCTAACTCAGGTTTGGGGAGCTTTACTCATTTTTACTGTCTGTCCTCTGTTGGGGGGAGTTCCCCTAATTGCTTGGATTACCTGCGCACTAACGGGACGTCAGCTAGCAGAGTTGGGTACTGGTAATATATCTGTGTCAGCAGCTTTTTACCACGGAGGACGCCTGGTTGGTATCCTGGCAGTTTTGTCGGAGGCAGGCAAGGGAATTACAGCTGTTTTACTGGCTCGTTACTTCTTTCCTACAGAACCATCCTGGGAGCTGATTGCTCTAATTATGCTGGTAATGGGTAGATACTGGATTGGCAAAGGAGCAGGGACAACCAATGTAGTCTGGGGCTTTGTAGTACATGACCCGATCGCAGCTTTCTTGATATTCTTAATTGGAGGAATTAGTTTTACCATATTCCGCGATCGCACTAGTGGACGGCTGGGGGTACTCATCCTGATGCCTGTGATTTTAGCACTGGTATACCCTCAGGACTTGTCAAGAGTGGTATTCGCAGCTGTCCTTGGTTTATTACTCGGTTGGATTTATCAAAAAATCCCCGATGATTTAGAACTTCCCACCAAACAAGGTAAGGCAGAATCTCAAAGAGTGTTTCGTTTTTTTCGAGGCGATCGCGCCATAGTTTCTCTTAATAGTAAGCTAGATGCCCAGAAGGTGGGGCAAAAAGCCGCAACCCTATCTCAATTAAAGGATTGGGGTTATCCTGTAGCTCCTGGTTGGGTTCTACCACCGGGAGATGATGCCACACCCCTGATTAAACACCTCCCAGTTTCCGAATCTCAACCTCTGGTAGTACGCTCTTCAGCAGTAGGAGAAGATTCAGAATTTGCTTCTGCAGCAGGAGTATATCAAAGTGTTTTGCACGTCACCAATCCCCTAGCTTTGCAAGAAGCTATTACCCTAGTCCTAGCATCTTACAGGAAACCAGTTGCAGCTCAATACCGACGCGATCGCTCTTTGCCAGAGATCTCAATGGCAGTGCTGATTCAGCAACAAATTCGGGGGGTTTTTTCTGGGGTTGCTTTCAGCCGAGATCCTATTGCTCAACAGGGAGAGGCAGTATTAATCGAGGGATTACCGGGGGATGCTACCAAAGTAGTATCAGGACAAGTGACACCAGAGCAGTATCGAGTCTATCTCCAGGAATCAGAAAGGGCAACAGAAGGAGAAATTCAATCCGTTATCACCTCACAAATCGAAGGTACTGGTGATGTACCGACTGCTCTAGTAAAGGAAGTAGCGATCCTAGCCAGGGAGCTCGAGAAACGATACGACAGCATTCCCCAGGACATCGAATGGACTTATGATGGTCAACAGTTATGGTTATTACAAGCACGACCAATTACTACCCTGCAGCCTCTTTGGACTCGTAAAATTGCTGCCGAGGTGATTCCTGGTTTAATTAGACCCCTTACTTGGTCGATTAATCGTCCCCTGACTTGCGGTGTTTGGGGGGAAATATTTACTCTGGTATTAGGTAAGCGAGCAGCTGGTTTAGATTTTAATCAGACAGCAACACTACACTATTCCCATGCCTACTTTAATGCCACTCTGTTAGGGCAAATTTTTCGCCGCATGGGTTTGCCAGCAGAAAGTTTGGAATTTCTCACTAGAGGAGCCAAGTTCTCCAAACCGCCTACTAGTTCGACTCTGCGGAATCTGCCCGGATTACTGCGCTTACTGGGTAAGGAATGGAATTTAGAGCAAGAATTTGAATTAGATGACCAACAACAATTTGCTCCTACCCTAAGTCAGCTGAATAGTCAACCGTTGTCACAATTGTCCCCTTCAGCCTTACTAGAAAGAATAGACGGGATTTTAGAGGTTTTGCAACGAGCTACTTACTACAGCATCCTTGCTCCCTTAAGTAGCTCGCTGCGACAAGCATTACTGCGAGTTAAAGATACAGAACTAGATAACAGCCAAACACCAGAAGTTGCCAGTTTGCGATCGCTTTCTCAAATAGCAGCAGATGCTCGCCATTTATTATCCCAGGAGCAAGTAATTAGTGATAGTGGTGCTTCCTTGTTTACCACCCTAGCAGAAAGCCCAGATGGTCAAAGTATTGTGGAGCAGTTTGAGCAATTTTTAGACAGTTATGGTTACCTGAGTGAAGTAGCAACCGATATTGCCATTCCCACCTGGAAAGAAGACCCCAGAGCCGTGCGGCGACTGTTCACTCAATTTCTCTCTAGTCCTCCTCCAAAGTCTGTACCACCGACACAACAAGGTTTACGAGCCCAGCTAGTACAGGTACGCTTAAATCTAAAAGGTAGAGTTACCCAAGTTTATTCTCAATTGTTGGCTCATCTTCGCTGGAGCTTTGTGGCACTAGAAACTACTTGGTTACAAGGGGGTCTACTATCAGAACCAGGGGATATTTTTTTCTTGGAGTTTGCCCAAATCCGTTCTTTAGTTGCCAATGCTGACTTGGAATTAAAACAGCAGCTTCCCCAACTATTAAAACAGCAGCGCAGTCAACTGGAGCAGAACCGTCAATTGGCAACTATACCTTTCTTAGTCTATGGGAATAATCCTCCGGCTCCGGTTGCCTCTATTTCTCCATCCATTCAACGACAGCTGCAAGGTATTGGTGCTAGTGCTGGACAAGCAGAGGGCTTCGTGAAGGTAGTGACAGACTTCCAATCCTGTGATGATATTGACAGTCAAACTATTCTCGTTGTACCTTACACTGACTCTGGTTGGGCTCCTCTACTTGCCCGAGCTGGTGGTTTAATTGCAGAAGTGGGAGGGCGTCTTTCCCACGGTGCAATTGTAGCTCGTGAGTATGGTATCCCAGCGGTTATGGATATCCCTAATGCTATCCAGATATTACATGATGGTCAACGGGTGCGTATAGATGGTCAGTTTGGGATTGTTGAGGTACTTGATTGACAAAAAATTGTTCAACGGTTAAGTCCCTTAAACTGTTCTTGTGCTGCCTTAAAGGCTTCTTTCATAACCAACTGAATCTTGTCAGGATCAGGTTTTTTACCCCCCATTAAATCTCCGAAGTAAACACAGGCTCCTTCACCTAGTGCCCAGGTATAGGCAGCTGCCCAGGAAGCAGCAATCACACTACCGAAGACGGGTAGGAATTTGATTAACTCCCGTCCAACTGCCTGTGCGACGAAACCACCAGCAATTGCACTGACAACTCCTCCAGCTTGAGATGAGGTCAACGTTTGCCCATACAATTGTCCCAAAAGACCTACCATCGAGACTTGCAAAGTCGTGAGTACAGGCATAGTAGCAAATGGTAAGGGTACAGCTGCTAAGGTAGCCGCCATAATAGCAAATGCCAACATGTAACGCCTTCCAACATCCCGGTAGAGGTTACCCAATTGCTTACTAGCATCCTCATCTAATAGTTGATAAATGGCACGAGCTTCAACTTCCGGAAGGAGCTCTGCTAGAGTATCCCTCAGGGCTTCTAAGCCATAAAATACCGGATTATAATCATCTTCCTCTAAGGTAAAGTCGATTAGTAAAGTGCGATCGCACAATTCTGCAAAAGCTTGCTTAATCCCTTCAAAGGCTCGGTTAACCTCTTCATAGTCAGGTGGATAGGCGGGATGATCCCCAATATTGGGAGGATAAACCTCATGCAAGCAGGTAACTGCCAACAGACAGGGAATATCTGGATACTGCTGACGCAGCTGTTGTGCTATTTGTCGCAGCGTGTCAGTGGCAAAATCATTGATTTTGATAGTCAAAATCAGGACTCTGGCACAATTAGTAGACTCTTGCAAATCCCCAACTAGTTCCTGAATAATGCCCTGAGTATCCTGGTTAACATCTCCCAGTCCCACCGTATCAGTAAAAATAAGCAACGGTAGGTCATCAGAAGGATAGGCATAGCGCTCAGTATGTTGGGTATGGGGACGAAATCCCTGGCCAATAATTTCAGCGGAAACTCCTGTCAATCCCCGCACAATCGAACTTTTTCCAGCTTGGGGTTTTCCAATCAGAAGAGCTTCTGTAGTTGGCAGCTCTGCTCTAACCGTCTCCAAAATTTCTGCAACCTGAGCCTCGCTGACGCTAAATAACTCAACAGCTGTTTGTGCTACTTGCTCTATGGGTAGAAGCTTCATCAAGCTGCTTGTTGCACTATGCCAAACCCCAGTAATGCGGTTTGTCCAAGAATCTTTTACCGGTTCAGTTGTAGTACTATTAATAGATTCATCCAACTGCTGAGAATTAGTTGCAGGAGAGTGAGCATTATGTTCCTCAGTCATAGGCAAAAGTGGCAAATAGCTTCTAACTCAATCCTATCTATACGAGGCTGGTTTTGCAGGAGAGAAACAACTTATCCCTCTTCTGTCACTTTCCGAAATTCTGAGGAAATTGCGTCATTACAGCCAACGACACCTAACGAGAGAATCAGGGTTTGAACCCCATTTTTCGGAGTCTGACAGAAGAGGGTTATAGTGCTTCTCATTGGGTAATGGTACAAAGTTCTTGGTTTTTGGGAATTGGCTGTGAAAATTGGATGTGAAAATTGGATGTACTGTAGGGTGCTGTTAGCGATAGCGTAACGCACCATCCCTTGGATTTGCTGGTACTTTCACCTCTCAAAAATCACCTTGTTACTTGTTATATTCCCTAGTTTTGGAGACTAACCTATGAATGCTGTACCTAAACTGCTCTTGCTTTTGCACCATCAACCTCTGCTGGAAAAGTCAAATGGGAATGCTTTTTAAAGTAATAGGCATCTGACGACGCAGGCAATAGTCACTCTGGCAATAGAGCAGGACTTACGCAGCTACACCACATATAGATTTAAAGGTGCGTTACGCTACGCTAACACACCCTACAAATAGAGGCTTTGCGTAAATCCTGAGAGTAAAATTTTATAGGTTATGCTTTTATTCAGCAGCCCTTAATTATTGCAAGCTATGGAATTAGACAACTACTGGCTCGGTTTAGATCCTGGACTTGCTCGCATCGGTTGGAGCATTGTTGCTGAAGACAAAGACAATCAACCTCATCTGGTTGATTGTGGCACAATTGAGACAAGTAAAAACTTACCAACTCCTCAAAGGCTTGTAGAAATAGAACAAGATTTGATGGAATTACTCAAGGAATTCTCCCCAGATAATATAGCATTAGAAATGCCTTTTTTTAGTAGACAAATCAAGGCAGCTGGAGGAGTTTTACAGGCAGTAGGAATTATTAATTTGGTTTGTTATCGAGAGGCAGGGCTGCTTCCTATATCTCTCCATCAAGCCAGTTGGAAGGCACACCTAGGTAACGGCAGAGCAACCAAAAATGAAATAGCTGAAATTATCCAGTCCCTTTTTGATTTGAAACAACTTCCTATTGATGATACCGTTGACGCAGTCGGTATAGCTTACGCAGGTATGTGCGGTTTAACCAACAATATCAGTTGAAGTAGGCAATTGGGCTAAGCACAGCGCTAAAGACAATAATTCGGGCTTGCTGCATGAGTGTGGGAGCTATACCCAACATCGATTTTAAGCATCATGCTTGCCGAATAAGTGCAAAGAAATTGAATCAAATAGGCTCAATTTCCCTGCACTTTCGTTGAGATTAACTCAAAACTTGTTACTTGTTACTTGTTACTTGTTACTTGTTACTTCAAAACCCGAATCAATCGACTTATTCAACAAACCCTACATAGTTAGTGACTGCGGATTAGTTTCAATCAACTTCGCCAAGTCTTGCAAGAACGCTGCTGCATGAGCACCGTAAATAATCCGATGATCACAAGTAATATTTACTTGCATCTGACGCTGCACCCCCATCCAACCGTTAGCAGTGGCAACCACTTGTGGACGGGATGCCCCAATCGCCAAAATTGAACCCTGTCCTGGTGGTAAGATGGCATCAAAACGGTCAACGCCAAACATCCCTAAATTTGATAGGGTGAAGGTGCCAGAGTTATATTCATCTGGTTGCAACTGTTTATTCCTGGAACGTTCTACTAAATTTTTCCAGCCGCGAGACAGAGAATAGATATCCACTTGATCAGCATTTTTTAATACTGGCGTAATCAAGCCACCATCATCCATTGCCACAGCTACAGCAATATTAATGGCACTTTGATATTGAATGCCTCCTTCTGTATAACTGGCATTAACCAGAGGATGTTTTTGCAACGTTACTGCTACTGCTTTAGCAAGCAGCGCCGTCATTGTCACTCCCTTAGACTTAATTTGTTTATAGACTTTATCCAACTCATCAGTGGTAATGGTATATCCAACCCGGTAAGTAGGCATTTGCAGGCTAGCAACCATATTCCGCACTACCGCATTTTGCAGCGTATTCAAAGCTACAACTTCACCAGTAGCTATCCCCGGGGTAGGCACTACTGCTGCTGGAGAAGGAGCTGAGGGGACAGTAGTGGTTGGGGTTACTGGTGCAGGAGCAGGAGTGCTAATTTTGCCTGTAGCTTTTTCTACATCTTCAGCAACAATACGTCCGTGGGGACCAGTACCTTTTAAGGTATTGAGGTCTACCTTTAGTTCCTTAGCTAACTTACGAGCGCGAGGAGAGGCGATAATCCTGCCATTGCGGCGGCTGGGACTGTCTTGAACTACAGTTGTAGTTGCTGGTACAGGCTCAGGTGCTGCTGTTGCTTGCTCCTTAGTTGCCACAGACGATGGTTGAGTCATTTGAGCAGCTTTTTGTTGAGCTGCCTCAATGTCTGCTTCCGTTTCTGCAATCAGTGCAATTGGAGCACCTACAGGAGCAGATTCACCAGCCGGTACTGTTATTACTGCCAGATAGCCCTCATAAAAGGACTCAACATCCATATCCGCCTTGTCAGACTCAACCACTACCACGGTTTCACCTTTTTCGATTTTATCGCCCGGTGATTTTTCCCAGGCAACTATTTTGCCTTCGGTCATGGTAGAACTGAGGGCTGGCATGAAAACGTCGTGGATCATGGTTTAATTTTCCGAATTAACTTCAATGTGAGCTAGCAAGAACCTTTGCCAGATCGCATTGTAGCTTGAGGGGGTGAGCGAAAAAAGGTGTAGCAGAGCTTTTTTGAGTGTTGAAGAATAGAATTTGATATAGCAATTATCGCATCCATGAGGTACATCTCCTATTCCCGATTCCCCATGCCTCATTCCCAAAAACCAATAACTAATGTACCTCACAAGTATGAGAAACGCTATATGAGAAAGGTATTTTGGCTAAGTTTGCTGGTTACTAGTTTGTTATTTGCTCTGTTATTAGGTTTCCGGAACGAAGTAGGACATACCAACTTGTCAATTGCCAAAACGCTGCCAGAAGCCGAAATTAACTATCAGTCCCATCAACTAGATTCAAGTGTAGTACACAGTCTCTTGATTCCTGTTTCCAGTGGCTTGGTCGTCAAAACTGCTTCGTCTGAACAACTCATTTCTTTGGAAAACTTTGTTGCCCAACAGGATCAGGCATTAGCAGTAATCAACGGCGGTTTTTTTGACCCTAACAACCAAAAAACTACATCTTACATTGTCCAAGAAAGGCAATTAGTAGCAGATCCCCGGCTCAATGAAGGGCTGATGGATAATCCTAACAATGCGTCTTACTTAGATAAAATTCTCAACCGGACTGAATTTCGCCGCTACAGTTGTGGGTCAACTTTTCGTTATGATATTGCCCTACACAGTGAAGCCATTCCCGAAGACTGTATCTTAGTTGATGCCCTAGGAGGTGGCCCAGGTTTGCTACCGGCACTAACTTTATTTCAAGAAGGCTTTTTGGATTTTGAAGACGGGAAAGTTATTCGTGATGCCTTGGGAACTAAACGGCTCAATGCACGAAGCGCGGTGGGCATTACTCGTGAGGGCGATATTTTACTAGTCATGGCGGCTCAAAAACCCGAATTACCCCAAAATAGTGGAGTATCTCTGCCAGAATTGGCTGAATTTATGAAAAGTTTTGGAGTTGAAGAAGCGATGAATTTAGATGGGGGAAGTTCTTCTGCTCTTTATTACCAAGGTGAAACTTTTTATGGCAAAGTTACTCGAGATGGAGATAGAGTAAAACGACCAATTAAATCGGTTTTGGTTGTTACTTCTTAGAAAGTAGGGAGTAGGGAGTAGGGAATAGGGAGCAGGGAAGAGTCTACTTTCATCACCAGGTGCAGGTGGTGAAAAATTTTTCATTTCGACTGCCTTGTTTCTTCAGAGCAGCCCCACGGGCGGCGACACCACCCCCTACGAAGGTCAGAAACAAGCCAAACTCTCTTCCCTCCTGCCTCCTGTTCCCCTCCTGGGAGGGGTTAGGGGTGGGTTCTGCCTCCTGCCTTGTTTCTTCAGAGGAACCCACTTTTTCAGCATACTAAATCAACGTTCTATTGCTAGCGATCGCGCAGTTGTGTTTCTAGCTTGTCCAAATATTCTTTCGGGAAAATAGTTAAGTGTCCATAGAAAGCCTTACCACTGTCAGTATTGGTTACTTCCATCCAATAAGCATAGCGCTCTCCTAAGAGTAATTCTCCCTCCTGAGCAGCCAATAGAGGTCGCTCTTGCCGCCGCGCTAAATCTACAGTTTCTGGGGTGGGGTAATCGTACACTAGTCTAGCTCGCTGGTAGTCTTGATAAATCGCTGGACCATAAATAACTCTTAGAGATTCTTTGAGGCGGTTAGGTGTCACACCATTAATCTGATCATAGAAGGTAATGCGTTCCTTACGAATTTGCCCTCGATCTTTGACCAAAATCAGCTCACCTGGAGGCAACACACTAGCTTCAAAGGTAAACTGTTGAGCAGCTGTATTACTCTTGCGTACTCTTAATCGATCAATAACATTAGGTCGTAGGGTAGGATGAGCATTGATCCAGGCAGCAACTGTCTCAGTACTCTCCCCCGGTAGAGCTTGGGCAGCAGAGGTAAACAGAAAAAAGTAAAAAGGAAAAAGTAAAAAATATTTATTTGGGTTTTTTGCCTTTGCTTGTTTTAGTTGTCTATTTTTCATTGGCTTGGTTGAATTGCAACTTTAATTGCCTGACGATTTTTCATATCTTCAAACGCCTGCTCTAAATCCTTTAGGGGTCTATAGTCACTAATGAGTAGTTCAAAGGGTATAACTCGACTTGCTAAGAGTGATAGAGCCTCTCGAACAAAGGTCGGTGTGTTGTGAAAGACACCTTTGAGGGTCAGAGCATTGTAATGTAGTTGTTCGGTACTGACGGTAATGGTGGTATCCCGAGGACAGCCACCAAATAAGTTAATAGTGGCACCAGGACGACTACAAGCGATCGCAGTTTCCCAAACACTGGGGATACCTGTTGCCTCAATTACAATATCTGCCCCCCAACCATCAGTTAAGTCTCGCACCGATGCTGGTACATCACTTAAATTATGGTAGTTAAATGTTCGAGATGCCCCTAATTTTGCCCCAATTTGCAGGCGTTGTTCATGACCCCCGAAGAGAAACACCTCTGCGACTGATTGCTGAGCTATTACTGCGGTGAACATCAGACCAATTGCACCATCTCCGATGACCACTACCCGGTCACCAGGTTGGATATTAGAACATGCTACCCCATGCAACACACAAGCGAGGGGTTCTGTCATTGATGCTAGAGCATTATCCAAATGATCAGGTACAGCTAAGAGGTTGTGTTGCACAATTGGTGACGGTATTTTGAGGTACTCAGCAAAAGTGCCATTGTTGAAGATCAGATTGGGACACAAGGAATACTCGCGGCGATGGCAGAAAAAACAATTCATACAGGGAGCAGAGTTGTTGGCAACTACACGATCGCCAATTTTCCAGTCTGTGACTCCCTCTCCTAGGGAAACAATTTCACCGACAGCTTCGTGACCAAATAATGTAGGGAGTTGCAGCATTTTGGCATGACCACCACGACGCCATACTTTCAGATCTGTACCGCAGGTTGTTGCCGTCCCAACTTTAATCACAATCTCACCTGCAGCAGCTGTGGGGACATGAACTTCTTCCAATCGCAAATCTTCTTGACCGTAGAGTAATGCTGCTAACAAGATGAATCACCTCTGAGTGTTTTTATCCTTCATCTTATCTAAGATCGAGAAAAGGCTTTTCACCTCAAGGATCAAGTGTTCTCTCCCGATTTACTTCCGTGGCATTTCCATTTACCGTACCGAGCTGTTGACGAACATCATCAATTGCTGTATTAAGTTGGGCGATTTTATCTTCTAAGCTGCGACGAGCTGCTTCAATACTTTCTTCAGCCTTCATCTGACTCTTTCTACCCTTAATTGCTCTAGCTTTTGATAAGCTGGAATTGAGAAAAGACTGCTCTTGCTCCTCATCTTCATTATCTTTTTGGCTAGCAACCAGAACTCCTGCTATTCCACCAACCAAGGCGCCAAATAATACTCCAGCGAAAAATCCGCTTGTAAAACCATCCCGTTGACTCATATTTCTGTTTTACCTTTGATTATTAATACTTCAAGATTAACGGTTGACTGATCCTGTTGCCTACTAACTGGAAGTGCCAAAAATGCGATCGCCTGCATCTCCTAAACCAGGAACAATATAGCCTTGAGAGTTAAGCTCTTCGTCAATCATCGCAGTATAAATGTTCAAACCTGGATAATCTGTACCTAACTTTTTTAATGCTGGTGGAGCTGCAACAACGCTGACAATCCGTATCATCGCCGCATCAACACCCCGCTTGGTTAGTTCTGCCATTGCCACCATCATGGAGTTACCAGTTGCTAGCATCGGATCTGTAATTAATATTCGTGTCTGGGGATCAAATTGCTGGGGCAATTTATTTAAGTAACAGCTGGCTTCAAGGGTTTCCTCATTCCTCACTATGCCCAGATGATAAATTGAGGCTAAAGGTAACAAAGTTTGAGCTCCTTCTAACAATCCCAATCCTGCTCGCAGAATTGGTATTACAACTAGTGGCTTCTCTGGATTTACTATCGTCACTGTGCACGGAGCTAGAGGCGTCTGTATTACCATTTCCTCCGTGGGTAACCAGTCACGAACTGCTTCGTAGGTTAGCCAGCGTCCCAACTCCTTAATCGCAGTCTTAAACAGTGGTGAAGGTGTTGCCACATCACGGGCGACCCCTAGCCAGTGTTTAATCAGGGGATGGGGTGGGACATAAACACGGAGTTGAAGAGTCATAAAAGCTAGATCAGAAGGAATGACAGAGTTAAGTCCAGCAACCATAATAATGCTTTTGAGGTTCTGGCTGGGGGGTGAGCGAAATTTTGGTTGGAATTTCTAGCTCTACTCTTTCAGCAATTATCCTGCTAGGTATTGACATTTATTTTCAATAATTCTATATTTAATTTTAGTGTTCTCCTCATCTATTAAGGATCGGCAGGTGGGGGCAGTAAGCGATCGCAAGCTGACCCCTACTTTTTATTTAGAATCTTGCTCAAGAAACGTTAAACTCAGATACGTCAGGCTAATTTCCTACAAAACTGCGTATTTTCATGACTGCTGCGTTCAACTCTCGCTCATTGACTCATCCATCCCATTCCCTCTCTGAAGCATCATCGGTATTTGACATTATTGTTATTGGCTCTGGGATTGGAGGACTAGTGACAGCAACCCAACTAGCTGCCAAAGGAGCTAAAGTATTAGTACTGGAGAGCTACATCATTCCTGGTGGTAGTTCTGGCTATTTTGAGCGAGAAGGGTATCGCTTTGATGTGGGAGCATCGATGATTTTTGGCTTTGGCACTCAGGGAACGACTAATCTCCTCACTAGGGCACTTGAAGCAGTGGATGTTAGCTTGGAAACTATTCGGGACCCTGTGCAGATTCATTATCATCTTCCTGCTGGTTTGGAGCTGAAAGTTCATCAAGATTATGAGAAATTTTTGCAAGAACTAATTGCTCACTTCCCGCAAGAACAGGAAGGTATTCGCAAGTTTTATGACGAATGTTGGAAGGTATTCAACTGCCTCAACTCGATAGAGTTACTGTCTTTGGAAGAACCCCGGTATCTAATGCGGGTATTTTTCCAAAATCCGCTGGCTTGTTTGGGTTTAGTAAAGTACTTGCCTCAGAATGCCGGTGACATTGCTCGCAAGTATATTAGTGACCCCCAGTTATTAAAGTTTCTTGATATGGAGTGCTACTGTTGGTCAGTTGTACCTGCTGACAAGACACCAATGATTAATGCTGGGATGGTATTCTCAGACCGACATTATGGTGGCATTAATTATCCTAAAGGCGGTGTAGGTCAAATTGCCCAAAAACTGGTGGAGGGATTGGAGAAAGCTGGGGGTCAAATTCAGTATAAGGCTAGAGTTAAGGAAATTCTTACTGAAAATGGCAAGGCAGTGGGTGTCAAGCTCACTACTGGTAAGGAATATCGAGCCAAGCGAATTGCCTCTAATGCTACCCGGTGGGATACTTTCGAGAAATTGTTGCCAGCAGGGAAGATGCCAGCAAAAGAAAAGAGGTGGCAGCAACGTTATCAGAAGTCACCTAGTTTTTTAAGTTTGCACTTGGGAGTTGAAGAGTCAGTTTTCCCAGCAGGTACAGAATGTCACCATATTGTGCTAGAAGACTGGGAAAAAATGGAAGACCCAGAAGGCACAATTTTTGTTTCCATTCCTACTCTGCTTGATCCAGATTTAGCACCAGCAGGCTACCATATTGTCCACACTTTCACTCCTAGCTGGATGTCAAATTGGCAGGGATTGTCTGTCAAGGAATATGAACAGAAAAAGGAAGATGCAGCACAACGCTTGATTGAAAGATTAGATAAGATTTTTCCTGGTTTAGATGCCGGATTAGGCTATATGGAGGTAGGTACGGCACGCAGCCATAAACGGTTTTTAGGTCGAGAAGATGGGACTTATGGTCCAATTCCTAGGCGCAAGTTAATGGGGTTGTTAGGAATGCCATTTAATCGCACTGCAGTACCGGGGTTGTACTGTGTAGGTGATAGTACTTTTCCTGGACAGGGTTTGAATGCAGTAGCGTTTTCCGGATTTGCTTGTGCTCATCGCATAGCTGCGGATTTGGGAATTGCTAATGGCTAATGGCTAATTGTTAATGGCTAATGGCTAATTGGGGCTTGCGGAATAAGTAGGGCTTGCTGAATAAGTCGTAATTTTCTGGTTTTGAAGTAATAAGTAATAAGTAATAAGCAAAGAGTGTACTATCGCTTGCTGCACAACTCTTTGAGGCAATTAATTGAAGTGAAAGTAGCTCTTAAAAATCTGCTTACTTTTACCTCATATTCCGAATTTAAGCGGGTGTTTCCCTACGATGGTGCAAGGAAATTGTCTCGATGGGCTCAAAAACCTTGGACTTGTTTGGCATCAAAATGATTGAAAGCCAAGTCTGGCATAGCTTCCACACTTATACAGCAAGCCCTAATTGCCTTCTTCAGCTCCCCAATCTGCCATCACTGATTTAAACAATGTCAAACTAATTCCGAAGTTAATAAGCTGACACCAGTTCATTATAATAAACTACCCCATTTGTGAGCTAAACTTACGGTCTTGATGATGAAAAAATGCAACTGCAACTCACAAGTTGTACAAATTCTTGAACCAATTTACGAACGTCTGAGCTTTCGGATGCTCTGGATTTAGAATTTTCTCCATGATGGCATTGTGTAGCTGTCTTCCTGGTTCGTCTTGCCAAGCTAGCCAAGTAAAAATGTGAGCTTTATCTAGATGAACATCCTTGAAAGGTGCGTTTCTGTTTTTAGCTGCGGATACTGCTTCTTGAGCATATTCCCAAAGTGGCTCACTCCCATCTGGAACCAGGTATGCTAAGAAAGTTTCCAACATTCCTCGCATTTGATTATCTGGCATAATCCAGACACCAAACTTAACATCATTTGGCAGACAATGAATTAACCCTGTCTCAGGCAGTTGTTCAGGAATATCAGGAATAGCTGGTAAACAAGAATTCCTGACACTCTGCCATCGTCCTGATGGATTATCGTCAGCATCTACCATTAATCCTAGGGAGGTACGCCCTGATGCTTTTAATTCTGTAGAAATGAGGAACGGATCAATAACGTTTCTCTCGCCACCAAGAGATTCAATATAGACAATTGGGTTATTTTTTGTGCTCCAATTAATACCGTTAGCTTCTATCAAATAAGGTATAGTTCGTTTATCTTGTTTACCTTCCACTAGCAACAAATTGGGGTGTCTCTTTGCCATAATCAGCGCACCTCAATTCCCCGTTCTGCTGCAATAGCAATTTCTTTTTCGGTAAAGACTACACTTGTTTTTTTATCCGGTTCTATACGTTGAATTGTAATACCATCAGCTGCTGCATCTTCCTGGGTAGCAATGGTAGCTAAGCTAGTCCAACAGTCACTGTTATGGGTAGTTGCAAAAACCTGTACATCTAGTTTTTTGGCTGTTTCCCAGATTAGTTTCCACATATCAGATAAAGTAGTAAAGTGGAGACCAGTATCAATTTCATCAATAAGTAGGACTCCTCCTTTTACAGATACAATCGCTAGGGCAAGTCCCAGCATACGCCATATTCCATCTCCTAAACTACCAATCGGTACACGTTGCTCACTGTCAGAAAGACGCACAACAAAGCCACCGCGAGAACCAGAATACCTAGATCTCCGATAACCAACCGATGCAATACGCTCAATTCTAGGTTCAATAGTTTGAAGTGCTTCATATACTAGTTTTTCTTCAGCTGTCAATACTACCTGCTCGAACAGTTCAGTCATCGTCTCTATAGTTAAGGAGAATGATCTGATTAATTTTGTTCTTGGGTTTGGATGTTTACTAGCTATGCGTAAACTATCAATATAGTCATCAGTGAGACCTCCATTGGGTGATAAAAATGGTTTCCTGAATACTAGTGCGTCTCCATGAGTCCAATTAATACTCAAAGAAAGCCTTTGTGCTAACTCATGTAAGGGATCATCAACTGAAGTCTCAGCAAGCTTGCGACTAAGAATTGGATCTACTCCTATCGAGACAAAAAGCTTCTGTTGATTATGATCATTTATCCCTAATATAGAAAATGTACTAACTTTTTCCATGTCATGCCCATAAAAAAGATGACAAACATTAAGATCAGGAGCTTCTTTGTCATCATTCCAAGAATATTCACCTCGTTCAATCATTAGATCACGAAGTAGCTCAAGATTAGCCTGTGAACAGAGAAGTTGAATTGCTTCCAGGATTGATGTTTTGCCACTGTTATTGACACCAACCAGCAAATTTACTCTACCAAGCTGCTGAAGCTCAAACGACTCGAAGCCGCGAAAGTTTTCTATCTTGAGAGTCTTCAACATGATCTTGCACTTCAGGAAGCAATAGGCTGATATTAGGATAAGCGATCTTGAGTGCGATCGCTGGTAGGTCTTAATTGCATCTTCATGGAGAATTGGTATAAGTTATTTGTGCGCGGATTTTTAGAGATCGCCAAGCCTTAGCACTTAATCCAGTATTGATACAGTTCTGTATGCCTGATAAGGGGAAGCGAAATACCAACAATTCTTCGAGTTGAGCCAAAGAATCTGGAGAATTATTGGCGACGATACTCCAGACCTCAATTTCTGCCTGGGGATATTGAGCTTGAATTGACCCACTCCCACGGCTAAAAGCGCGTGGGATTCAGGGATACTGGCGTAGATTGCAGGTTAACCCCGTCTTACGTCTACTCTCCCTCTAGATGGAGTCCCACCTAGTTGGATTTCTCCAAACAAC
>JAAHGL010000079.1 GCA_010692635.1 Symploca sp. SIO2C1 | reverse complement strand
CTACTTGTTTATCTACAATTTTAACATTTTTTTCCTAGAAAAAAGCAAAATTACAATGAATAAATGAAAAAGTAGATAAAGATTTTGTAATCTTACCTTTAAACTCTATAAGGAGAATAATTAAAATTTTTGTTGATATTATTTTGCTTTAGTTTTCTTAATTTATTTTGAGTTTTTCCTGATGTATTTTGGATTTAATGAATTAGAGATTCTCTACAATAAAATCACTGCCTGTGAACTGTAAAATGTATCATTCTAGAGTCTTCAAAAGGAGTTGAATTTTGGAAAGCTGCTGCCGTTTTAATGACTCCGGAAAACTTAATTCAATGGCGACTGGTCTAATGGTTGGACTTTGCTCAGAATCCTCTAACTTTGGAGGATGGTAAATCGCTAATTCTTCTATTGTTTCAAACTGAGCCAATAAACTTTGAGGCTGTGGACTATTTAGTTCGTGAGATATTAGTAAACCGATTAACGGTCGTGTGTGTAGCATTGTCTCCAGATTGAAGATTTCGTTGCCATCTAATTCCAACCTTAAATCTTGAGTCCCCATTTCAGTTAATTTCGCGCTGATAGAGTTACTGCCTCCACCATCCCAGTAAAGCTGTGCTACGGCCTCAACTCGTTTGCGTACAGTACTTTTGATACCCATCTTCTGGGCAATTGCTGGCTGGAATTCACGGAAGACACGCTTTATTGCTGTAAGGATGAACCTTAAAGATTCCCAAGGATTGTCTACCTCAGCACGTGTTTGGGAGTACCACTCTTTGACGTCAGAATAGATCACTAGAGTTAGATCATCTATCTGAGAACGAGTAAGATTTACAAAATCAATGAAAAGTTTTGCTTGAAGCTTACTCGTAGCACTTGCCCTAATTACCCGACCATTTAGCAGTACCCTTGCACCATAGTCTCCCACCAACTCTAATTTGATTTCATCAGCGATATTTGGCCATTCATCCAAAAGAATTTGGGTACCGCTCTCACTAATGTCAACAGTTTTACCTGCCCAACTTTGGTTACCACTATGAATCACAGCGGTTAACTTCCTCGGTAGGCGATGTGTCCGACGGAGTTGGGGTTGCTCGAACGCCACTAAACAGGCAGCGACAAGCAAAAACAAGTTAAAAGTGCCCCAGAACATATTGATGAGAACAGCCTGGGTATCCTCTGGACTAAGTAACAGCCAAAAAGGTACGGCAAGCAAAGAAGCAGCAGAAATTGCGCTGACGATTACCAGGTATCGTACCGAATCAAAGTCAAAGTTCCGCTCAGTGACAGTTAGCCCCTTATCAGTCACATTAAAAGAACCGAGTTTTGGGTTAACTACGGCTAAAAGAGTAACAATTCCCGCTTGGAATGACATAGCAAACTCAAAAATCTCATTCCAGAAGGAGAAACGGACATGTTTGTAGGGAATGTGATTGGTCTGCATCGATAAAATAATATGAGGTAGGGCGTAGAATAAAGTTTCTAGACCCAGACCTTTGACTGAGTTGATGCCAAACAATAAAAATAGGGGAGGGGCGATGGCATACATCAACCGAGGATAACCATAGAAGAAGTGGGATGTGGCACTGAAATAGCAAATCCGCTGGGGAATTGTCAGATTCAGTTTCGGATTGATCAGAGGATTTTCTAATCGCAAAATCTGAGCCATGCCCCTTGCCCAGCGGACTTGTTGCCCCACATAGGAAGAGAACATCTCAGGAGCAAGACCCGCCACCATAATCTTGTCATAGTAGATTGATTTGTAGCCTAAGGAATGCAGACGGAAGGCAGTGTGACAGTCTTCGGTAACGGTTTCCGTAGCAATCCCACCTACTTGGAGAGCGTACTCTTTGCGAATCACCGCAGCCGAGCCACAAAAGAAGGCTGCATTCCAGAAATCATTACCCTTTTGTAGCACCTTATAAAACAGTTCATTACCGACAGGAATTTTTCCCCCTGTGAGGAGATTGCGCTCAAACGGGTCGGGGTTATAGAACCAGTGAGGTGTCTGTACAAAAGCAAGTTTTTCATCTCTTAAAAAGAAGCCAACCGTATTCTGAAGAAAATTTCGGGTTGGCATATGGTCACAGTCAAGAATTAGGACTAAATCGCCATCTGTGCGCTTAAATGCTGTGTTGATATTACCGGCTTTCGCGTGCTCGTTATTGTCCCGAGTCATCATGGTTACGCCAAGTTCTTCACATGTTTGGCGAAGTTCTTCTCGACGGGCTTTATATTTTTCGGCTCGACCATCATCCAATACATAAATTTTCTTTTTGTCAGCTGGATAATCAATAGCTATAGCAGCTAATGTAGTCTTCCTAACAATTTCAACATCTTCGTTATAAGTAGGAATATAAATATCAACTTTCAACCACTCTTCTTGGGGAAAATTTGAAAGATCAACTGGTTTGCGATCTTTGATTTTGAGAGTTTGAAAATATGCAAGTACAAGAGTACTAATTGCATAAAGTTCTGCCACAAACAACAATAAAGAGAAGGTCGCATTAAGCCAGTCTTCTAAATTCAGAGTATAGCTGGTGCGATAATAAAGATAACGAATTGTTGTAACAATACTCAGTAAAACTAAAAATAAGTGAATATATTCGCTATTTTTTTTGCTATTGCATTGCTCCTCTATTTGTAGAGCAATGCGTCCTACAAATAGTAACAACACTGCTACCAAACCTTGCTGCCAAATAGCTGGACGTGCTGTAATTAATGGAGTTACTAAAAATAATCCGCAAATAATCAACAACAGTAGTTGATTGTTGGTCAGTAATTGAAAAACCTGATCAAAAGCATTAGGCAGTAATTCTACAAGCCATTGAGCAACTTGCTCGCGCTGCTCTTGAGAAACACGAAATCGTTTAAGGCTTAGCTTTGACTTAACTTTTGAGGATAGACTCGTCATAAAAAAGTTATTTGTTATTTGTTGTTGGTTATTGGTTGTTGAATTTCTCCAACACGCCAATATACGGCTACCAACTCTTCAACAAAGTCTTCCTTAATCTGGAAGAATAAGGAGTCTTAACGTAGTAAATGTTGCACCTGATGTAAGCTTTTTTTGGTCTGACTACTGAGAGCCAGTAGCACCCGTTTGTCATTCTAAGGAGATATAATTTCCTTGATGACATCATCGTTGTCGGGGGATGGAAGAACTTTGCTTTCGTCCAAGGAGTGTGATTAGTCATCTCCTAGTTCAAAGCCATCTCCACCAGAAGGTTCTAGAAAGGGAAATTTTGCCCTTATACCAATCTCTACTAAATGTAACTTATCTCACTGCTCATCTGGCAAGAATTTGGAAGAGTTGTTTGTGCAGACTGGTGACAGCTCCCATCGCTAAACTCTTGCGTATAGCGCGGGCTTCTCGTTGACTCCCGGCAATCCGTCGGACATTTAACGAGATGAGAGTTTTAGTTCCCCGTGCTGCCCCACCGGAGAAAGAGTAGAGATTAATTTCTCGCTCTACCTACGTTCCTTGAAAGTTTTATATACAATCTTGCTGGCGATGAACGCACAATTCCTTGTAAAACTCCATACTTTCATTTGACACTCCTCACTTACCTGATACAGAGCCTCTGGGATTTGATCCGGATGAGCTGGCTTCACGTTGCTCAAGCACCGTCCCAATAGGGCAGCTTTGGGTTGACAAATGACATTGGAACCGATCCATGCAGGTAGTAAAATAGCAGAACCCTTAACCAACAACGGCTAAGGGCTCCGCCCCTTGATGCACTCATCCAAATTGAGTGTTCAGGGTGACCGAGCAGTAAAGTAATTTCAGTTAACCTACATGAAAAATAAAACCACTCAGGCTACCAATAGCTTAATATCTTCCGCATCAGTTTCGCCACATCGAACAGATGTTCTTGATAGTGGCTCTCAACCGCCTTCCCAGCAATCATCAAAAGATAAACGACCCTACCTGTGGGTATCTGACATAATCTGTGCCCAGAAACTCAGACTTTACTTCCGGCTGATGAGCCTTGACACAGCAGATCCAGCTTCCATCGAATCAGGGTCTCATATTATTGCCCTTGACCCAGATTTTGGTGAGCTGAATATCAAACGACTGGGGCACAAGCTCTTAGAGAAAGGCTGTCATGTCGATGTATTCGAGTTAGAGCAACCGCTGTTGAGCTTCCTAGCTCCCATAGGGCTGGATGCTGTACCAATGATTGTGATGGAAGCCATCCGTTTTGAGCAGTGGTTAGATAAAGTCAAGGATACCCCTCTCCCTATCTCCGAAACTGTTGAACAAGCCAAATTCTATTTAAAGAGGTGTGGAGGTCAGCGCACAGCCGCCATTAATATAGAGTTGGAAACTCTAAGAAAGCGGTGTGGCGTGAGCAGTTACGACTGGCAGAAAAACTTTATCGAGAAGCTAGAAGCGGAGATTCATGCCGCAGTTGATGGCAAAGCTGCTGACCCACATGAGCGGCTCAAACTGGACATTTCCCGGTGGTTGAGGATAACAGACCCCTTCAAGCAGGAAACTGAACGGAGCCGGATTCAGTCAACTTACCGGATTAAGGATAAGGTCTTTGAGCGACTTTGTCGCACTCTCAAGGAGCTTCAAAAGCGCTCTGCTTCCGCACCCAATCGTTTATCTCTAACAAAGGCTTTGAGTATGGAGAGCCACGCTTTAGATTGGCTTGTACCAGGTTTT
The DNA here is from genome assembly GCA_010692635.1 of Symploca sp. SIO2C1. GTDB lineage: Bacteria > Cyanobacteriota > Cyanobacteriia > Cyanobacteriales > Coleofasciculaceae > Caldora. The sequence goes on along the minus strand of JAAHGL010000079.1, from coordinate 25,454 downwards.
ATCCCCAATAAGACATCGGTGATGGTATCTGGCTTACCGGGTGTTGGAAAATCTCTACTCTCGGTTGATTTAGCTCATGCCATCACCACTGGAGGAAAATTCCTGGGAGAGCAGTGCCGCCAGGGCAAGGTGTTACTGATTAACTCTGACCAGCCCCTTAATATTACTGTTTCCTATCTTTGCGATCGCGGATTTGATGAGAGCAACCGTAATCTAGATGTGGTAGGACAATCAGGAGATATGCCAGCCTGGACGATTCATAACCTAGAGCAACTCGAAAGCTGGTTAGAAGAATTTAAGCCGGACTTGGTAATCATTGACTCTATTCGTAAGGCTATCTGCTATCCATTGGGGTTAGAGGAGAAATCTGAGCAGGTAGGACACTGGATGAGTGAAGTGGAGCGAATGGTCATCCGGTACGGTAGTCTGCTTTGGATACACCATGATAACAAGGATAAGGAAAAGCACGGGGTATCCCGTTCTAGTGGTTCTACAGCTATCCCTGGTAACGTTTCTGTCCACTGGCGATTAGAAGCAGCTTCCAAAGACCCATCAGACCCCCATCGCGTGTTCTCTATGCCCAAGACTCGTGGCTTTGAGGCATCCTCTCTCAACCTCCGGTTTAATGCACAAACAGGGGAATGGGAAAGCTTAGGGCGAGTAGGTGAGAGTGAAGCCGCAGCAGCTCAACGGCAATCGTACCAAGAGCAGATTTTGGAGTTATTGAGTTCAAGACCTGGGGTTGGGTTTGAAGGAAGTGAGATTAAATCCTTGTTGGGGGGAGCAGATTCTGTTTACACGGTCTTATCCCGGATGGTAGCCCGTGGGGTTATCACCAAACGTCGGTCTAAAACCTCAAGGGGGAAGGTTTATTTGTTGGCAGAAACTGAAGACTTATTGACAACCAAAAATGACCTACCCTCCCCCCCCTCTTTTACACACGGTAGTGTTAGGTTAGATTCTGAAACTATTACTAATCAAGATTTTCAGACACCTAACACCATACCTAACACCACGCCTAACACTCACCTAACACCCTTGATGTTAGATGAGGATGTTAGTTCTCAAAACTCTTACCCTGACTCAAATACAACTACATCTAACACTGGAGCTGTTGAAGAGGGGGAGGGGGTCATTATTGAGAATGACGACTCTCAACAATCTGAGATTATTGACGAACCAGTGGCTACCGAGACTGTTGATACTTCTGAAGTAACAGCAGTGGAGGAAACTGTACCATTACACCCCATCGCTGAAGATGAACCAGTTGCTTTCTCTATCGCACAAGAGATGATTGCGGTGCAAAATAGCTCACGGGGTGACAAGCAAGGGGTAGGGCGTAGGGCTTGGAAGCCGGACTAGCTAAAAATTCAATACCGCTCCCAGTAAGGCTGAAAACCTCGGCGTTTCAGGATGTCCACTTCCAATAGCTGGATTCGTCTTTCCAGCTCAGGGTTAGACTCCCCCGCCTGGGCTTCTTGTTCGGCGTTGAGTTCCCTAAACTCTGCAAGCGCTTGGAAGCGAAAATCTTGAGCCACACTCAGTTCCGCCAGGTTGCGGCGAGCTTCCAGATAACCAGGGCTAATTTCGAGAACCCTCTCATAGAATTTGCGGGCGGAAATATACAGCTGCTGCGTGAAGCGCACTCCTCCCAGGGCCATCAGGGCACCGATGTTATCAGGCTCCCTTGCCAAAATCTCTTGGTAAGCTTGGTTTGCCAGATCCAAATCGTTCAAAGAGAAAGCTAACTCTCCCTGCACAAAGTAAGCACTTAGGTTTTCGGGATTGCGAGCAATCAATTCCTCCACCTCAGCTTTTGCCAACTCAGGGTCTCGCTCAGCAATTACCTGCAACCTGCGCAGTTGCACCGGAGTATTATCTGGATTTACTTCCAGCAGAGCAAGGTACAGCTCCTCCCGCTCTGGGGAAGGGGGCAGAGCGCCCACTAGACTAAACAATTCCGGCGGTAAATCAGTTGAAGGTCGGGTCTGTAGCCATTCGTCAAGCGCTGCCTCTGCTAAGTCTGCTGAAATACGCTTAGTTTGGTAAGCAAGACTAGCACGCCCCAGTTTAATCACCAAATCATTGGGATTACGCTGGAGCAGTTGGTCGTAGATGGCGATCGCTTCGTCCGGACGACCTTGGGCGATACGGATTCCCGCTAACCCTCGCAGAGCGCTATTGAGCAGTTCGTTACTGGGGTTTTGCTGAATAATCCCCTCATACCGAGCCGCACTAGCTCCCAGGTTTCCTTCACGACGGTCTATCTCTGCTAGCAATAACTCAGGTGTCAGGTCATTAGATCCCTCTGGGGTGGCACGGTAAGCCGAGATCGCCTGCTTTGCTTCCTCCAACTGGTTACGCTGGATTAACATCTGAGCGATACGGAAATTCAAAAACGGCACGTCCACGCCATTGGTAAGTAAACTTTGGTAAACCGGAAACAGTTCTGGGTCTGGGGGGTCTAGGGGCACCAAAGCTTGAGCTAGTGATCGCTGCTCGGCAAGTGTGCTTGGCAGGGGTTGAAGTACCGAGAGCAGACGCTGTCGTAATTCAGCTCTAGAGATAAAACCCAGTTGACCTTCTAAAGCCAGCTGCTTAACCAACAGGCTGCGGTTATTCGGCTGCTGCTGAGTTAGCTGCCGATAAATTTCCAGCGCTGCTGCCCGCTCAGAAGGTAACTCACTCAGGACATCAGCCACTTCTCTTTGCAAAGCCAAGGAGGGATTCTCAGCAGAGGCAAGTACCTGACGGTACAGAGTCGCAGCTTCCCGATAAAGGTCAGTGCGGCGCTCACGACGACCAATGGAGGAGAGGGCTCGCGCTAAAGCCAGAGTGGCATCCTCTCGACCCCGCAAAGGCTCTAGTACTTCCAATGCCCTTGCTAACTGTCCATTAGCTTGATAAGCTTGGGCGAGGTCTGACCGCAGCTGGATCTCAGTTCCATCCAGTTTCTGGGATTGGCTTAGCTGATCCGAAAGAATCTGAATAGCCTCAGCAGGATTACCAGTTTCTCTGAGTGCCACTGCGTAGGCTCCCAAAGCATTGTTGGGAACTGATGAACCTGTGGCTTGATAACGATTAAAGAGTTTTAGACCCGTTTGGTAATCCCCGCTAAAGGTATAGATTTGGGCAGCTCCTAGAATCATCTCTGGGGTGGGATTGCTTTGAAGGACGATTTCGTAATCTGCTAATGACTCGGTAAAACGCCCTTGGTAACCCAATAGCAAAGCACGCTGGGCGCGAGCTTCTAAGTCATTAGGAGTAAGCTCTAACAAAGTGGTGAGCGCCTCAATCCCACGGGGCTGCCACTCAGAACGATAAACCCCCATCTCGCCGACAGCCTTGAGGGCAGTTTGGTTGTTGGGGTCGGAGCCCAATACTTGGTTATAAGCAGCCCAGGCATCAGCGTCCCGCCCTGCTCGCTGGTAAGCAATTGCCAGACCTAACCTGGCTTCAGAAGATTGAGGAGAGAGCAATAGAGCCTGTTCAAAAGCTGCGATCGCAGCATCCACCCATCCTTTATTCAGGAGTTCGTAACCCCGCTGCACTGCTGCCGGAGCTTGCGCAACCGCTACTGATACTAGCAAATCAACGGGGGTGAGAGTCAATCCCCCAGCTAACCCCAACAAAAGCAAGCAGAGCTGCCAACGAGGACACGCCATCCTGTGCTGTTTAGGAGGGGAAGATAAACCTGGAATTTCCACTGTACTGTGTAATTCGTCCATACCTAAAAAATAAAAGTAGTAACGAGAAAGTTTATGCTTGTTGAGACGTCTATCAAGGGAAAATCTGCCAATCTGTTCTTACCCGAAATCCCATAATCACATCAGAAAATTCATCCCGTGCTTGCAGAGTAACGCCCGCCCGGAAATTGGGGGAAATGCGGGCATCATAGAACAACTCCCACACATCAGGCTCCTTGTCCCCACGTATGCGACGCCCATCTTCGTCAGATAAATTACGACCATAGCCGAACCCCAAGCGGTCATCTTCCATAAACAAATCCAAGAAGTTGAGTCCCACGCTATAGGTATCCGCCCCCCGATCCAGTTCACGATTTTCATGCCAGCCATAGCGGGCAAACAGTCCCAGGTTGATTTCTGGAATAAAATACTCCCCATTGATACCAAAGGCATCCTCCCTGTCACCGTTCTGGGTGCCACGTTCAAAAAACGGAGCTTGATTAATGGGAAATCCAACAATACCGTCCCGTCCTGTATCTTCGTTTGTAGAGTAGGTAGCACGAATAATCCCATTTCCAGCCCGGAAACCAATCTCCCCAGCAAAAGCATCTAAAGCAAAATCTCCAAGATTCCGATTTGAAGAAAATGCAGCACCTTTCGCCTCAATATTGTCAGTGATATTCCAGTTCAACAGCACTCCTATACGAGAACCAACTCCCGCCGTTGCCAGAGCCGGATTGGTCTGAAACGCATTGTTAAAGAAATGGGTAGTATTATCCTTAGCAAAGCTATTACGGTCAAAATAAGAAGTCAGATCCATCAAACCAACTACCAAGCGAAGATTAGGATAGTCGGGAAGATTTCCAGTAAAATACAGTTCACTCAGATTTAATCCCGAGTCCTCCGTACCCGCAAAGTCATTTCCCGTTGCCAAATCCACAATCGCACCAAACAACGCATTAGGAGAAACCGGATAAAATCCCCGCAACCGCAACCGCGCGGATGAGTCAACCTGATTCAGGAATACTCCTTGTACATCAAGGGAGGGAGATAAGGGATCTACGCCCCCTGAATTCTGAGAACTTGAGTCGGCTTCTGGTTCATCTTCTCCCACCCCTTGTGCCACCGATGGAGCCACAGCAGGTTGAACCCCACTGAGTGCCGCTGCTCCTGTTGTCGCTAAAGCACCAGTGAGTTCCGCTGCGCTAGCGCTATCAGCTCCAGTTAATGAAGAAAAAGGTGCATTACCCTCAACAGAGTCCAGCATCGGTGCAACAGTGGGTGGCGCTGGTGTAGGAACTGATTGTGCCAGCCTTCGTGCGTCAATAGCTGGAAATTGAGCCTGTAAATCGCTCTGCTCAAAAGTTGTACTGGCTGATGAGGCAGATAATGGATAAACTGGAAACGCAGGATTAACTGCTGCTACTGTTTTTGGTTGCGGTTGAACTTGGACAGGGTGAGCTTGCCTTAATTCAGTTGCTTGGGTGAATTCGGTTCTTTGAACCCGATTGGGAGAATTAATATTACTTAGCTGAGCAAGAGATGGATGAGTTGGAACGATAACTCCCTCCTCTGACAGATTGTCAGAAGGATTTGCAGTTAACTCTACATCCTCATCCATGACCAAGAGATTTAAACCATCAGCAGTGTGTCTCTCCCAGCTGCTCTCTGCAATAGTCTGTTCGCAGAGTTCTCTAGTGGCACAAAAGTTCCCTTCTGCTGTCTGGAAGAATTTCCCATCCACAATCTCTTGATGAGCTTCCGTGGGGAAATTCTCCTCACTTGCCAGGGAACTGGTATAGCTGGTTGGTTTTTCTTCAACGGTTTGATCCGGAAGACTGGCAGATTGCTCTGAAAGATAAGCTTGGGCTGGTTGAGTCCCCAGGATAGCAGCCACCGAAAAGAGCGATAGAGCTCCTGTTGAAATTGAGCCAATAGATAGGAGGTAACTCAGCTTTGGAGACTGCCGTAAGGCAAGATTTATTTGTTTATCTGTATCGCTAGATTTTTGAATTATGCTTTTCATTAGCACTGCAGTCACCGATAGGCGTACTTGAGTAGCAAAACTGTCTATTATTCCTTTTCCGAAGTCTGAAAAGATTCCTCCGGAAATTTAGATAAATTTTTGCCATTAAATTAGAGATTAAGACGGATAGTTTCTTTGAATGTTTCCGTCTATATTCTTATATTTAAATACTGAATATAATTTATTTATTTTTATTTAAAGTCATTGATTTATTTATAGTCACAGATGATATTATTTACAGTAATATCTGGTAAAATTTAGAGGATAAAAATTAATAAATGAGGATAACTAATCAAGCTTTTTTTGCTTAAAAAATGATAATTTTTTGGATTTTTTTATTAATGATAAAATTACTAATCAAAAAGAATTTGTATCCCCTCAAAGAGTTAGTTATCATTGCACTACTGTTAATTTGGTGTACTGGATGTTCCCAAGTACCATTACCAGTACAACAATTGCCAAATCTCTTACCAGGCATACATTCAAAAGCAGATTTTCAAATGCGTGTAACACATAAAGGTAATGAGGGTAAATATGAGGTAGTAGGGAACACCAATCTTCCAGATGATAGTCGTATCGCGGTAGCGGCTATTAGATATCTGCGCCCTGATAAGCAGTTATCTCAGGACATCAACCCAGAAACTACCTATTCCATTTTGGATTATAAAGATACCAAGGTAAATAAAGGGAAATGGGAGATTACCCTGAACCTCTGGAAAACTGCACCAGATGGTCAGTTAACTGAAGACTGGCAACTGGAGCAGTCTGAACTTGGGCTGGAGCTAGAACCAGTTCCGGAAGTAACCTTCCTTGCCACTCTTTCTCCAACCATTCAGTTTTGGGAAGTAGAACGGCAGTTAAACAAGCAGGGCATCAAGGTTGCTAATAGCGTTATCCGCAGTACAGCCGATGGTGAAAGGTATGTCCAGACAAGTCAAGTTCTGCCTATTGACTTACCGACTGGTAAAACCACACCACCCTCACAAAAACCAGAAGACGTTAATGGTGGCTGGGGACCTCGGTACTTGCTGATACCAGAACCACCAATTATTTACAAACTCGAAAAGCCTGCATTGCGACGCACGAATGAGCCGCTTTCACCTGAAGAGTTTTTGTAATACGGGCTAGAACTGGCGAAGCTGTTCTTTATGAATGACGGGACGATGGATGTCATTATTGGAGCGAAATTCCAACATCTCCAATAGTTGGGGAATCATCCGACGATAGTGACTAGCGAAAGATGCACGCATCACAGTATAAACTCTTTGACGATAGGCTATGCCAGTGGATTTATACTCTTTGACTAAATCTCTGAGAGTTTGTTGGCTGACCACGGGGTAGATAACATTTTGGATAACTCCCGATGGTTGGGCTACGGCTACTTCAGCAATGCGGAATAGCAAGTTGGTTTTCCCAGTAACCTGCTTGAAATCATCCACCAATTCCTTATTGATGCGTCTCTCGGCTCTAGTGCCAATACGTCGAATGATTTGAATAAGTAACTCAATCAGATTATCGGTAATTTCTTGGCTGCACCTGGTGACACGAACCTTCTATTTACGCCAATAAATAAGAAATTAAAGAAAGAATCAACAACTTACTAGGTTGCGTCTGGTGACACGAACCCTAGGTTTTCGCCATCTGACCAGCACGATCACATTTTCACACTAGCCCATCCAGCAGTCCTGTCACTTCCCCCTGGTCGCGTCCCCGGTTATCGTCATAAATCATCAGAGTATCCAGCTGGGAATGCCTGCTGAGTTTCTGCACTTTTCTGACATTTCCATCGGTAGCATCCAGAGCAGCAGTAATAGCGCTGTGGCGAATGCGATGGGGTGACATTACCTTTTTGACTCCAGCCTTAGCACAGTAACGCTTAACGACCTTGAGGATGGCATCACCAGTGAGTCGGTGACCAGAGTGCTTGAAGTCGAGTGCAGTGAACAGTGGGGCATCATTTGGTAACAAGAGTGAACGAGATTCTAGCCAGTCTACTAGAGCAGCTGTAGTATTAATGCTCAATTCGATGTCTTCTGACTGTATTCCTTTTCCTTTACCCAGGATGGAGAGTGTTCTGCTGTCTGAGTCAAAGTCAGATACATTCAGTTGAACAACTTCATTTCGCCGTAAAGCATTATCCCAAAGTAGTTTGAGCAGTGCGTAGTCTCGTTTACCTATTTGGGTAGAGCGATCACACCAACTTAAAATTCTGCTATAAGTCTCTGGACTAACACCAGTAGTATCGCGATAGCGCTGGACTTTCTCACCCTTGATATCCTCCAGGCTGTAATTGCAGACTCCAAGCTTCCTGCCCATTGCCACCAGGGACTTAATAGCAGACAGACGACGGTTAACAGTGGATTCCTTCAATCCTTTTTCAAACAGCTTGGCTTTGTACTTCAGCACCACTGCTGTGGCTTGGGGACGTTCCAGGTGAAGGAATTCCAGCACGGCATCCTGGGTGGGTTCAGTTCCCGTCATCTCACCGAAGAAATTTTTCAAATCTTTCTTGTATTCTCTCTTGGTATTAGGCGATCGCTTATCAGCGAGTAACTGTTGCAACACGTCTGGGTCAGTGTCAAGGGTGTCAAAATGCCTCTCAATTTTCGCATTAAGGGACTGTTCAAGGAGAGAGAGGGACTGTTGAGTATGATACATAATTGTGATGGACAAGAGCATTTTTCGATAACGGAGTGGGTAAAAAGTCACCTGAAGAAACTGACCTTTCGCTCTCGCGAGGGCGGGGCTATTCAGTTTTCAAGGTTCTGTCTCCCACCTTTGATATCTCTAGTATGACACTTATATGCTACTAGTGGTCATTAATTGTTCTATTAGTCTTTGTGATTAGTGTGTTACTCAGTAACATACTTGATTATACTTCAGCAACTGCCATATTCTTGAAGTATGCTTAGTGTGTCACTGACAGCATACTTCAAGAATATGGCAACCAAAAACCCGCGTGTGGTGGGGTATATCAGCTCAGATAACCACGCCAAGTTGAGAGAGTTTATGGAGCAACATGAGCTAACTGAATCCAAGGCTATTGATTTGATACTGTCAGCATACTTTGGTACGCCTAGCACACTTACACTTAAGGGTGTCCCTAGTGGTATACCAAGTGACCTACTCTCGCGTATAGAAGCGCTGGAGGAGGATGTAGCCCAACTAAAGCCAGCAGCCTGAGTGAGAAACCCCCAGCACTCAGGCTAGCTCTAGAGAAGGGGGAAGAGAAGGGAGAGGGGATAAGTCAAAGGGAACTTTGCGATCGCTTCAATATTTCCGCCGCTAATGTTTCTGCCAAAGCCAAACGGCAGGGACAGACTACACAGGAATACCTGGAACAGGAGACAGGTCACCAGAAGGTTGGCAGATTTTGGTTTCCTCCCCAGTTTTTATAAATATTTGTAAACAATAGGACTCTGGAGTACGGACTGTCAGACTTTGGAGTTTCGCACTCCTAACTAGTCTGAACTCCAGCGCTTTGTACGCTGTTTTTCCGTAACCTTTTTCAACATTTCTTTCCCTTGTTCCCAAAAATCCTCTGGTGCAGCCGATTCTTCAACTTGAAAATCAGCAGCATTTCTCACAGGCTGCCTTGGTCCAATTGGTTCAATTGGTTGTCTTGATATCTGGAATAGAAATACTGACTTAGGATTCCTGATTGAATCTCCAGTGTCGATACAGTGCTGTGCGGCTCCTAGCGATTGTGATAAGTGATGGCTTGCGATCGCTTCGGCTACCTTCTCATCTACCTCAATTCCAGCCTTATCAAGCTTGCTCTGTAAGTTTTGCGGAATTTTTTCACTTAGAAAATCCTGCTCGGAAGATTGATCTTTTCTAGAGAACTCTCCTATGTATTGAGAAATTTCTTGTTTTCTCTCCTCAGAAATTTCTTTGCTGCAGTTGTCAGTATCAGTCCCAACACCTATTCCATTGTTATTCTCAATTACTTCTTCTTCTTGAAAATTTTTAGGCCTTTTTAGGTATGGTTTAGGAGATGTATTAGGAGATGTATTAAGAATACAATCTGAAACTGGACTATGGGTTGTCTGATTTTCAGATTGCCCATTGTCTGGTTCTTGAGAATCCATAGTCTGGTTTTCGACAGGCAAAATTTTTTCAATTATTTGGTGCTCCACCAGACGATAAGCCCAGGCTCTATCAGTGGGCCATCGCTTGGCCAGCCTTCTCTCGATTACTCCAGCCTCAAGAAGCTTTTTCAGGTGCACGTGGATGGTGTCCCTGCAATAACCAAGCTCCTTGGCTAGAGAAGACAGAGTCAGCCACACCCACTCATCCTGTCCTTGTGATCGCTTAGTGTATGCCCAGCCGTCCAGCCAGCTGACAATGGCAGCTTGGCACTTATTTTTGAAAGCCCCCATATATTCCTGCAAGATATTGATTGGATGCTGAACTTCTCCGAGAACGCTTGAGGTAAAGGTCATTTATCCTTCCCCCCGTTTGCAATTGTTTATACTATTAGTCATAATTGAGATCCTTTCTATGGTTCTGCTTTCTCGTGAAAGCAGAGCTTGTTTTTTTTCGAAGGGATATCGTGGACAGAGAAAATTGGGAGAAGCCATTTGGATTCTGCTCCTTTTAGATAAATGATTTGTCATTAAAGAGCGACCGCTATGCGACCATTCTGACCCTCTGTAATGAGGGTGATGTGCTGGAGTGACCTTTAAACTGAGGAAATAGCGGTGATGCTGTACAATCCTCGCTAGCCTTGGCAACAGTATAGTAAAGGTATGTGTCATAATGATGTTCACTAACAATACAGATCTCACCTGGATAATTTCTAGGTGAGTCCTTAAGATCATTAGAATTTACTTCAAACAACATGTCAATTAAAGTTAACTTTCATTAACAAACCCGGAGAACAAAGTGAAGTGGGGCAATGCATTTAATAAAATTCTCCGAGATTATGGTGTGAGCGCCAAATGGTTGTCAGAAAAGACCGGGCTTTCACAACAAGCTATATCTGCCTTCAGGAAGGGCAAATCTAGTATGACAACTGACAACCTGGACATGCTTTTGTCGGAACTACCCTTTGAGGCAAAGAGTACATTCTTTGCACTAGTCCTAGGCGGACACCTTCCCCCTGCACAGTGTCCAACAATTGAAGAACTAGCTGAGGATCTTCCGAGAGAAAAGAAGAAAAAGCTTGCCATCATACTTGTAGAAGCGATCGCAAAGGAGTCATCACAAGAACGGTCTTTACAAAAAGTTCATTAAAGTTTACACATTCACCCGAATAATTTTTTTGACACTCCCCAGCCTGAAGGCGAGGGGATTCTTCCTTTAGCGTGACATAGTCCCGACGCTGATGCTACGCATACAGGGCGGGCTTCTCAGCGACTCCCGGTATCCCGTCGGACATGAACTGAGCTTTAAGAACGGGATGCCCCACCGCTCTATTGCAAGATATTGATAATCGTGTATCTGTATTAAATTGCATTATATACGTTGTATGCATATAATGTAATTTATTAAAATATACCATACAATTCAATGAATGCAATACCTCGCACTACCACTAATGGATTTACTAGAACAAAAACTGCCAAAATATAGGCAAAATTAAGGTATTAAGCGATGTCCACCAAAAATGAGGAAAAAATTGTGGCGATTAGGGTCGAGATGACTAGAGATCTGCGAAACAGATTCAAGTCGCTTGTAGTGCGTGAAGGAAGGAATATGAAGGATGTTGTAGTGGAATTTATCGAGCAATACGTAGAGAACAAAGAAAAATAGTAGCAGAGTTGAAGGGGTAACAAGCAGGCTTAATTCTTGATACATCAAGCTTTTTACCCTGTTGATATCCCCAGAGGTAACTGCTTATTGACAGGTTTATTGAGAAGGAGCATGACATAATAATAATTGTTTCCATTGAGGGAATTGGGTCTCTAGCCCTGACTCCCCCAACCCTCGTAAACCTGATTCAATCGTCTATTATCTGTTAAGCTGTTATCACAACGCTTAACTACATATAACGCATCTGGGAACTAAGATAATGGGCAATATCCAGAAGCAACAAACGCTAGAAAGAGATGATTATCTTAGGTTTCGATTGCCTGAGGCTCTGAAGGAGAGATTTAAGCTGTATTGTTACCTAAAGGGCATAACAATGTCGGATACTGTTAGGGAGATGATTGAAGAGGTTCTGAGAAACGAGGATTTAGAAAAACTATTACAGGAAAAACTGTTACAGGAAAAGCTCAGAGACAATAGTGAATGATTAGTCACAATCTCTGAAGGAATGACAAGCAAGCTGAAGGCTTGATTCCAAAGAGCTTTTTACCCCATTGACCTCCTCAAAGATAATTGTTTATTGAAAATGGAACAGCATTACGCCGGGTTGTAGATTGTTCCATCGGGCATTATTGCACCACAGAGAAGAGCTTCTCCTAAGTAAACCTCCTTTAGGTCTACCCCTTTCAGAGTTGCTCCAGTTAGCTCTGCGCCATGTAAATTAGCACCACTTAAATTAGTCTCCGTCAAGTCAGTACCTGTTAAATTTGCCCCTAATAAATTGGCTCCTTCCAGATTGGCTCCTTCTAGGGAAGCCTCACTCAGATTTGAACCCCATAGATCAGCCTTACTTAGGTCAGCTCCGCTCAAGTTAGCCTTACTTAGGTCAGCTCCACTTAGGTTAGCCCCATTGAGATTTACCTCAACAAGTGACACACCAGGGGCAATTAAGTATGCTCCGCGCTCGGTGGGGTCAAAATTAGAAGGAAATTGAGTCGCTTCGTTGTAAAATGCTCCCTCGAAGGAAACGCCGTCCAGAATTGTGTTGCTCAGATCTACCCCAAACAAGTTAGCCTTACTCAGGTCAGCTCCCCTCAGGTCAGCCTCATTGAGATTTACCTCAACAAGTGACACACCAGGAGCAATTAAGTATGCTCCGCGCTCGGTGGGGTCAAAATTAGAAGGAAATTGAGTCGCTTCGTTGTAAAATGCTTCCTCAAAGGAAGCACCGTCCAGAATTGTGTTGCTCAGATCTACCCCAAACAAGTTAGCCTTACTCAGATCAGCTCCCCTCAGATCAGCTCCCCTTAGGTCAGCTCCACTGAGATTTACCCTGACTAGGGATACACTATTCGCAATTAAGTAAGCCCCATGCTCGGTAGGGTCAAAACCAAAAGGAAATTGAGTTGCTTCGTTGTAGAGTGCTTCCTGAAAGTTTGTTTCAAGAAGGTTAGTGGAGCTCAGATCTACCCCAAACAGGTTTACCTTCCTCAAAGAAGCTTTACTTAAATTTGCTCCTTTTAGGTTTGAGAGCCACAGATCAGCTCCCTTCAAATCAGCTCCACTCAAATCTGTTCTGCTTAGTTCTGCTTCCCATAATTTTGCTCCACTTAACTTAGCTTCACTCAAATTGGCTTTCTCAAGAGTGATTCCGAACAGGTTGCCTTGACTTAAATCAGCGCCGCACAAGTCAGCTTCACTCAGATCTACTCCACTGAGGTTTGCTTCACTGAGGTCTGCTCCTCGCAGCGACACTCTAGGAGCAATTAAGTATGCTCCTGCTCTTGCCGGGTAAAAATCTTGGGGAAACTTAGTTGTTTGGTCGTAAACTGCGTTTTTTAGGTTTGTTTCAAGAAGATTAGTAGAACTCAGGTCTGTTCCAAATAGGTTGGACTGGCTCAAATCAGCTCCACTCAAATCGGCTCCACTCAAATCGGCTCCACTCAAATCGGCTCCACTCAAATCGGCTCCACTCAAATTAGCTTCCTTCAGATTGGTTTTCCACAGGTCGCTTCTACTCAAATTAGCACTACTCAGGTTGGCACTATTCAGGTCTACGACACTCAGATTGGAAAGAGCGAGTAAAGCGTGAGGAGCGATTAAATAGGCTCCTGCCGATTTGGGGTCGAAATTTGGTGGAAACTGGGTTGCTTCGTTGTATAGTGTGGCTTGAAAATTGGCTTCGTGCAGTACTACATTACTTAAATTAGCTTCTCTCAGATTGGCTCCGAGTAGATTTGCTCCACTGAGGTTAGCACCAGTCAGGTTGGCTCCGAGTAGATCTACCCCATTGAGGTTAGTACCAGTTAAGTTAGCTTCACTGAGGTTGGCTCGCCATAAAGAAACTCGTTGAAGGTCTAGCTCACTCAAGTTAGCTTTACTCAAGTTTGTTCCACTAAAATCTCTTTCCCCTACTGCATATTTCTCGCGAAGTTCTTCAGGATCCATTTCTATTGCCTCTAACACCTGCATTGACTAATCTTCCATTTCCTGTGCGATACAAACCTTTTTTTATACTTCCAGGTAGAAAATTTCAGTTTTTTTGAATTTATTTTGTGTTTGTTAAGATGTTTATTTTTTTTAGTTTTAGCATAACCTCAACAGTAATTTTTAAAAGCTGTCATTGTTTTTATTTGACTTCATAAAGTATCTCTTTAGCTAATTATTTTTGACCATATTGCAAAAGTCTTTGGGATTTGATGACTTCCCCTGGAAGTTCAGGCTCCCAAGCCCAGATTACATAACTTTTTGGAGTTTTAGTAATGGCTGTTTTTTGAACAGATGAACCTAGCTTAGCCATTAATTCTAGAACTTTTTCCCTAGTTTCTAAAGCTCTGAAAAAACTGTAGTACTCCCCATTTACTTCAATTGCAAATAGGTGTCGCTCTAAATGGGGCATCTTAATCCGGCAGGTTTGATACTCTTGAGGTGATTCTAGGATTTTTACGATTTTATTGAAGCCTAAGTCCAAAGAATTATTTTCATAAGGTACTTCGGACAAGTTCAATCTCTCTGAAATTGTTGAGGTGGCTGTAGTTTGATTAGATGTAGTCCCTTGAGGAGTAACAACTTGTGATAAAGTTTTAATCCCAATTAGAGTTGCTGTCTCAGTGGTGTTGTGGTCAGTTATAGATTGATTGGAGAAAACTTCATTATTCGTGGAAAAATTGATTGCCGTGAGTGTTGCAGTAGCCGCTACAGCAGCATCAGCTTCTGGTCGGTATTCTGGCAATTTTGCTACTTCTGGCTGTATTTTCTTGTCCCCTGAAAAAAGTTGTGGATGAGAAGAAGAATCTTTTGTCAGAGATGATTTGCGGCTTTGCTGCCACCTCCTGTTTACCTCGACGGTGGCAATGCCTGCTCCAACACTGACCACGATAGCAAATCCAATATAGGGAATTGCGACTTCTTTATGCTGACCATTAAATATCGGCTGAATTTCGCCACTATAAAAGGGTAGTTCGACAACTACCGGTTCAGATTTGATTAAAGCAAACGGTATAGTCAAAGTGGAAAATACAGCACTAGAGACAAATACCGCTGGGAGTAAAACGCTACTAAGGGGAGAATTGTTCATATTCAATATAAAAGGTGTCAGGTAATGAATTTTTTAATTTATGCACTAAGACTGAAACCTGAATTAATACTATTTTGCGAATAACAACTCTTTCTTTATTCGTTATTTATAAACCATTAACCTAAAACCTTTTATTTAAAACCTGATATATTTTGAGCCATGATGCAAGTCTGAGTTTTAGCCTGAACTTTGCAAATTTACTCTCGGAGGTAAAGCCTGGAGTGAGTGAATTAACTGATTTGGGTTCAGCAAAAATAGAGGCGGTTCATCATTATTAAGAATGATTAATGCGCTGACACAGCGAATATTTCCCTCATTAATATAGTCCGATGTCAGAGGAGAAAAAGCTGACTCAGGAACCCGTTGTAAAGAAGGCGGAGCATCAATTGGTAATCCCACCAGTTTTCCTTGAGAGTCCTGGACAATCAAGAGGTAGCGCTCTGCAACTCCCTTTAGCTGTTTGGTTGATTGAGGACTAAGACTACCCCCAGATAAATATTGTTTCGGTGCTTCCCGAAAAATCCGACGTTTTACGTCTATGACGATTAATTCTTGATCTTGATAAAGTGTCAGACTTACCCCAGCTCCCTCTGAAGCTCCATAAACTTGACCCATGGGGATAACTTTTTGGACAGTTCTAATAGGCAAGGCAAAGCCTTCATTCTCTAAACGAAAAACAATCAGTTGTTGGGTGGCTCTAGCGTTGCGAGTAGTAGAGCGTCTGCGGGAAGTAAGAGGAGAAAAAACAGCCATGATTAGCGTGTGAAGTAACCTTTGATATGGTTATTTTTTATCGAAAAATTTAGTTTAAAACTCCATCCTAGAAGAAGAAAGGGTATCAATTAATTAATTGCTTTAAAGTTCGTAATAACTGCCGCTCATTGTAAGGCTTAGAAAAATAGGCGGTTGCACCCAAAGTCATTGCTAGTTGGCGATGCTTATCGCCACTACGGGAGGTAAGCATCGCAATCGGTAAATCGCTGAAGGTGGGGTCTGATTTTATACGAGCCAAAAAGCCATAACCATCGAGACGAGGCATTTCAATGTCACAAATGACTGCTTCAACAAGCAATCCACCGAGCAGTTTTTCAACTGCATCTTGACCATCTTTTGCCTGTTCCACCAAATACCCAGCTTTTTCTAAAGCTAAGGCTAAAAACCGGCGGACATTAATTGAGTCATCAACAACAAGAATGGTATCTTTTTTGCTAGTAGGTATTGCCAAGGCTGGTAGATTGTTCCAGGAAACAGTACCTTGGCTCTTAGAGTAACTTGGTGTTGAATATAGAGTGTTTGATGCTTGCTGTGTGCTACTGTGCCCCGCTTCGCCATCACAACTGGCAATCCAGCGCAGCAGCTCAGAAACATCAACTAGTGGCACGACTTTACCATCGCCGAGAATCGCACAGGTGGCAAAGCCAGGAGGCATGACCAGGGGTTCTTCAACTTGGCGGATGGCCACCTCCTGCTCACCCCAGCAGCGATCCACTTGGATCCCTTGCAAATGATCGCCTTGACTAATCATTAGCACAGTCGGCTCACTAATGCTGGGCATCCCTTCAGACATCGTTACTCTACGAGGGCAGTAAAACTTCAGCCAAGACCCCAAGCGAGTTAATGGAATCATCTCCCCTTCCCATCTGAGGACTTCGCTGCCAGGGGTTGTTAGTACCATGTCCGAGCGCAGTAGAAGCATCTCCTCAATTGCATCTGTGGTAAATGCCAATAGCATGCCATTGCTTTCTACCAGAAGTACTCGTGCCACTGACAGAGTAAATGGAACTGTCAGAGTAAAGGTAGTTCCCTGACCTGGAGTAGTATCAACTCTGATATCGCCACGGATTTCCTTGAGGTTATTGCGAACGACATCCATGCCTACACCTCGACCTGAGAGGTCGGTGACTTGGTCAGCGGTGCTAAATCCTGGTTCAAAAATCAGTGATAGCAGCTCATCTTCACTAGCGGCGGCGAGAAGCTCAGCATCCAAACCCATGGCTCCGGCTCGCTCCCTAATTTTGTTAAGTTTGATACCGTTACCGTCATCACTGATAGTAATCAGAGTCTGGTTACCTCGGTGAGCTGCTTTAATTTCAATCGTTCCCTTGCTCGGTTTACCTTGAGCCTGACGAGTTGCAGGGTCTTCAATCCCATGATCGAAGGCATTGCGCACTAGATGCATCAAGGGGTCGCTCAGAGCCTCTAGGATACTGCGATCAATCAAGGTTCCCTTACCTAAAACCTTGAGTTCGACTTGTTTTCCATGTTGCAAGGATAAATCTCTTAGTGCTCTAGTGAATCGCCCCACCAATTCTGATAAGGGGCGCATCCGTAAACGGGTGAGGTTGGTTTGCAGTTGTTTAGTTGTTCGGTTTAATTCACGAGCTGTAGAGTCTGTATCTTCAAGACCAAGTGTAATATCAGAAGTGACTTCTTGAATCTGGACGATGGTTTCCATCACTTCCATTGACAGCAGGTGTAAATCGCTGTATTGATCCATTTCTAAGGCATCAAACCCAGAGATGGAAAGGGTATGAAGGTTTGTTGTTCTACCTGGATTTGTAGCTGAGTATTCTCTCCCTCTCCCGAGAGTTCGAGAAGCAGTTAATACCAAACCCGTCCCCATAAAAGCCTCTGTTGCTGCACCTTGGGTTGCAACTTTATCGTAGGTAGTCCGCAGGCGCATATTCAACTGTTCCAGAATACTAACTCGGCGGCTGAGAGTTTCAATCATGCTACGCAAACGATCCAAGTTCAAACCCATGCCGTTGCGCTCAATGGTGAGTTCGCCAAATAGATCATTGAGACTATCTAGCTGCCGGACTGGAATGCGGACTGTATTTTCATGAGTTTCCTTGATTTGAGTTGATGGGGCGCGTTGTCGTTTATTTTCTTGCCATTTGAAGTCCGAAGCTTGAACTTCCGTAGCTCGAGTGGAGCTATACTCCACGGAACCAATTCTTGCTCCGGCTTCCTGATCTCCAACAGTGACTTCTTTGGAAAGAGATGTGCCTGATGACGTTACAGTAATTGGTTCTTCTATTACATCAGATGCTTGCAGGCTGGCTACCGCCAGCTGTTCCGGAGATGCATCAAATTCCGCTGCCACATCAAATTCCGCTGCCGCATCAAATTCCGCTGCCACGTCAAATTCCGCTGCAAATACCTCCGACGTGCCATTTTCCTCTACTGCCGCGCTGCTTTCTCCAAGAGTTGGTGCGCTTTCTGTTGGTGTTGGGAGGCTTGCCGGTTGGGTAAGGAGTGTCGAAGAGCGAACTCCTGCTCCTTCGAGCTGTGTAGGTATGCTATTAATTTGACCAACCAGCACCAAAGCTTGTGATCGCCTCCAGGCTTGTAGCGCTAGTTCAGCCGTCTCGTGAACCTGTTCTGGGGCAACAAGCATCTGTTGAATGACAGATTCACATAGGCTCTTAAATGCCTCCAACTGTAGCATTTCCCCCAAACCCCCTAGCTCTTGAGCCATAATTGAGAGTTCTTCTTCTAAGCAAGGGGTTTGGGGGTCAGCCAAAACCCCCTCAAGGCGATTTAGACACCCCTCAACTTCTGTTTCAAATAAAAGAGCTGCCACATTTGTCCCTTCTTCTGCCCCCAGCATAGTAGATGCGTCGTCGGCAACTGGATCTCCTAGGCGCTCATGTAGCTCTTCAAAAACAGGGTCACCGACTGATGTGAGCCACTGTCCATCAACGTCAGTTCCCTGGCGATTGAGGGTAAGTACTTGACGCAGGCGGTCTACTGCCTTCAACAGCAAGCTTTCCAGCTCTGCATCAATGGAAATAGAGTTTCTCTGAGCTTTCAAAACTTTGAAAGAATCTTCCAGACGGTGAGCCAGCTGACTCAAGGTTCCAAACCCCATCATCCCGGCACCACCCTTAACAGAATGAGCTGCTCGCAAGACAGCATCCATTTGCTGAGCATCAATGTGGCTACCTTCCAAACCAAGGAGTACTGATTCAATGGTATCTAGGTAATCCTGAGCTTCTTCGAGAAACTGGAGTTTAATTTCAAGTTCCTTGTCTTGTGTCATCTGTCTTTCCTGCTGGAGACTCCTAGGTGTTAGGTGTTGGTTAGTAGCTGTTATGTAATAGATAGTAGGTGGTAGTTAAAACTTAAAACTTTCTACCTAATACCTAAAATTGACTCCCGTTAGAACGCGGTGGTGCTTTTCTTGATAAATGGCTGACTAATCGCCAACATTGAACGTACCCACAGATGCCTGTAATTCCTGAGCAATTCCCACGGTTTCTTGGAGAGAGCGAGAAATTGTCCTTGTGGAATCAGATGTGCGCTCAGAAACTAAGGCAATATCCTTCATTAATTCAGTAACAGTTTGAGATGTCTCAGCTCCAGACACAGTAGCATTTTTAATCGATTGTACGAGCTGGTCTATTTGCTTCGATACTTCTACAATCTGACTCAAACTCTGCTTGGCATCCTCAACTAAATGAGTACCTTCCACCACTTGAGTGGTGC
The DNA here is from genome assembly GCA_010692635.1 of Symploca sp. SIO2C1. GTDB lineage: Bacteria > Cyanobacteriota > Cyanobacteriia > Cyanobacteriales > Coleofasciculaceae > Caldora. Next base: position 5,920 of record JAAHGL010000079.1, on the reverse strand, counting down.
CCAATTCCATTGCCTCAACCACTTCCGCAGTTTCTTGTTGAATATTCTCAACAATCTGTTCAATTTCTTTGGTAGCTGCCGCTGAACGAGCCGCTAGCTCCCCAACTTCTTCAGCAACTACCGCAAATCCCTGACCCTCTTCACCGGCTCTAGCTGCTTCAATACCAGCGTTGATAGCTAACAAGTTAGTTTGCAAGGCAATTTGGTTAATCAAGGAAACGACCTTGGAAATCTGCTGAGATGATTCTCCCAAACGCTTGACTTTTTTCGCTGTTTGAGATACAGTTTGCCGCAAACTGAGGATATTTTCTACCGAGCGCTCCATTGCACGACCACCAGTTTCTGCGGTATTCGAAGCGGTGCGAGCCACAGCAGCAGCTTGACGAGCGTTCTCTGCTACCTCTTGAATTGAACGGGTCATTTGCTCAACCGAATCCAGAGTGCGGGTCGTTTCCTCGGCTTGTTTGAGAGCATCTTCAGAAAGTTGACGAATCGCCCCTTCGTTATTCGAGAGTGAAGTGTTGACCTGAGTCGCAGCATCTTTCACTTGGGTGACGATGCCTCGTAGACTTTCAATCACTGCATTGAAGAAATCAGCAACGGTGCCTATTTCCCCTGCGGTAACATCTGCCCGCACCGTGAGGTCACCTCGAGCCGCACCTTCTACATCGCTGAGTAGTTCTAAGAGCTGGAGCTGGAGTGCCTCTTTTTGCTGACGTTGTTCTTGAGAAACCGCTTCAGCGTCAATAAGTGCTTGTTCTCGTGAGGCAAGCAAAGTAACCTGCTCCAGAGCAAAGCCAATTTGACCGGCTATCTGTCTGAAAAAGTTGATTTCTGACTCCTGCCAGCGTCGCGTACCTGAACACTGATGAGTCACCAATAGACCGAGTAATTTACCCTCTGATAAAATTGGAGCCACCAAATTCGCCTGGACTTTGAAGGGTTCTAGTTGACCCAGGTAACATTCTGTCAGACCAGCGTTGTAAATGTTCTCAACTGCCTTGACACGACCACGTTGGTACTTTTCGACATAGCGGTCGGCAAAACAGGGGTCAGCAATATTTGCTCCTAGGGATTTCGGCCAGTCACGCCCAACTGATTCAGCAACAATGGTTCCTTGCCAGTTATCGTCAAAGAGATAGATAACTGTTCGGTCTGTTTTCAAGGTTTCTCTAACGCCTGTAATTGCAGCGTTGTAGATATCTTCGATTTTGAGGGATTCTCGAACCTGAGAGGTAATTTCATTCAATTGTTGGGCTTGCTCTGTTGCTTGAGCTTGCTTTTTCAGGAGACTCGCTTGCTCCAAGGCAAAACCCATTTGAATAGCCACTTGCCGAAAGAAGTTGATATCGAGCTCCTGCCAAGCCCGGGGACCTGAACATTGATGGGCAGATAACAAGCCTATTAGGTGATCCTCTACCAAAATTGGTACAACTAAATTTGCCTTAATTTTGAAAGGTTCTAGGAGATCCAAGTGACACTGGCTAAGTCCAGCTTCGTGAATGTTTTCCAGCGCCTGTATCCGACCTCTCCTGTACTTTTCAACATATTCATCTGCAAAGCATTGATCAGAAATTTTTTCCCCCAAGGCACTGAACCAACCCTCATTTAATGACTCAGCGACGAACGTCCCGTGCGAATTTTTATCAAGGAGACAGACAAGTGTGCGATCTGCTGCCAGCACTTCTCGGGTTCCGTTGACCGCAGCACTGAAAATCTCTTGTTGGTTAAGAGATTTACGCATGCGGAGGGTAATTTGATTCAATTTTTGGGCTTGCTCCGCGGCTTCAGCTCTCTGTTTCAGGAGGTCTGCTTGATCTAAGGCTAAGCCAAGTTGGGACGCGACCTCAGCGAACAAATTTATCTCCGCATCTAGCCAAATCCGGGGTTTGGCTAAGGAGTGAGCACAGAGCCAGCCGTATACTTTGTCACCTCTAATGATGGATGCCATCATATACCCCTTGACTTGCAGCTGTTTCATGATGGTGTATTCCCAATCAGCAAGATTGGCTTCTTTTATGTTATCCACTGTCCGGAGCGGCTCACGGCGAGGCAGTTCTTCCATATCTCCTTCTTTCAAGGGAGCGTCCAAGGTTTTCGAGAGGGTTTGGAGCCAGCCCGGTGCCACTGATTCAGCGGTGATGGTAGCACGAGCGTAATCCTCGAAGCGACAGATAACAACCCGGTCGAGGTTGAGAGCAGTTCTGAGCTCTGCCACTGTTGTTTTTAAAATCTCTTCCTGGTTGAGTGAGGAGCGAATGCGTGGTGTCACATCTTTCCAACGTTGTACCCGTTCCGCTTCAGCAGCTTTCTGGGTAGCCAATGTTAGACTACTTAAAGATACACCGACTTGCCCTGCCAATTCTTTGAGGAAGTCTATTTCAGACTGCTGCCAATCTCGGATACCAGAACACTGATGTGCCACCAATAAGCCTACTAGAACATCGCCTGAGACGATAGGAACAACTAAATTAGCTTTTACCTGTAGCCGCGCTAATAGCTCTATGTGGGCTGTGGAATAATTGGTTGTCTGAACATTAGAAGTCGCGACAATACGCCCTCTCCGGTACTCTTCTAGGATTTTTCTGGGAATACAAGGGTCGGTGATTTTGTCGCTCAGCGCTCGCGGCCACCCCGATTCAATAGCTTCAGCGACAATAGTGCCACTCCAATCAGATTCAAAACCATAGACAACAACCCGATCTACGCTTAGCTGATGAAGAGCTTCTCGAACTGCCCGGTCAAAAATGAACTGTCTGTCTCCTTTACTTGCGGCATTGACTGTATCTGCATAGACCTGGAGTTGTTCAAGAGAGGCTTTTTGGCCTTCTAAGAGAGTTTGAAACTGGCTTGCCATATGATTGATGTTGGAGCCCAAGACAGCGAGTTCGTCTTGTCCTTCCATATTCAGGCGGGTATTGAATTCCCCTTGACTTAGTTTCTTCACAGCTTCTGTTGACTCTAGAACTGGCTTGATGGCTCGTTTGGCAAGAACCATTCCAGCAATACCGGCGAGTACAGCAGTTGCACCAGTTTGCAATAACAGGAGCGTGAGGTTTGGGGTTGGCTGATCTGTACTGAGCTGATTCGACCCCTTCTCGAGGCGCTGGTCAATTTCTTGATTGAGCGAAACATAGTCGGCTATCCCAATACCGAGTACTGGGAGTGTACCGAGGGTAACTGCTAAAACTGTTGCTTTGGTTCCTAAGCTCAGCCTCCTCCACCAAGACACTTTATTAGATTTTTGAGTTTGCACGTAGGTAGAAGGCTTACCTACTACCTCAATAGTCGCCAAATCCATTACCGATCGAGAGTTGGCAGCGGGACGACTATAGCTGTTGCGAGTTACGCTAGATGTTCCTGTTGTTGCTACAGCTTTGTGATCGCTGTTAATGTTATCCGGAATTTGGTTGTTACTATTGTTGGTTGGATCAAATTGTTTAACCATGAAACAAGCACCATTATAAATTTAGGACAAGTTGTTAGTTGAAAATAAAATTATTAGTTAGTATTGGTTGCAAATACCTGTCTAAGTACTAAGACTGAATTAATTGCACATCTTCTTTTTTCTTGCCTCTCATCTTATCCTCACCAATGAATTTAATAAGTGTCTAATTACTTAACAAATAACTGTAAAAGTTTCGTCGCTATTGCTGTGCATTACGCATAATTTCCTCAGCATCTAGTAATAATAAAATTTCTTCTTTTTGCAAGATACATCCCCGTAAATAGGGAACTATAGTCGATGACACTTGTTCGAGTGGGGATTGAATACATTCAGATTTTAGGCGTATCACACCTTCAACCGCAGCGACAATTAGCCCTAGAGTTGCTAATTCATTACGGATAATTACTATGTTGTACTGCTGAATGTTTGTTTCTACTCTTGATAAACCCAACATTCTTGGCAAATCAATTACCCATAGTACACGAGAGCGCCGATTCAATAATCCCATTACATACGCAGGCATATTCGGCATTGGTGTCAGACGACTAGGCGCTAAAACAATAACTTCTTGTGCCTGAGTCATGGATAAAACAGCAGGGGTTTGTTGAGTTAACTGAAACTTGAGATAAGTATCCCCCTGATTTTTAGCAATTAGGTGCTGGTTTGTAAGGAGAGCAAGTGAATTTTTATCTGCCGATAAATCGAGCATAATTAACTATAACATTAAGGATAATATAACTACTCAAAAGAAGGTGAATTTCAAACAGCAACGGATTTAATGGCACGAATAATTTGCTCACGTGTAAAAGGTTTAGTTATGTAAGCATCAGCTCCTTGTTTCATACCCCAAAGGCGATCAATTTCCTGGTTTTTAGAAGAACAAATAACAATTGGTACTTTCTCAGTAGCAGGATGAGTTTTGAGACGGCGACATAACTCAAAACCACTCATTCCTGGCATAACCACATCAGTGATAATGACATCAGGTTTTTGCTCTGCTACTTTATTTAGAGCTTCTTTTGCACCAATTGCATTAATAACATTATAACCACTTTCTCTTAGATAATGACTCATTAACTCCAACTCAGACAGGGTATCTTCTACAATCAAAACTGTGCTCATTAAAGTTGTACTCATGGCTCAATTTACTAAATTTACTTACCAATAATTAACATATTTTTTTGTCTAAACAAATCTAAGATAAGTGTTTAAACACCATTTTTAGTAACTCTGATTGGTTAAACGGTTTTGTCAAATAGCCTGATGCTCTCACCAGTTTTGCTTTTGCTCGGTCTAGAAACCCTGTATTTCCAGTCACCATGATGATTGGGATAGTTTTGAAAAGTGGATGCTTTCGCAACAAAGAACATAACTCATAGCCATCTAAGTTGGGCATCTCAACATCAAGCAAAATTAGGTCTGGCTTAATCCGGACAACTTGCATTAGAGCCCTCACTGGATCATTAATCATAACAACTGAGAAACTTTTATCATCCAAGAATGAATTAATTGCATTTAACACAGTTGGACTATCATCAATACAAGCAATACTATAGGTACTTTTGGCTGTATTACCTCTATCATTTTTTTCAGGATTTTTAGAATTATTTTTAGTAGAAGTAGGGAGGTTTGTTGTTATTTTTTTTTGATTGCTATTTAGTTTTTGTGACCCATTATTTTGTTCTAAAGCATTACTAGGAGGTAAAGCAGCTATACCAGTCGATGCTGAAGACTGCTTACGTCGCAACTGTTCGTAACAGCGTTCAACCAATGTTCGCAGCTCTAGTCTACAAAACTTAGGAATTTCCTCAACTTTGTCCCGGTCAACTAATTGGTAAGTTCCTTCTTTAACTCCCAGAAGTGACTCCATCACTTCTTCTGCTAGTTCTTCAATTAGAGTTGCTGCTTGAGATGAGTTGAGATACTGTTGATTAACCAACCAGCAAATTGCTCGGTAATCAGGATTTTGACCGGACTTACTCTCCAAGTCTGATTCAAATATCAGGCGAACTTGAACTCTAACTGCACTGACAAGGGTAGGGACTTGACGGCTGAGGCGACGTAAGTGACGATCAAGCCGCTCGAAGGGGTCAACAGAATCTGAGGCGTAGATCAGTTTGCCCTGTTCTAAATAGATTGACCAGACAACAGACCCACTAGATACTTGTAAACAACCATTAGCCTGACGACTAGATAATTGTGCTAATAACGAGAGGGAGTTTAACCTTTGAGAAGATCTGTAGCTAGTCATAGAAATGGTGTTCATTTGTATCTACCTTGGTCTCATCAAAAATGCATCATCTAATAACCAAAAAACTATGTTCCATTGTAGATAAACAAGTAGGCTACTTGTTTATCTACAATTTTAACATTTTTTTCCTAGAAAAAAGCAAAATTACAATGAATAAATGAAAAAGTAGATAAAGATTTTGTAATCTTACCTTTAAACTCTATAAGGAGAATAATTAAAAT
>JAAHGL010000078.1 GCA_010692635.1 Symploca sp. SIO2C1 | reverse complement strand
GGGAACCTGGCTTGAAAACCCTCTGGCGAGGGCTTTCTACCTTCTACTATTTGTTGGAAGGTTCACAACTTGTTTCTACATCGTAGTCTCTATCACCGTTTCGACTACTTTTGCCTAATGGATAGCTCTTTTAAGGAGGGGAGATGTCAAATCAAGCCAATCCACTGTTAAGCTCTTCCCACGACTAAAGTACGTCGGATTTCGCGTTATTTGTTGTTGGTTGTTAGTTGTTTGTTGAAGAAAAACTTTCTAACAAATAACTAACAACCAAGCGGCGGGCGGCTATCCCTCCCATCCATTGAGGGAATGGGCTTCCCGCCGCTTTCGGTAATGAGTGATGAAGCCTGAAGACGAGGGGAATAGTTTATATGCGCACACTTTTACCATTATTAGTAATAATAATAAAAAATAATTGCGATCGCAACTAATAAGGGAACAACTGCACTCTTCTAGATGCTGATGCTACAGGGGATGCTGTACTAGCAAGATGCGAGTTCCACTAAAATAAAATAAGAAAGAAAGACCATACTATGAACATACCACCCCTTCTCCTGGGTGCCACTTTACTATTTTGGGGTTGGCAAACGGGATTATGGATTATTGCTGTGCCGAGCGCTATTTTACTGGAAGTAGCTCGCTTTTTGGATTGGCAGTGGGAATTAACTACAGAGGATTTCCAAAAGATTGCCAATTTATGTCTGAGTCTGTTGGTAATTTTAATAATTTACCTACTAGTCTCCTCTCGCTCACTTTATTTCATTTATGCCTTATTTCAATGGCTACCGGTGATTTTTCTGCCTTTGGTTACAGCCCAAGTATATTCCACAAGCGATCGCATTGACTTATCGGCTCTATTTTTATTACTCAAGCAGGAAAGTAATCCTGAAAAAATTAGTATCGATTTTCGCTATCTTTATTTTGCCCTATGTATTTTGGCGGCGAGTGCGGCGAATACGGGGAATATTGGTTTTTACCTTGGGATGTCACTACTTGTGGCTGTAATTTTATGGTTTAGGCGCTCCCAGAGATTTTACCCAATTATCTGGTTATGTTTAATGGTTCTGGTTGCTAGTATAGGCTTCGTTAGTCAGATGGGTTTACATCAACTCCATCTCCGCTTAGAACAGGCAACGATTGCATGGTTGAGTGGCTTTTTTACCCGTGATGCTGATCCTAATCAAAAAAGTACAGCAATTGGTGATCTTGGTCGTCTCAAGTTATCGAATGGGATTGTCTTTCGAGTTGCACCGGATGACCAGGGTAATGTACCACAGTTACTGAGAGAATCTACTTATAATAAATATCAGGGAGGCATCTGGGTTGCTACTAATTCAGAGTTCGATCGTTTGGAACCTCTTGATAATGAAACCACTTGGTTGTTGGCAGAATCAGTAAATCCCAGCTCGGAAATTACCATATCAGCCAAGTTAGACCAAGGTCAAGGTTTACTCAAACTACCGGATGGTTCCTTTCAAGTTGAACAATTACCTATCCTGGAACTGGAACAAAATCAATATGGCACTGTTAAAGTTGCTGGGGAGACTAATTTTATCTCCTATGAAATTCAGTTCAACCCTAATCTAGAAAATGATAGTCCGCCGACAGAAGATGATTTACAAGTACCATTAGCAGAACAGGTAGCTATACAACAGGTACTCAAAGAACTAGATGTTGCTGGCAAATCTTCCCAAGAGCTCATGCAACAGATTCAGGTTTTTTTTCAATCAGAATTTAACTACTCCCTAGATTTAGCTGGTAAAAGTGACAACTTCACACCCTTATCAACTTTCTTACTACAAAATCGTTCTGGTCATTGCGAGTACTTTGCCGCAGCAACTACATTATTATTACGCTCTTTAGGTATCCCTGCCCGTTATGCCATTGGTTATTCAGTTCACGAGTTTAGTTCTTTAGAAAACCAGTATCTTGTAAGAGCTCGTCATGGTCATGCTTGGACTTTAGTTTATCTTGATGGTAGGTGGCAAGAATTTGATACTACCCCAGCTTCCTGGATTCCTCTGGAAGATGCTAACACTCCTACGTGGGGATTTATCAGTGATTGGTGGTCCTGGTTAAGTTTCCAGCTAACTATCTGGATTGACAAGTTAAAGCAGTCCCAGATATTGAAATATTGGTGGTGGTTAGTGATTCCTGTTGTCATCTTCGCCGGACGACAATTCAATCCAAAACGCAGGGTTAAACGTTTAAGGAGTCAAGAACCAATTAATGCGATCGCAACTATTGAAGATAATGGTGTCGATTCTGAATTTTATACCATAGAACAGCTCTTACAGGAGATGGGTTTTGCCCGTAATCCTTCAGAGTCTCTCAAAAGTTGGTTAAACCGATTGCAAGCAGATTTAACATTATCCCCTTACTTGAGTAATCTGCAAAAAATTGTTGAGCTGCATTATCGTTATCGTTTTGATCCTCAAGGGATTACCACAGATGAGCGAGAGCAGTTAAAGCAGCAAACTCAAGCCTGGATTGAGGAATATCGTCTTAGGAATTTAGAATTTAGAATTTAGAATTTAGAATGCTTATCTGGAAATGATACTCTGAATGGGGGCTCTGGTCATGATGCGATCGCTAATCCATTATCAATAATCTGGGTCGGGTGAGCAAAATTTTGGTTGGAATTTATAGAGTATGTTTTTCACGGAATCACTGAAAAAATCATCCCTTCACGAGCAATGAAGCCTCCTTCAAAGGTATCTTTCACCTCTACTGCCATCTCATCAAGAAAATCATCAGTGTGATTCGGTTCGTGGTGAAAGATTGCCAATCGCTTGGTTCCAGCTGCCTTTGCTACTTTTACTCCTTCTTCCCAGGTTGAATGTCCCCAACCTATCTTAGGAGACTTCGGGTTATGGTATTCCTTATCCGTATACATGGCATCGTAAATGATCACCTCCGCATCACGAGCCAAATACACCACATTTTCATCAAGGCGATCGGGAAAATGTTCTGTATCCGTACAGTAGAAAACAGAATGATCTTGCCAGGTTACCCGATAACCCATGGCACCATTCGGATGGTTAAGAGGACCAGTTTCAATAGTTATATCATCTAGAGTAATGATATTTTTACCAAACTTTAAGTCATCAAAGGTCAGATTTGCCTTGATTTTGTGAGCTGGTACAGGGGAATTCAGGTGGAGAACATGCTCGCTAAAATGTTGCTCCATTAATAGTCCTCCCGGTGCTGCTCCATGAATATGGAAGGTATTGCCCGGAATAAAGGCTGGAGCAAAGAATGGCACACCTTGAATATGATCCCAGTGATAGTGAGTAAAAAACCAATCAGCTTCAATTGGTAGCTCAGACTTTAAGCTTTTACCCAGCATCCGCAAACCGGTACCGCCATCAAAAATCAGGCGTCTACCACCTACTCGCATCTCTATACAGGAGGTATTACCGCCATAACGAACTGTATCTTTTCCGGGAGCAGGAACACTGCCTCGAACCCCCCAAAATTGGACAACAAACTCAGAGGAAGGACTGGTTTCCATTGGCAATTTAAGGCTTTACAGTACAGCACTGACCCTGATGACGCAGCAGGTGGTCACATAAAACTAAAGCGACCATTGCTTCTACCATAGGCACAGCTCTAGGTAAAACGCAAGGATCATGACGTCCTTTGGCAGCTAGCATGGTTTCTTCACCAGTGCTAGTCACCGTGCGCTGCTGTTTTCTTATGGTAGCAGTGGGTTTAAATGCTACCCGCAAAATAATATTTTCACCGTTGGCAATGCCACCCTGAATACCACCAGAACGATTGGTTATCGTGCGTATCTCACCAGTCTCGTCAGTGTAAAATTCATCATTATGTTCGCTGCCGGTTAGCATTGTCCCAGCAAAACCGGAACCAATTTCAAAACCTTTACTTGCGGGTAGGGACATAACACCCTTTGCTAGATCAGCCTCTAGTTTATCAAATACTGGCTCTCCTAAACCTTTAGGTATGTTCTTCGCAACGCATTCCACAATACCCCCTAGGGAATCACCACTACGTCCGATCTGTTCAATCAGTTCGATCATCCGTTGTGCAGATTCAGCATCAGGGCAGCGGACAATATTGCTTTCTACTTGTTCGAGGGTAACAGAGTTAGGATCAACAATAGCTTCTAAGTGTTGAATACGCTTGACATAGCCTACAATTTCCACACCAACAGCTTGAGAAAGAATTTTTTTAGCGATCGCTCCAGCAGCAACTCTACCAATCGTCTCACGAGCGGAGGATCTGCCACCACCCTGCCAGTTACGGATACCGTATTTGGCATCATAGGTTGCATCTGCATGGGAAGGGCGATAGGTCTGAGCCATCTCGCTATAATCTTGGGGGCGAGTATCCTTATTACGCACCATAATCATGATGGGCGTTCCCAGGGTTTTGCCCTTAAACATCCCTGAAACAATTTCGCAAGTATCAGATTCCTTACGAGGTGTTGTTATTTTACTTTGACCAGGACGTCTGCGGTCTAGTTCTAACTGAATTTCTTCAGCGGAAATTTCTAGTTGTGGTGGACAACCATCAATCACCACTCCGACGCCACCGCCATGGGATTCACCAAAGGTTGTAATCCGAAATAAATGTCCAAAGGTATTGCCCATAATATTGGAGGAGGAAACATACCGAAACTAGATTCTAACAAGCGATATTGATAATTACCTCAGATTGGTCGTCTAGAAATAGCTGAATCAATCAGTTATTATGATCAAGTCTTCAAGAGGGAGAACACTTTGTCTCACACTATCGTTACTGAAACCTGTGAAGGCGTTGCTGATTGCGTTGAAGCCTGTCCAGTTGCTTGTATTCATCCAGGTCCTGGTAAAAACGGCAAAGGTACAGACTGGTACTGGATTGATTTTACAACCTGTATTGACTGTGCCATTTGTTTCCAAGTTTGCCCAGTAAAAGGAGCAATTGTGCAGGAAGAACGACCAGATTTACAAAAAACTCCTTAAGTGATCGAAGCTTTAGAGTATCAGATCATTACGTGTAAGAACCTTCTGCCCTCTGCCTTCTGCCCTCTGCCTTCTCTTAAGAGCGTATGTCTCATCGCCCAATTTACCTCGACTGCCATGCCACTACCCCTATGGATGAGCGGGTACTAGAGGCAATGCTCCCCTACTTCACCGAATATTTCGGCAACCCCTCAAGCATCGGTCATGTTTACGGATGGGAAGCAGAAGCAGCAGTAAAACAGGCGCGGCAAATCCTAGCAGATGCAATCAATGCCACCCCAGAAGAAATTGTTTTCACTAGTGGTGCGACAGAAGCTAACAACTTAGCGATTAAAGGTGTTGCTGAAGCCTATTTCAGCAAAGGACGGCATCTGATTACTGTCCAAACTGAACATCGAGCAGTACTAGATCCCTATCGCTACTTGGAAACTCTGGGATTTGAAGTAACCTTCCTACCAGTGCAGCCGGATGGACTCATCGATTTAACCCAACTAGAAAAAGCCATCCGTCCCGAAACGATTTTGGTATCGGTGATGGTAGCAAATAACGAAATTGGAGTATTGCAGCCTGTAGCAGAAATTGGAGAGATTTGCCACCGGCAACAAGTACTCTTTCACACTGATGCTGCCCAAGCTATAGGTAAAATTCCTCTAGATGTCCAGGCAATGAACATCGATCTGATGTCCTTAACTGCCCATAAAGTATACGGTCCTAAAGGTATCGGCGCCCTCTATGTTCGCCGCCGTAATCCTAGAGTAAGATTGGCTCCCCAAATACAGGGAGGTGGACAGGAAAGGGGACTACGTTCTGGTACTCTGTATACCCCCCAGATTGTGGGCTTTGCCAAGGCAGTAGCTCTCGGGTTAGAGGCACAAGAATCTGAGTCTCAACAGTTACTACAGCTGCGGGAACGTCTGTGGAGTGCCCTGAGTCAGCTACCCAATATCCATCTTAATGGTCATCCTACACAGCGATTATCAGGAAACCTAAATATCAGTGTGGAAGATGTTGATAGCTCAGCACTGCTGCTAGGATTGCAGCCAATAGTAGCCGTTTCTTCGGGTTCAGCCTGCTCCTCGACTAATGTCGCACCGTCTCATGTCCTACTGGCATTGGGACACCCAGAATCCCTAGCATATGCTTCTATCCGATTTGGGATTGGGCGCTTTAACACTGTCGCAGAAATTGATCAGGTAGCCCAACAGGCGATCGCGACGATTGAATCTCTCCGCCAATCTCAAACTGTAGGAAGTCAAAAAGCATTGTTGTCCAACAGACCAATAACCAATGACCAATAAGTTACCTAAATTAAGTAACATCTTACTAAGAGCGCGGTATAATAAACTAATGATAAGAGCAGTTATGGCTAGAAGCTTGTTTGGGTTCAGACTGTGTAACCCAGCTATAGGTGCTAAACACCATTAATTTGCTCTTCGGAACTTTCTACTCATGCTTTTCTAAATCCAATGTTTACCTTTGACGAAAAGTCAGAGCATTGGCTCCCAATTGCAGGGAGAAAAGATTAATCTAGGGGATTGTTAGCTATCTTAATTCACTCCGAGGTAACTACATCGGTTCTCTAGTTTTGAGGTTAAGTTAGAGTTTTTGCTTACAAGCGTGATATTGGGTAGCTTTCATCGAGAGAAATAGCCTCAGTACCCAATTACACTGACAGTTTTTGAGGAAATTGAATGCCAAAGCAAATTATTATTGCAGAGCAACATCGGCTTGCCGCCGTCTTTTGGGAAGATCAAATTCAAGAACTGGTGGTTGCTACCGGCAACCATCAGGTTAGTGATATTTATCTCGGAATTGTAGAAAATGTCTTACCTGGGATAGATGCGGCTTTTGTCAATATTGGAGATCCAGAGCGTAATGGTTTTATTCATGTCACCGATCTCGGTCCCTTGCGCCTGAAACGTCGCTCCGGTACTATTACTGAACTGCTGACTCCCCAGCAGAAAGTCTTGGTGCAAGTGATGAAAGAGCCAACGGGTAATAAAGGTCCTCGGCTCACCGGAAATATCAGTTTACCGGGTCGTTATCTAGTGATGATGCCTTACGGAAGAGGCGTTAACTTGTCTCGACGGATTAAGAACGAAAACGAGCGCAATCGCCTCCGAGCTCTAGCTATACTCATCAAACCTTCTGGCATGGGATTACTAGTGCGCACGGAAGCAGAAGATAAAGCGGAAGAAGCAATCATCGAAGATTTGGAAGCTCTGCAAAGACAGTGGGAAGAGATTCAAGAGGAAGCGAATTCCGCTAGGCCACCAGCCTTACTGAACCGAGATAATGATTTTATTCAGCGTGTTCTCCGGGATATGTACACCTCCGATGTCAACCGGATTGTAGTAGATTCTAATGCCGGATTGAAGCGGGTTAAACTACACTTATTGAACTGGAGTGGAGGTCGCTCACCAGAAGGGGTCTTAATTGATCATCATCGCGATCGCATGTCGATTCTTGAATACTTCAGAGTTAATGCTGCAATTCGAGAAGCCCTCAAGCCGAGAGTAGATCTACCTTCTGGTGGCTATATCATCATCGAACCAACAGAAGCTCTCACTGTAATTGATGTTAACTCCGGCTCCTTTACTCGCTCTGCAACAGCACGAGAGACAGTACTTTGGACTAACTGCGAAGCCGCTACCGAAATTGCCCGCCAGTTGCGTCTACGTAACATTGCTGGTGTGATTATCATTGACTTTATTGACATGGACTCGCGGCGAGATCAGTTACAGGTGCTAGAACATTTCAACAAAGCCTTGAGAGCAGACAAAGCTAGACCCCAGATTGCTCAACTCTCAGAACTTGGCTTAGTCGAACTAACCCGCAAGCGCCAAGGTCAAAATATCTACGAATTGTTTGGTCAAACCTGTCCCACTTGTAATGGTTTAGGGCATGTAGTGCGCCTTCCAGGTGAAGTACATGAAGCTCCAACTCGGGAAGTATTAGAATCCCCTGCTCGTTTGGAGTTGAGGGAATCTCGGATGTCAGATGTTCCTGAACCGTTTGATGTTCCCTCACTCAAAGACTCCGAGGAAATTGAACTCTTACACCATCCCAGCTATCAGGAGCAGGGACTAACCAATAATATTCGCCGCCGTCGCCGTCGTATTGATGAAACTTTGACAAAAGAGGAAGGGATTAGCAGGATACCTTCTCTGCCAATTCCTGTCTCCCAAAGGTTTTCGGAATCAGCGGAAGCTGATACTCCTCGCTTTGGTAGAAGATCTTCCAAAGAGATATCGTTTTCTGCTAGTACTAGTGAAGTGGGCAGAAGTTCACTATCAGATGAAGGAGAATCACCACCAAAACCCCAGCTTATCAAGTCTTCTAAAGAAATTAAACCTCCAGAAATAATTTCCATTGAAATGACTCCAGAGGAACAAAATGTTTATGCCTTGATGGGAATTTCTCCACTGGTAAAGTTAGATCGAGACCTCAAAGATATGAGGTCAGTAATTCTCTCTGTGGTGCTTCCAGGGGAAGCCGATAAAACAGAAAACTCAAATCCACTACCAGTAGAATCTTCAACGCAAGCAAAGACTATTTCTCTAGTATCAAAAGAAGAAAAGACTCCTGAAAAGGTACTAGTAACTGCTTCTGTATCAGCAGTTGAGATGGAAACACCCACTGAAACACCCACTGAAACACCCACTGAAACACCTACTGAATCACCCACTGAATCACCCGCTGATTCTGCACCTAATACTGAATCACAAACCAGTCCTCCTTTAATCCGCCGCCGTCGTCGCCGTTCTTCAGCAAATAGTGAAGACAATGATGAAGCTTGAAAAAAATTGATCAGTTAGGAATTGTACTAAAAGGAGGAAAGATCAAATCTAACAAAGCTCAATCATCTCAATCGGAGCAAGAAACAACTTCAGATTTCCCAATGCAGGTTTCATCCCTGAGTTGTGAGCTACCAACCTTGTCTGATAAAAAAAAATTGGTTGCTGGTGTGGATGAAGTCGGACGAGGTGCTCTTTTTGGTCCTGTCGTTGCGGCGGCAGTAATTTTACCCGCATCTGCCCTGCCGCAACTTGCCCTTGCAGGCGTCAAAGACTCTAAGCAATTATCTGCTTCCCGACGCCTCAAGCTTGCTGAAGAAATTAAAAGCACAGCACTGGATTGGAGAATTGGCTATGCTACTAGAAACGAAATTGACCAGATCAATATCTTGCAAGCATCGCTATTAGCCATGAAGCGGGCAGTACTGAAGCTGCAAGTGCAGCCAGATCTTTGCCTAGTTGATGGCAGACAATCTCTCAAGGATTTATCTGTACCCCAGCGAACTATGGTTAAAGGAGATCAGCGATCGCTAGAAATTGCTGCTGCTAGTGTGGTTGCTAAAGTATGGCGCGATGATTTGGTGATGCGTTTGGCTAGAAGGTATCCAAACTATGATTTGACAGCAAATAAGGGTTATGGAACTCAGCGACATCGATTAGGGCTGCAGCAATACGGAGCTTCACCTCAGCACCGCCTCTCCTTTCGTCCTTGTCGGGTGGACACCATACAAAATTAGGGTTTGCCTCATCTAGTCCATTGATTCGGGTTTTGAAGTAATGAGTAATGAGCGTTAGAAGGGCAATGCTCCAAAAAGAAGACAGAAACTAGTCATATCAAGGGATTCAGCCATCCCTTTTCATTTTTAGTTTCTGGAGAGTAATGAGTAATGATTGAATTACCTCTCAATTAGCTCCCAGATTTTTTCCATTGTGCAAGGAAATTGAGCTCATTAGATACAATTTCCTTGCACTATTGAATCAATGGGCTCAAATTCCATTGCACTTTCACTAGGGAATCCCTTATTACTTATTATACCAAATCCGGTTATTGTGGGGTACTTATCAAAATCACCAAATCTTTTCCAGACAAAGGCTTTGATTTTTTTTAATAGACCCTTGGTAAAGCGGATTTGGTATTACTTATTCAGCAAGCCCTAATTCAATATTTTTTAATACTATGAAACGCATCATTTCTCTGGTTGTCAGCTTGCTCATACTAGCAGTAATCTACTGGAAAATAGACTTTCAGGGATTAATCAAAGTATTGGAAAACTGTAACCTGTGGTGGATGGGAATTAGTTTGGGTATGGTGATACCCCTAACCATGTTTACTGCTTGGCGACTGCAACAGTTGATGCCTAATTCTACTTTGGCTTTTGGAGAAGCGAATCGCCTAATTCTGGCAGCAAGTGTTCTCAACATGGTGTTACCTTCCAAAATGGGAGATATTGCCAAAGCTTATTTTTTGAAGCAGCGGGGTCATTTAGATGGTTCTTTGTCTCTATCCCTAGTGATATTTGAGAAAACCTGCGATTTACTATCCCTACTGCTCTGGTGCGTATTTGGTTTACTTTTTTACCCCAAAAAAAATTGGTTGTTTGGGCTGATGAGTATGCTAGTAGCAGCTGGTTTACTCAGCGGTATATTGTTACTGTCTTCCCGTAAAGTTGCCAAAATCTTTTTTATTATAAGCAGAAGAATTGTTCCGAAAAAACTACGCACTAAGCTAGAAAAATTACAAATGTCTTGGGGAGAAATGCATGACTACTTTTGGCGAGATCAAGGACAGTTATTAAAAATTAGTACTACTTCTATCTTTATCTGGTTTCTGCATCTACTACAAATCTGGTTATTTATCCTTGCTCTTAAAGCTTGGACACCTTTTATCGCTAATTTAGCTCTTTCTCCACTAGCAATTTTAGCTGGTTTGTTACCCTTAACTTTTGCTGGTGTCGGTACTCGTGATGCCGCTTTGATTGTTTTCTACCAGCCTTATTTTGCTGCTCCTACTGCTGCTGCTTTAGGACTACTTTGTACCTCACGCTACTTATTGCCTGCAATTGGGGGTTTGCCTTTTCTGGGACAATATCTGGTAACTGTTCGCGATCGCAAGCGTTCAAAAATGGATAATGGATAATGGATAATGGATAATGAACAATGGATAATGGATAATGAACAATTACCTCTTCAATTAAGAAAGAGGATTGATAATTAGAAAAATTTTAATTAGGGCTTGCTGAAACGAGAGGTCTTAAACCAAATTAATCAATTGTCAATTATTAATTATCCATTATCCATTGATATTGATTCACCAAGCCCTACTTGATAGATTCATTAGTTAAACAGCTTGGGCTTGAACTTGTGGCTGGAACTGGAACAGGGAGTAAACCACATTGCGCCGGATATCAATCATCATCTCCAAAAACATCTCATATCCTTCCTGCTTGTATTCAATCAAGGGGTCTTTTTGTCCATAGCCTCGTAAGCCTACAGACTCCCGCAAAGCATCCATCGACTGTAAATGTTCCCGCCAGAGGGTATCAATTTGCTGCAAAATAAAGAATCGCTCTGCTTGGCGCATCAATCCCCCTTGAATTTGATCCACTTGTGCTTCCTTGATGTCGTAGGCTTTGCGGACTTCTTCATGTAAGAAAGTTTTGATTTCCCCGACTGTCATGTCCTCAAGATGCTCTGGCTCTAAATCTTGGAGTAAGTAGATGAATTCTTTCACCTTTGACACCAAGTTATCCAATTGCCATTCTTCTGGGGGTAATTCTGGATTGACGTAGGCTTCAACAATGTCATCCATCGTCTTTTCTCCATACTGAATCACTTGCTCTTTGAGATCCAGCCCTTCCAATACCCGCCTTCTTTCAGCATAAATCGCCTTTCTTTGGTTGTTCATCACCTCATCGTACTCAAACACCTGTTTACGGGTGTCATAGTAGAAGGTTTCAACTTTTTTCTGGGCTCCTTCCAGAGAACGGGTGAGCATTTTCGATTCGATGGGCATGTCTTCTTCCACTTTAAACATCTCCATCATGCCAGCGACGCGATCGCCCCCAAAAATCCGTAACAAATTGTCTCCCAAACTCAGGAAAAACTTAGTAGAACCTGGGTCTCCTTGCCGTCCGGCTCGTCCCCGTAACTGGTTATCAATACGGCGGGATTCGTGGCGTTCTGTGCCAATAACGTGCAATCCCCCTAGATCTATCACCTCTTGATGTTCCTGCTCAGTGCAATCTTCATACTCCGAGCGAATTGCTTGATAAACCTCCCGCAGCTTTTGAATCACGGGGTCATCAGTAGGCGCATTTTCTGAAGCAACTGCTATCTTGTCTTCTGCTTCTAGTTCTGGCAGACTTTGCTCCCCATACCGCTGCACCGCAAAAGCCACAGCCTCTTTGAGCGTTCCTTCTGTCAGAGGTGAGAGTTTTGTGGGGTAAATTTCGGGACTAGCTCGCCAGGTTTTCACCTTTTTACCAGGAGCAAAGCCTTGAGCTGATTGTCGCTTACTAGCCCCTGGCACCCCTACGGGGGATACAATATCATCCTCTTCTGGCTTAACAATCTTGGGCATAAAGTATTCCCGCAACTTCAGCCGTGCCATATAGTCAGCATTACCACCCAAGATAATGTCTGTTCCTCGCCCTGCCATGTTTGTGGCGATGGTTAGAGCTCCTTTACGTCCTGCTTGAGCTACAATTTCTGACTCTCGTTCCACATTTTCTGGTCGGGCATTAAGTAAATTATGGGGTATCTCCCGCTCTACCAACAAGCCTGCCAAAAGTTCGGATTTTTCCACACTCGTCGTACCCACTAGCACCGGACGTCCCTGTTTATGCATATCAGCACATTCCTCTGCAACTGACGTCCACTTGCCTGCTTCTGTCTTGTAGACCACATCTGCTAAGTTATCGCGTTTAGAGGGCTTGTTAGTAGGAATTATCGTCACTTGCAGGTTGTAGATTTTCTCAAATTCTGCTTCTTCTGTTTTGGCAGTACCAGTCATTCCCGCCAGTTTAGGATAAAGTAAGAAGAAATTTTGATAGGTAATAGTTGCCAAGGTTTGAGTTTCATTCTGAATATCGACCCTCTCCTTGGCTTCAATGGCTTGGTGCAAACCATCACTCCAGCGGCGTCCAGCCAAAACCCTTCCAGTAAACTCATCTACAATTACAACTTCCCCATTGCGGACAATGTAGTTTACATCTGCGGTGAATAGTTCCTTAGCCTTAATGGCATTAAAGATGTAATGAGCCCAAGGATCTTTGGGATCAAACAAATCATTGACCCCCAAAAGTTCCTCAGCTTTGGCAAAGCCTTCATCAGTCATGAGGACGTTGCGAGCCTTTTCATCGACTTCGTAGTCCCCTTCTTCCGCTTCTGACTCTCCTCGAGCAAGGGCTCTAGCAATTTCTGCTGCTTTCAGGTATTTTTCGGTTGGTCGTTCTACTTGCCCAGAAATAATTAGAGGTGTTCTTGCCTCATCAATCAGTACTGAGTCTACTTCGTCAATGACGCAGTAATTGAAAGGCCTTTGTACGACATCTGGCATGGCTGTTGCCATATTATCCCGCAAGTAGTCGAAACCCAACTCACTGTTAGTACCATAGGTTATGTCACAAGCGTAGTTGCGCTGGCGCTCTGCTGGCGCCATTCCCGATTGAATTAATCCCACACTCAATCCTAGGAAGCGATGTACCTGTCCCATCCACTCGGCATCTCGACGAGCTAGGTAGTCATTGACGGTAACAATATGAACACCTCTACCATCGAGAGCATTCAGATAAGCCGGTAGGGTGGAAACTAGGGTTTTTCCTTCACCGGTTTTCATCTCGGCGATTTGTCCTTTGTGCAGAACAATTCCCCCCAAAAGCTGGACATCAAAGTGGCGCATTCCCAGTACTCGACGCCCTGCTTCCCTTACTACAGCAAAGGCTTCAGGCAACAACTCATCCAAGATATCTTCTCGTGTTTGCTCTGTAGTTGCTTTCTCCAACTGCTGCTTAAATTCTATCGTTTTCCTCCTCAGTTCCTCTTCTGAGAGCTTTTGAACTTCTTCTTCTAGGAGGTTAATTTCGGCAACGTAAGGTTGGTATCTTTTCAGCTTGCGTGCGTTGGGGTCGCCAAGTAAGTTTTTAAGCATAACAAGAGAGGGAGACTTCTATTGGTTAAGGTCTAAGGGTAGAGGTGAGCACTTCAAAGCTGGAGGGTAGGAGCAAAGACTCAAAATCAGAATTGTGAAGATTTTGGATTTCTAAGTGCCTACCGCACAGAAGCCATCGCTTCATGTAGGTATTTTCATTTATACACTTATCCTATCACTATCGCTCCAGACTAAGGCTGTACGGGGATTTCGACCACAGTTTTGTTCAGTTGTTTGTGTATGGCTTGCTGTATATGATAGATAATCTTCTCTCCTTGGAAAACGAGCTTTGGTACTCACTAATGTTAACCAAGTTCATCAAGAGAAACTCATTGCTCTGATTCAGTCTGAATGGTATCCTTTTATCATGGAAAAATATGTCCGCCTGTAGGGGCGCACCGACGTGCGCCCTCCTCCAGATATCTCACAACTCAACGTAGTATCCTCCTTCTTAATAATCAATCCAAAAAAGAAACACGCGATCGCATCATTCCTCCCCATTTCCCTTTTCTCTCTTCCCGCCTCAATTAGAACGGCAAATTATAATCATCAATCAAACCATATTGGGTATATTCTGGGTCATCTTTCCAACGAGTGGGATTGGTGTAAATATACCGACGAATGTTTTCTAAATGTTCTGTATCACGGACAACGGATTCGTAATAATTTCGTTGCCATAAGGGAATGCCTCTGGTTTGTCGGCGTTGATTAATCCGTTTGGTAGTGGCAGATTTGAACCCAGCAATTATTGATGGCAATGATTTGCTGTAACGGCGAAATACAGTGGATGAGGTATGGGGGTTGGGTGAATGAGTTCAAAAATTGATAATGAACAATGGATAATGGATAATTACCTCTCCTTGAAAGAAGAGGATTGACAATCAGGAAAATATTTTCTTTCCCTAATATTGACAACGCTCACTTGGGGAAATAATAGTCTTTTAGCAAAACAAGCGATCGCAAAACCAATTCATGCTAATCTCGCCCGTGCCAAGCATAGAATTGTTGAAGCAACAGGTAGGGTGGAACTCAAGCGGGAAGGAGCCTCTCGTTTTAACGCAGTATACTTTCAATCCCCTCTTCAGCTCCATCCAGCTAGTAGGAGACAATCAACACGACGGTTCCCTGCAAGTTCATGAAATCTACGACTTGGATTTGAGGAGTACTACTAATCTTGTTGTCCTCAGCGCCTGCCAAACCAAAGTGGGAGAATTAAGCCGAGGGGATGAAGTAGTAGGAATGAACCGAGCTTTCCTGTATGCTGGAACACCAACAGTGATGGCAAGTTTCTGGAACCTAGATGATGGGGCTACAGGGTTGCTGATGAAGCAATTCTACAGCCATTTGCAAGCCGGGATGGGCAAAGCTGAAGCACTACAGCAAGCACAGAGGGAAGTGCGCAAGAAGTACCCCCATCCTTACTATTGGGCAGCTTTTTCTCTAACAGGAGATGTCATTTAACTCAGAGCCTGCACTGTACATGGAAATAATTAACGGAGAATCCTCTTACCTTGGAAATAGGGTAATCTGTACAAACGACCTTAAAGCTTTGTCATTAGTCATTGGTCAGAAAGTACTTTGTACGCTTTGACCAATGAGACTTGACAAAGGACGCTCACCTTAAGTCTATTTGAAAGATTATAGTCAATAACTATCAATGATCTATTTCTTTTACATACTTCCAGAACCCCAATGGCAGCAAGATAGGGAAAATTTATGAGTGACCCTAAGCAGCAATTTTCATCCAATCGAGAACCAGAAGACAAAAACCTCGAGCAAGCCAGCGTTGAAGAGGTGGTGGAAGAGCGAGTTAGTCAGGCAAAGACACAAGCTCGGAAAGAAGAAGTTCTCGAAATTTATGAAGACTTACTCAAAACAATTTGGGACCGCATTTTACCCACCCTAGGCAGGGTAACAGTCATGGCGATTATGGAACGAGCTTTGGTACTCACTAAAGAGCAGTATCCTCTAATCGGTCACCTTGATGCCACTCCAGAAGGCGTTTCTTTTGAAGTATTGCGCCAGCGGTTAGGAGAAGAGGAACGGCTTTTGCTGCGAGAGGCTCTCAAGGAATTAATCGCCAACCTGATTGACATCCTGGCAATGTTAACAGGTGACATTTTAGTGCGACAACTGCTGAAAGAAATTGAAGGAAGAAAGTTATTATGACCCTTTCCCAACCGGTGCGGTTTGGTAAATTGCCAACGAATATTCCTGGCTTTGACACGATTTTGTCAGGAGGAATTCCTGAGCTGTCCACCAATATTATTACTGGACCTCCCGGTGCTGGTAAGACAATTTTTACTCAGCAGATTATCTATACCAACGCTAGTCCGGAGCGGAAAGCCCTTTATTTAATTACCCTTTCCGAGCCTTCGGTGAAAATGCTGCATTACTTGCAGAAATTTGACTTCTTTGTTCCAGAAAAAGTGGGTAAGGAAGTTATTTACTTAGATATTGGGGAAGTAATTCGTGATCAAGGCTTAGAAGATGCGATCGCGGTTATTGTTAAACATGTTCAAGAACACAAACCGGCTATTGTTGGGATTGACAGCTTCAAAGCGATCCACGACTTGGCACGAGATCCCGTAGAGGTAAGGAAATTTGGCTACGATTTGAGTGTGCGCCTCACTACTTGGGCAGTTACCGCACTGCTAATTGGTGAATATACTCAAGAAGAAGTAGAAAAAGAACCAATTTTTGCGATCGCTGATGGGATTATTCGCCTTCACAACCATCCTCTAGGTTTACACTACCAACGTTATTTAGATGTCCTTAAACTCAGAGGAGAAAAATATTTTACTGGTTTGCATCCCTTTACCATTGGCAATGATGGCTTGACTGTTTATCCCCGCATCAAAATGCCGAGTGTTGTTTCCCCCCCCGAATCCTTCGGTGAACGGGTAACAACGGGAATTGAAGGCTTAGACCAAATGATAGATCAAGGACTGCCCCGTGGAACTGCCACAATGGTGGCAGGAGGCGCAGGTACGGGTAAAACTCTCCTAGGGTTACATTTCATCACTAGCGGTGCACAGCAAGGAGAGCCGGGGGTAATTGTCACTTTCCAAGAAAATTACCAACAACTACAAGACATTGCTCTCTCCTTTGGCTGGGATTTACAAGCCTTAGAAGAACAAGGAAAATTAATTCACCTCTACAGTTCACCAGTAGAAGTTCAACCTGATATTCATGCAGCTCATGTTAAAGCTGCTGTAGAGAAAGTCAAAGCCAAGCGAGTATTATTAGATTCTCTGAAAGATATTGAAATTGCTACGCCAGATAAAGTCCGCTATAAAGACTATATTTATTCTCTAGTTAATGATTTAAAATTACGGGGTATTACCAGTATCTTAACTAATGAAATCCCAGAATTGTTTGGTCCATTTCAACTGAGTGAATATGGGGTTTCCTTTATTGC
Organism: Symploca sp. SIO2C1; assembly: GCA_010692635.1. Taxonomy (GTDB): domain Bacteria; phylum Cyanobacteriota; class Cyanobacteriia; order Cyanobacteriales; family Coleofasciculaceae; genus Caldora. The sequence goes on along the minus strand of JAAHGL010000078.1, from coordinate 12,969 downwards.
CGATAATGTAATTTTGCTCCGCTATGTAGAGCTTTCTGGCAAAATGGGAAGGGCTATTAACATTATGAAGGTAAGGGGTTCTCAACACAGCAAAGAAATCAGGAGCTTTGAAATTACTGATGCAGGCATCCAAATTGGACAACCAATTCAGGCTCAGACGGGAGTTTTGACAGGAATGCCAATTGTTAGTAACAGTCGCTCAGATTTACATTATTTACCTATCCGGGCACGTTATGTTGTAGAAGCTTTAAAACAGGCAGGAATTGTGAGTAAAGCACAATTATCTCAAGCAACTGGATTGTCAGAGCAAGATTTAAGCAAGGAACTAAAAGATTTACAACAACAGGGTTTGGTACTGTTAGTGCGTTCAAAAGAAGGAAGTCGTTATAAGGTAACTATTTAGGAGAAAAACCCTCGTTTAAACTAGACTCAATTCTATAGAAGGTTAATGCAGTATTACCATAGACTTTCTGGCGACAAATTTCGAGAGTGGGACAGGGGGGAGATGTCCACTTATTAGGTTTGTGCTCTACACCTAATTCACCCATTGTGTCAAGTAGCTGATAATGAGCGATCGCTTCTAGCACTGGTTGGTACAATTTACTAGCATAGGGTGGATCAAAGTAAATGCGGTCAAACTGTTGACCAGCAAGAAATTTTAACTGGCTAACAACATTGCCACGCATCACCCGAAACTCTTGTTGAGGTTGGCTAACCTGTTCCCAGTTTTGTTGAATCACGGCGCAGGCTTTAACCCATTTTTCAATTCCTACTACCAAAGATGCTCCTCGACACAAGGCTTCAGCTCCCATTGAACCGTTACCAGCACATAAATCCAGCCACCGGCAATTAGTTATGCTACCTTGCCAAATGTTAAATACTGCCTCCCGCACTAGAGACGATGTTGGGCGAATTGTTTGTCCTGGTAAAGTCTTCAGTTGTCGATTGCCGTAAATTTTCACAAATTATTTTTTGGTTGTTATCAAGGAGAAAGGGGGGTATTATCCCAGAACCAAATGCCCTGGGCTCTAGCAACTTCTTGACCTGAACTGCGAACGGAAGCTATCCACCTACCCTTTTCTTCTTTCCAAGTCTTATCCAACAACTTTAATGTACCCTGTAATGATTCGGATTTCTTCCCCTCGGCATACTTGAGATTAAACTCAATCACTATCTCCCTAGTATCACCCCACCAAAAAACTCCCGATTGTGAGGTAACAGAATCTAAACCAAAGATTTTTAAAGAAAAATTCGAGTAAGTTTTGGTAGGGTAATTCAAAATCACCCCGCCTTTAATCAGACGCTCTTTGTCGCACAGAGTATATTTAATTTGTTTTGCGTGAACTACAGTTTTGCCACCTCCCTCAGTGTTCAACTTAGCTCTATCCTTTTTTTCTTGAACCATAGGCGATGGTTTTTCTGGGAGTTCAAGTGGTTGATTTTCTTGAACCCGTAGTTGATTTTCTTGAACCCTAGGTAGTTGACTAGGGCGTAAACGCAGGCGTACCCGCGCTAGCAATTCTTTGAAGTTAAACGGCTTAGTAACGTAGTCATCTGCTCCACGCTCTAATCCAGCCACCTTGGCATTCACATCATCACGGGCTGTGAGGATAATGATTGGTAGTTGTGACCCCTGACTCCGCAGCTCCTCCAAAACAGTCCAACCATCTTTGACAGGAAGACCCAAGTCAAGTAAAAGAAGATCAAAATTATTACTCGTAGCCATTAGTACAACTTCATCACCATCAGTGGCAACCACCGTCGTGAATCCACTTGAGCGCAGACCTTTCTCCAGAAAGGCTGCAATACGTGGTTCATCCTCGGCAATGAGAATGCGGCTCATGAGACTAACTTTGCTGAAAGGGTTAGAGTTTTTTTGTTTACTCTTGACATTTTCTGCCCCAGTATCACTAGCCCAAAAATGAGTAATGCATAAATTAGGTGCTCTCAGGGCATTCATTTCATCTTTGATTTTATGCTGTTGCACTCACTTGTCTTCAGAATCGCAGGTAATATTTTACCTTCATTCAACGTTCTCAATGATCTGATGCTTGTATGATGTGATACTTGTAATACTTATCCCTATTCTAAGTATCAAAGGGTTTACTCACTTTTTTGTAAAGAAATATGTATACGCTTGAGCAAATTGTTAAAGCGGAAAGGCTTTTTTAAGTAGTCATTTACCCCTTGCTTTTTCTCAATCTCTGCTCGAGCACTGACAATAATCACAGGTATCTGTTCTCCCTGACTTCGCAGTTCCTCTAACACTGCCCAACCGTCTTTCTCAGGAAGGCCTAAATCAAGGAGTAGGAGGTCAAAATCACCGCTTAGTGCCATTTGTAGAGCTTGCTCACCATCTGGAGCGATCGCAGTGCAAAACCCATTTTTTCGGAGTCCTTTTTCTATAAAACAAGCAAGGCGATATTCATCTTCAGCAATAAGTATACGATTCATGATCTAGGGCATCTTGGGAATAGGTGCGCGAAGTGATTAGGGTGAAAACTGACCCAACCTTCTATCAGGCCAAGCCCTTTTTGGCAATGTGGATAGGCGAAGGTTTCTACCTCAAAATATTAAGTATTATCTCTGTGGGTGAATCTTGTATGAGATCCTAATGAAAAAATTCTCATGATTTCGTAATATTTGGTGTTATTCTTACCGCACAGCAGCTTAACAATCTCTCATACCAAATCCGGCACACATAACCGTGTTATAGCTGTAGCCACTTTCATTAGAACGTTGCTTGCTGGAGAATAACTTCCAAAGAATAGAAATATCGATCGCTCTTGTCCTAACTTTGATAGCTACAGCTATATCTCCAGTAGAGAAATGCCATAGCTCGTCTCTACAGATTAGATTTTTCGCGGTTTGCTCAAAACGGGGCTGACGAACCCGGATTTGGTATCAGATTCGCAGTCGATAGCCTATACCCCTGACAGTCTCAATTAAGTCACTACCTAACTTTTTCCGTAGGTAACCCACGTAAACATCAACGATATTAGAACCAGGATCATAGTCATAGCCCCAAACATGATCCAGTATTTGTTCACGACTTAGCACTTGTCCTTTGTGGCGCAAAAAGGTTTCTAAGAGGCTGAACTCTCGTGTTGGTAACTCCACATCCCTGTCCTTCACCTGTACTCTACGGGTACGCAAGTCAAGGATAAGATCACCAGCCTTGAGTTCTGTGTCCTCTTGGGTGCTAGATTTTTGACGAGAGCGCAAGCGTAAGCGCACCCGTGCTAGTAGTTCTTCAAAACGAAAAGGCTTGGTAACATAATCATCTGCACCACCTTCGAGTCCAGCCACCTTGTCAGTCAAATCATCACGGGCTGAGAGGATAATAATGGGCAGTTGTGCTCCTTGCCCTCGCAACTCTTCCAAAACAGTCAAACCATCTTTGATAGGAAGCCCCAAGTCCAGCAGCAGCAAGTCAAAACTTTCACTCAGAGCCAAGCAAATTACTTCATCAGCATCTTTGGCAATCTCACTAGTAAAGCCATTGGCACGCAAACCTTTTTCTAGGAAGGCAGCAATGCGAGGTTCATCCTCAGCGATTAGTATACGACTCATGAGACGAAATTTCCTGAAGTGGTTCTAACGGCAAAACAATCGTGAAGGTCGATCCAGTACCTAGTTGACTAACTAGTTCAACATAACCACCGTGAGCATGAACAATTGCTCGCACGATGGCAAGTCCCAAACCCGCACCTTCAGAGCGTCTACGGCTCTGAGCAGCCCTAGCAAAACGCTCAAAAATGTGCTCTAAATCTTTAGGAGCAATTCCTTCTCCAGTATCGCGTACCCAAAAGCGCACGCTGCTTTGATCCATAGCAGAACCTAAAGCAATCATATCAGTTTCAATTGTATGCTGGGCAGCATTTTGAGCCAGATTCATTATTGCTTGAGTAATTCGTTGGTGGTCAACAACAATAGAACCTTCTCCCTGAACCTCTAATTCCCAGTTGCGATTTGCTAAGGCTTCGGCTTCGTCAAAGAGTTCTTGAGTCAAGGTACTAACTTCTAGAGTTTCTGGTTGCATAAAATCCGGTTGCTCGATCTTTGCTAAGAGAATCAGATCTTCAACAAAGCGGTTCATGCGCTGGATCTCATCGATAACTAATTCAATAGTTTCATGTTGTTCTTGAGGATCATTTCCCAATACTTCTAGGTGACCCTGAATAATTGTCAGTGGTGTACGCAGTTCATGACTGGCGTCATTAATAAAATTTCTTTGAATATTCAAAACTTCTTCAAGACGGTCCATGATCTTGTTGAAGGTTGTGGCTAGCTCAGCCAATTCATCAACTCCTTGTACTGGAATCCGTTGTTTTAGATCCCCCTCTGTGATGATAGAACGGGCAGTTTGTGAGAGCGATCGCAAAGGAACTAGTATCTGTTCAGAAATTATCCATGCTAGAACCACACTCAGGACAAAGATACCCATTAGCACTCTAACAACAACGGTTAATGTTTCTACTGCTTCCTGGCGTTTCTCTGCGGTGGCATGGGCAGCTACAAATACACCTCTTACCTCTCCGTCAATCGTCAATGGTTCAGCTAAATAAATAATATTACCGATATCCCTATCAGTAGTTTGCTTGTGACCCTCTAGTGGTTGAGTCACTTTTGCCCAGCGATTGAGTAGGTTTAGATCTTGTTGCAGTAACTGAGGTAGTTCCCTAGGACTAGATTGGTAGAATTTACCATTGAAGAAGGTAATTAAATAAATTTGGTCTTTAGGTACTTCCCTCATTAGGAAATCATGGAAAAGATTATCGAGCTTCTTCGGTGTTAACTTTTGTTCGATAGATATTTTTTGATCGAGAAATTCCTGAAATGTTTCTTGCTCTTCAGCTAAATCTTCTCGAACTTGTTGGTCTACCTTGTCAAAAACAACCTTATAGAAGAGGGGAATTGATAATCCTACAACAAACATCATCAGCCCCAGATACCAAGCAAATATACGAGTACGAGCTTCTCTCAAAAAGCCATGTTGTTTAGAGAATTTTTTTTCCTTTACTGCCTCAGCCGTTTGACTGCTTCGTGCAGTAGAGATTTTTGTTTGGTCAGTCATGAATTTTGACATCCTCCCTGACCTGGTTAGACTGAGATCGGGAAATCACAAAAGTAATTTTTGGATCTCCTGGTTGCCAGAAAACGCATTAACTTGGTCTTGATGTCGATAAAAGTGGGAATAACATACTCTGAAACAAGGTGGCAAGTTTTAACATTTGACTTGTGATAATTGAGCCCATCGTTGCCCTCACCTAAGGCATAATTCCAGACGTTACAGCAAATTTTCAAGTCAAGCTGTATAATTTTTACTTGCCCTGTTGTTGACTCAATTTTGTATTCGTAAGTCAATGTCAACACTTGCATCACCTCCTTTCTCTAAAATTAGATGCTAGTTTTTGAAAGTTCGTTAGGCTGCCATCGATGCCAAACTCAAACCAATTTGCTAGTAGTGAAATTTTGTCTGAGTACTAATTTTACTCTCTAGTTCAGTTGATAGCAATCTTGGCGAGCTGCCAATTGTATGACTTTTCAGGGCATTCGTTCAAGTTTTTTAACTCATATTTCTCAAGATAGATAATCTTTCCGTGCGCCAATGGTTGAGTGCTCCTTGTAATCTGGAGGGTAACCAGCTGTCGTACTGGGAATAAACTGGTAAACGTGGCACTAACTGCCATCCAGCTGGCTCAAGAATTTCTCTAAGTCTCTGGAGATGGGGATGGGGATAATCGGGATTTACTTCATCTTTTGGCCCAATGCCTCCCAAATCTCTAGCACCAGCTTCTACACAGGCAAGTAACCACTCAGGTTCTGGGACTAAGTTGGGGGGAATTTGCAATGTAATCTCTTTTGGGAGAATTTTACGGGTTTGGGCAATGACTTTTGGTAGCTGCTCGGGAATAAAAGCAGGAGCATTCCAATTTTGCTGGCTCCCAGGACTATAGGGTTGCAAGATCACTTCTTGGATATGACCATAGCAAGAATGGAGCTTAGCAATTGCCTCTAGGGTTTCCCAGCAATTTTCCTCTGTTTCCCCAATTCCTAACAGTAAACCAGTAGTAAAAGGAATGCCTAACTTTCCTGCCCATTCCAACTGTTGCAGTCGCAGTTGTGGCATTTTACTGGGAGCCTGTCGATGAACTGTTTGGAGTAATTGGGGTGTTAACTGCTCTAGCATTAACCCCATTGATACATTGACTTGCTTCAAGGCTTTCATTTCAGGAAAACTCAATGGTCCTACATTGGTATGGGGCAGAAATCCCCAGCAAAGAGCTAATTCACAAAGCTCATAAATCTTCTGAAACCAGGATTCTCGTCGTGATGAATTAGGATGTACCTCACCACTGAGGATGAGAATCTCACAGACGTTTTGAGACTGAAGTTTTCTGAGCTTGTTTTCTGCTTCTGCTAGGGTTAACCAAGAGCTTTTCCCAGGGTCAGTGCGAAAGTTACAGTAGCTACAGCGATTAAAGCACTCGTAGGTCGGAACAATAGTGTAAGCAGGACTGTAACTAACTTTACGACAGTCAGAAATTGGCATAGTATAACGATTTTATCAGGTTTAAGTCTTAATTAATAGTATTTTGACGAGATTCACTTTCTTGACAATGAATAATAAACAATGCATAATTATCCATCCTTAAAATAAGAGAATTCAAATCAAAGAAAATCTTTTTTTTATCTCTTCTTTTACGAAGAGGTTTTAGAACAAGTTAATCAATTATCAATTATCAATTATCAATTATCAATTGTACATTGATAACTATCAATATCTTTCTCTGGGATATTAAATGAATCCTCATCAAACCTTCATTGACCCTTTACACAGGTTAGGACAGCTAACCTGATCATTCACCTATAATTCAAGATAGTGGGACTTTTGACTAAGCTGTTGTGCATTTAAATAATCAATTAGTACTGACGCGGAGACGCGGGGACGCGGAGATCGGAACTAAGTAGCTGAAATGCGTCTTAGCTTACAGTCTCTGAGGGGCTATTGTTTCCATTTCTTACTCCCTTGAGCCATACTAGAGTGGAGCTTTGACTTAAGTGGCACTACCTGAGTTTGTTCAGCCGATCAATGGGCTGATATATGGGTGCAAAAGTGAAGATAAACCTTGAATTTGACCCTGTGCGTTTCCATGATTTTGAACAATCGCTATCAAGTAGTTCGAGTTTTGGGTAGTGGTAGCTTTGGCAGAACTTTTCTGGTTGAAGATACCCACATGCCTTCAAAACGCCTGTGTGTTCTCAAGCAACTCAAACCGATTGAGGATAATCCTGAATATTATCAATCTGTTCAAGAGCGGTTCAAGCGAGAAGCAGCTGTCTTGGAAACGTTAGGCAATGGTCACAAGCAAATTCCGAGCTTGTATGCTTACTTTGAACAAGCTGGACAGTTTTTCTTAGTACAGGAATGGATTGAAGGTCAAACACTAACCCAAAAGCTGCAAGCAGAAATCACACTAAAGGAAGATGCAGTTAAAGAAATATTGATTAGTGTTTTGTCTGTTTTAGATTATGTCCATGATAAACAGATTATTCATCGAGATATCAAGCCCGAAAATATAATGCTGCGACAACAGGATGGTAAACCTGTTTTAATTGATTTTGGAGCTGTTAAAGAAGCAATGGGTAAGGCAATGAATGATTCAGAAGCCTCTGCTTCTATTGCCATTGGTACACTAGGTTATATGTCCTCAGAGCAAGTAGCAGGCAGACCCGTCTACTCCAGTGATCTCTACAGTCTGGGGATGACTGCAATTCGTCTATTAATAGGAAAATCATTTAAAGATATAGAGACAGACCCTAATACAGGTCAACTACTTTGGCGCTCTCATGCCTTGAGTGTTAGCGATCAATTAGCAGCGATTTTAGATAAAGCAATTCAGTCTCATCAACGCGATCGCTACATCAGTGCTCAACAGATGCTCTTAAGTATACAAAAGACACAGAAGCCGATTTGTGTTAGTGAGCCTACTGTTAGACAGCACAGTAACAATTTGTCAAAGGGCTTCCCATCTGTCAAGAGTATTCCCCTGAGTGAGGCACTCCTAACCATTAATTCTAGGAACGACACCAAACTGCAACTATCCCTGGAGGCTATAGCACCTGATTTGGGTTCAACCATGAAGGGATTTTTTTCTAGAAGCTATAAGTCAGCCGAATATTCGATTCAATCCTTGCTTGGCAGCCTATCTTCAACTCAGGTTCAAGCTAGTTTATTTAACTCCCAAAACAAATTATTACTTGGTGGTGCAATTGTGATCCTCGCCTTTGGTGGATTAATGGGAATGGGAGGTTTTGGCTCTGCTTCTAGAGAAGAAGTTATTTCCTCTACCAAAAGTACTTTCCCCAAAACCAGTGGAGAGTTAATAACTGGTTTAACAGAAAACTTGACCTCAGAAGACGAAGTTAAAGATTTCCTAGAGCGCGGCGAAGAAAAGTATCAAAGAAAAGATTACACTGGAGCGATTGAGGATTTTAGTGAAGCTCTTTGGCTAGACCCTAAAAATGCTCAAGCCTACAACTACCGAGGTCTTGCTTATCTTAATCTAGAGGATACACCAGAGGTAATAGAAGTAGATATCAATCAGACTTCTAGTAATACTCCTAACGATCTTGCTTCTGAGAGCAAGCAAGGAAATGCCTTCACTGATTTAGGTAATATACAAATTGCTATTGAGGATTTCAATCAATCACTGCGGTTAGCTCCGAGTAATGCCCAAGTATATAATAACCGGGGTCTTGCCTACCTGCGCTTAGGGGATATACCAGAGGCAATAGAGGATTTTAACCATGGGATTGAAATTGATCCTAGCTATGCTCCAACTTACAATAACCGGGGTCTTGCCCGCCTTGAATTAGATGATCCTGCTGCAATTGCAGATTTTAATGAGGCTCTGCGCCTCGACCCGGACTATGCCGAAGCTTATAATAGTCGGGGTCTTGTTTACTACAGTTTAAACGATACCAAAGCTGCGATCGCGGATTTTAATGAGGCTCTGCGACTAGATTCAAGCTATGCCCAAGCTTACAATAATCTAGGTCTGGCTCGCACTCAACTAAATGATCTCAAAGGGGCAATCTCAGATTTCGCTGAGGCACTGCGGTTGGATCCTAAATATACCGAAGCCTACAATAATCGAGGTCTGGCTAAGGCTAAACTTAGGGATACAAAAGGTGCACTTAAGGATTTCAATCAGGCTCTTGAAGTCGAGCCTACTTCAGCTGTCTACAATAACCGGGGTTTGGCTAGAATTGAGCTTGGGGATATAGAAGGTGCTCTCAAAGATTTCAATCAGGCTCTTGAGATTGATCCTCAATATGCCGAAGCTTTCAAAAATTTGGCTGATGTTCGTGCTAAACAAAGTAACATACATAGTGCGATCGCGGATTATCAAAAAGCCGCAGAACTTTATCTAGAACAAGGAGCAACAGCTCAATACCAACAATCTCTAGATGAGATTAAAAAGCTTCAACAGTAGCTAGTGCCGCTGCGCGGAATTTAGAATTTAGAATTTAGAATGCTTATAGAGTAAGGATTCTATCGATCTCAAACTGGTCACTTATTTCCGCCGCGCTGCACTAGTCTTCTTGAAAGGAGGGGTCTAAACTGGCAAATCTTTACGAGGATTAAAATTCTCAATTTTTCGCAGCTTTTCGTATAGTTCTCGTGCTTCTGGAGTGGGATTTGGGGGGACAATAATTTGAATTTCTACTAACTGATCACCTCTAACCTCATTATTAGGATAGCCTTTCCCTGCAAGGCGCAATCTTTGACCTGATCTCAGACCACTGGGAACAGTCATTTTTACTCTGCCATCTAGAGTCGGTACTTCTATTTGTCCTCCAAGCACTGCTTCTGCAGGGGTCACTGGCAACTCACAAAAAATATCGGAACCTTCTATTTGAAAGAAGGGATGAGAAGCTACTGTAATTTTTAAGAAGAGGTTACCACCAGCAATTCCCTGACCTTTAAGCCGTATGCGCTGACCTGTTACCATGCCACCAGGTAATTCAACTTCTAAGGAACGACCATCTTCCAGACGAATCCGCTCTCGTCCTCCTTCATAGGCTTTTTCCAAAGGCAGAGTTAGTCTTGCTTCAATATCTTTGCGGCGAAGTACTTTGTTCCGTTCCACCGCACTATCGCGAGTATTAACAGTATATGCTGTTCTGGTAGTTCCTGGTCGGATGGTAGTAGATGGGTTCACCCGAACACTAGAACCTCCAGGGGTCTTAGGTGTATATCTTCTTACAGTACCTCGATTGAGTAGTTGATCAACAAAGCTATTAAAGTCCCCAAATTGACTGAAATCCACTTCTTGAGTGGAGCTACGACTAGTACCATTACGATTGCCTGAAGTTCTAAATGTAGAGACTTTTGGTGATTTTCTATTGAACTTTTGTTTCTTCCAGAACCGGCTATACTGGTCATATTGCGATCGCTTATTTGGATCCGAGAGTACTTCATAAGCTTCACCAATATCTTTAAACCTTTCTTCTGCTGCTTTATCACCCGGATTCAAATCAGGGTGATACCGTCGAGCTAGACGACGAAAAACTTTCTTAATCTCCTCGCTCGAAGCCTCTGGAGGTATGCCTAAAATTTCATAGTAGTCCCGAAAGTTTTGCATAAAAATTAATCATTGTTAATTGCTAATTGCTAATTGCTAATTGCTAATTGCTAATTGCTAATTGCTAATTGCTAATTGCTAATTGCTCATGATGACTGGGATATTCACTAGCAATTAGCATAGAAAAAACAACAAATAACAAACAACAAACAACAAATAACAAATTTAGAACCAGTCATCATCATCTTCATCCCAATCATTTTCTAGGGGAGCATTACGCCATTGCTCTCGACCACCATATCTACCAGAACCGACGCTATAGGCATCACGGCGACTTTCCCGTTCACGGTACAAATCTCGTTCACTCTCTCCAGTAAAAGTGCGACGAATTGAGGTAAAGAAGTCATCATCCTCCTCTTCTGAGTATTGTAAGCGTACTTCTCGCTTCAGTTCATAGAGAGCATCTTGTAAGTCAGATTCTGCGCGATCAATGGCACGATCATCATCACGAGCGATCGCATCCCGTAGTTCTTCAGCTAAGGCTTCAATCCGCCGCCGATGCATACTAGCAAACTGAGTACCAAAATCTAGCGCTACTTCTCTCAGTTGCCGTTGTGCTTCATTAGCCAGAGTTTCAGAACGGTTGCGCTTCTCAACTCGTTCTCGGCGTTCCCGATCAAGCTGGGAAAATTGTTCTGCCTCGCGGAGCATTTGATTAACTTGGGACTCACTCAGATTGGAAGCTCCTTGAATTGTGACACGCTGCTCTCGACCTGTAGTCTTATCTAAAGCCAGTACTTGCAAAATGCCATTGGCATCTATATCGAAAGACACCTGCACTTGGGGAACTCCCCTTGGTGCTGGAGGAATACCAGTGAGCTTGAAACGACCTAAAGATTTATTATCTGCTGCCATTTCTCGTTCCCCCTGTAGAATATGAATTTCTACTAGAGTCTGATTATTTTGGGAAGTGGAGAAAATATCAGAACGCCTTACTGGAATGGTGGTATTGCGGGGAAGCAACTTTTTCATCACACCACCGATGGTTTCTAACCCCAAAGACAAAGGTGTCACATCCAGTAACAGGATATCCTTAACTTCACTCGTCAGAATTCCTGCCTGAATTGCTGCTCCTACTGCCACTACTTCATCAGGGTTAACATTCTGATTTGGTTCTGTGTCAATCAAACTTCGTACTAATTGTTGTACTAAAGGAATACGTGTGGAGCCACCGACTAAAACCACTTCATCGATTTGTACTGGACTGATACCCGCGTCTGTCACAGCTCGTTTCAGGGGTCTGCGCAAGCGGTTGATCAGCTCACCACACAAACCTTCAAACTGAGGGCGAGTAAGCCGAGTTTCCAGGTGCTTAGGACCATCTTCTGTCGCCGTGATGAATGGTAAATTGATGTCTGTGACACTTACTCCTGAAAGCTCTATTTTGGCTTTCTCTGCTGCTTCAGTCAAACGTTGCAGAGCTTGGCGATCGCTTCTGAGATCTACCCCTTCTGTTTCTAAAAATTGCTCTGCTAACCAGTTAACAATTTTCTGATCAAAATCATTGCCTCCTAGTTGAGTATCACCACTAGTGGCTTTTACCTCAAACACCCCATCCCCAACTTCCAGAATAGAGACATCAAATGTGCCTCCACCTAAGTCAAATACTAAAATCGTCTGGCTACGTTGTTGCTCTAATCCATAGGCTAAAGATGCGGCCGTTGGCTCATTAAGAATCCGCAATACTTCTAGGCCAGCAATTCGCCCTGCATCCCGCGTTGCCTGCCGTTGAGAATCATTGAAGTAAGCAGGAACTGTAATCACTGCTCCCGTTACTTCCTCTCCCAGATACCGACTAGCTTCTTGTGCTAACTTCCGCAGTATCATTGCTGCAATTTCTTCTGGGGCAAATTCCTTTCTTAAACGAGGGCATCTAATTCTGAGGTTGCCCTCTTCATCACGGCGAATTGTATAGGGTATACGTTTAGATTCTGGACTCACTTCTGCGTATTTTCGCCCAATGAATCGCTTAACTCCAGAAAAAGTATTTTGGGGATTGAGTACCGCTTGGCGGCGTGCCATTTGTCCAACAACCTGTTCCCCGTCCTTACTGAAGCCAACCACTGAAGGTGTAGTCCGCATTCCTTCTGCATTGGCAATTACCACCGGCTTGCCACCCTCCATCACAGCCACCACGGAGTTTGTTGTACCTAGGTCAATGCCGACTACTTTGCCCATACGTGCTTGTATCTCCTCTTGATGAATGCTGTCAACTTGCTTAACGACTTTACTTGATCCTATATATTGCTGACAATGCTGAAACTATTCTATCTTGACATCCTCCCCATGCCTTTAGGCTGGGGAGGATGTCAAA
>JAAHGL010000077.1 GCA_010692635.1 Symploca sp. SIO2C1 | reverse complement strand
ATTCCCCAAGGTTACTCAGGGATTTCCCATCAAAGTGCAAGGAAAATAAGCTTCTATAGACCATTTCCTTGCACAAGGCTTGGTCAAAAAATCATTGAAACCACAGTCTGGTATAGCTTCCACACTTGTTCAGCAAGCCCTAACTAAAGCCAGCGCCGGTTTTTTGTAGGGCTCAATGCTTGGTCTATTTGCGGACGAAGTATTCACAGAGTAAAAAACCTACCCTTGTGAGGCCCCCCAGGATTGGAGACTGGGGGAGCTCGGACTGAAAGTCCCAGAATTGGGAGATTCAGGGTGCTTTCAGTCACTTCGCTACATTACGAAATGCTTCGCCAGGGGTATCTTTTAGGGCTAGTGAGTGTCAGAAGATCCGTTACTAGCACTGATAATCCAGTCTACATAAACGTTCCGGGGACGTGATTCGGCATCAGCACCTTGAAAGTTAAAGGTAGGGTCACCACTACCTACATCTCGGATTGTACCGCCGCCAAGAGCAGCAGCAGTCTGGGTTGAGGATGTTGGTAAGTGGGGTAGGTCCACAGACGGTGTCTCGTTTGGTTCGCCAGTGTCCCAACCTTGAACGCTGCCAATTTGGTCTCCAGAGTGCCCCGTTCCATCTGGTCCCGGTGCAGTACGGCTGCTTGCGTCGGGATCGCGCTTTGCGCCATCATCAACTCCGCGTAAGAATCGTCCCTGATAATCTGGAAGATAGGGATAACCGCCTTCGCTGCCGTGAATCACCCCTATTGTTTCATAGAGTTGACTGTACTCTGTCCTGTCAAATGATGTTCCTACGCAACGAAGCCACAATCCATTTTGAAGAGAATTGTTGGTTTGATTCGCTACACCTGCATAGGCAACCACAATTCCAACGGGAATAGTTTCTTCCTCACTAGCATTTGTTGCCTTGACATACCACTTGACATAAGCATTGACAGGACGAGTTTCCTCCCCAACTGAGAATTTGATATCTACTGTTGTACTACCATTAGTCCATTTAGCTGGAGTGTGCCCCGAAGTAAAACTCGACTTGAAGTGACCGACAGGAAGGTGCGAAATCTCGAAGTATATTTCGTTTGCTGGTTTTCCGGTTGCATAGGTCTGCATGGAAGCGACTTTGTCCCCCGAATTCCCATCATCATGGATAGCTGTGCGCGTACTGCTATCGGGATCTGCTGTGCTACCGCCCGCAACTCCTCGTAAGAAAAAGCCTCGCAAGTCGGGGGAGAGGGGAGCTGCTGCGTCTCCGCCCCAAATAACTCCGATGAGGGAGCTTAAATCTCCTGCTGTTTCTGGCAAAGCATCACCATTACAATAAACCCAGTCACTGCTTGGGAGAACTTTTGAGACAACTTCGTCCTGTCCGACATAAGCAACAACTGTACCTAGGGGAATGCCGGTGGAACTGCTGTCACATTTAATAATGAAATTCACGTAGGCATTGATCGGACGGGATTCTTTGTCCCACCCTTGGGTGGTTACTTTCACACTACCGTCATTATTACGCGCGACATCAAGAGTAGTGCCCTTATAAGCATAATGAGTGCTTCCCTTAGGGAGAGAGTTATTCGGTTGGACATGGGCATCGGACGAATCCTCGAATGCAGTTCCCGACAACTGGGTAGAACCGATTAGATAGGTATTGCCTGTTTTACTGTCAATAGTTCGACTTGAGACGTCCGGGTCACGACCAGCGCCGCGATCAGCACCTCGTAGAAACCAGCCTTGATAATCCGGTAAATTGAAGTATGGAGTGCCAGTGCCGCCATAAGCAGTACCAATGACGTCAAATAGCTCACCATAGGTGTCTTTGGAGACTTGAACACCGTTACACAATTTCCAGCCATCAGGGATGTTACTGGTAGTCCCATCAGCAACATAGGGTAGTACACACCCTACTGGTAAACTAATACTGTTGGAATCTGCTAAATCTGTTTCTTGCGATTCCATTAACTCAGTTTGAGTAGTCATCTCGAGTAATTCCTTACGTTGGGTTTTACTGTTTTGTGTTTTTTGGTTGCGATTTTTGCCTTGACCTTCTGGGCATGAAGTATTGGGACAAAAATCGGTCAACAACCTCTATCCGTCAAATCAGAGATGAGCGCGGTAGAGTTCTTCAGGCTCTCGAAGTAATTCGAGAATCTTTTCTCTAGGGTGGTCAAGCGAATGGAGAAATTGGTTTTCATTCTCCCACCCGAAGATTTTTTGCTAATGATAGTTTGTGCCAAGAGTCTTAGAGAAAAGAGCTATAGCAACCGCCAGGGCGATTAGGACACTCGCCAAATGCAGCAAACCTTTACCTGTCAAAACAATTCAAAATTCAAAATTATCAATTCAAAATTGAAGACAATTAGTGGGGGATTGTACCCAGAATTAATCAATTCAAAATTATCTTTTCCTACATTTTGCATTTTGAATTTTGCATTTTGAATTCAAAAAATGGTCAATCTTTTCCCTTGGAGCCTTCTGCCTTTGGCTATATCAAGGCACAAGTATTTTGGCAGTTTTTTACATCAAATCTAATGGGTTATTATTTGAGGGACTCCCATAATTCTTTTGTCCCTGCATAGAGCGTTGTAGATCTCTCATTTCTTTTTGATAACGCCCCAGTAATCCGGGCTCTCGTTCTGAAAAGGAGGGCATGGTAACAGATAGACC
This sequence comes from Symploca sp. SIO2C1, assembly GCA_010692635.1. Taxonomy (GTDB): domain Bacteria; phylum Cyanobacteriota; class Cyanobacteriia; order Cyanobacteriales; family Coleofasciculaceae; genus Caldora. Next base: position 27,901 of record JAAHGL010000077.1, on the reverse strand, counting down.
AACAATGAAACCTTGGCTGGCAGCTGAAATTAGATCATAAGCTGTTACATGCTCACTATGTAAGTGGAGCTCTAAATCAGCGACTCCCAAGCTAGAAGCACCGGAGAGTGTCCCGCCCAAAACTAATTTAAAACCAAGCCACCCATAACTTGTTCTTTTTTTAAACTTCCACCATTTTTCCTTAAGGCTCCCTGAGTGGGACAGTAAACGCTCCCGACTGAGGGGCGACGACTTCGATTGGAACAACCCTTCAATTACTTCACCCGTAACAACTGAAGCGAAACTGCCCAAAAAGTTGAAACCGAAACCTTCTCCAGTTCTTGAGGAAGGATCCCCGATCATTGAAATTGAAGCAGTAGAAAGACCTATCAGATTCGATTTAACAACCAACACACCTATTCTTCTTCCCCAAATTGTTTTTGTGGTATTTTTGGCGTACGCTTGATATTTCGATTCCAACAAAAGATCACCGGCTTCAGTAGCTTTGGAAAAACCATAAGTAAGTAAACCTATAGCTGCTCCTTTCCCCACATCTATGCCGACTGTGTTCCAATACTCTTTAACAGACTGATTATAAGCGAGGAAAGCATCTTGGAACATGCTTGCTCCCGCACCAATTATCGTTTGGAAGCCTCCTTCCGCAATTAATGCCGCACCTCCTGTCTCTCCAGAAACTACTGCCTCAGCAATTGTTGTTCCTATCACAACTATCGCCCCAACGAAACCGCAAATAACTCGGCTAATTACTGCCCAGGTTGAGTGAGAACCTGTCGGATCTACTAGCGAAATTGGCTGATTTCCTACATAAATATAGGGACTGGGATATTGCTTGGCAGGATCTGGTGTGTAAAAGCGGTACAGGTCAGGATCGTAGAAACGAGCGATCATATTATAAAGACCGGTTTCCTCATCATATTCATGTCCGGTATAGAGATATCGAATCGCCGCAGGAATAGAACCATAAGTGCGACCCTTGCCGCCAAACAACAGATAATCACAGCCGCCGACAATATTTGCTGACTCATCGAGAACTACTCTGGTTGAACCCAGATGATCTTTCACAATAAAGTAGGTGCTGTCACCATCAATAACTGCCACCAACCCCAGGGGACCCTGGATATATGCTGTTGCCGAGCTAGACCCATCGGCAGCGGATTGTCCCGACCAGACAGCTAGAGGTTGACCTGCGGCATCACGGAGATAAAAGATTGTTGCCTCCCCATTGTCTGCAACATTTTTCTTCACACGATGCCCTGTAGCAGCATTGTAAGCGAACGAGATCGACATACCAGCATCACTCGTCAGGTTAGTGGGAAGTAGTGATGTTTTGTCATAACTCAGTTTCAATTTCTTGGTAGGAGCATAGGTGATATATCCATTGGTATCGTACTCAAAGTTAGTGTTTGTAGAAGAAGTCGAGAGTATGCGATTTGTCTCAAGAGTAAAAGTAGTTATTTGTTCTCCCTGCTCAAAGCTCTTGATATTGCCATTGGCATCATAGGCAATCGGCGTGTTGCTGCCGATATCAAATGCCGCATTGGTGCTATTAACGGTGAGGATTTGGCTTAAATAGTCAGTTGTGAAGGTATCCGTCATTTCCTCGGGGGCATTACTCCCGTTGTAGCCATAGCTAATACTCGCAATACGTCCGTCGTAATACCCTGGTGAATTGTCTGCGGTTTTTTCATAGTAGAAGGTTTGTTGAAATGGTGTTGTATCATCACCGATAGAAGAGATCCAGCCAGGAGAATTGTATTGGTAAGTAAACGTAGAACTAGTGGCAGATGGGTTCAACTTTTCTTGGTATACCTTCCCTTGAGCATCGTAGCTATAAGAGGCATAGAGATTTGCTTGCTCTGATGTCCCGATGGTTTCCAGTTGTCCGAGGGTGTTGTAGCCATAGGTAATTGCGGGACCAATTGAAGGCACTACGGCGATTGTATTGCTCATTCCGTCATAGCTAAAGGTGACAGATTGGGAGTTGCCGTCAATGCTAATGGTTTTTGTGGCCAGCCGACCAATTTCATCATAAGAGTGGGTTTCGATTACATCCCCTTCACTACTCTGATTATTGTTGGTGGTAATGCTCTGGACTCTGCCGATGGCATAAGGCTGACTGCCATCCCCATCATATGTCATTCTACCATACCAGGTCGTTTCAACATCGGATGAAGTAGGCCAATCCGCTTTGCCGCTAAACGCCTCCAGGTTGTCGGCATAGGATTGCAAGGTCTTGGTATTCCAAGCTTGTTTGCTGGTGCTAATGTAGCCAAACTCCACCATACGCCTTAAACGATCATAAGTCCAATAGCAAAAGTAACCCTCGCTTTGACCACGGGCGTTCTGCATAAATCGAACACGACCCGAGGGATCGTAGATACATTGAGTCGTTGAAGAATCCGGCAGGCTTAGGGAGCTAACCCGATGATAAAAATCTGACTCAGCTGTGTTAAGGTAAGTGTCGCTATCTCCGAGATCTTCTAAGGTATTGGTATCGAAGTATGCTGGAGGCTTCGAGGTACTGAGATTGCCAGCACTATCGTACTCTAGTGCCACCAATGAGATATCATCGCTATTAGCAGTAGCCGAGGCTACCTGGTTGTTTAACTTATCGGACAACGTCAAGCGGATAGTTCCGTCCGCATCTTGATTTGCCTTGCAGGCAAACTGACCAGCAGATAAACCCAAACTACTCCAACTGTCGCCATCAAGGTTGACCAAGTAACTTAAAGCTTGGATATGTTCGGAGGTCTGGTCAGTAATAGCAAAGATTTTGCCTGGTTTACCTAGGGACATGGGACGCATGAGAGGAGATGCTTCAAATTCTGTGCGCCAGAATGGATATCCCTCATCGTTAGATGGGGTAATGCCATCGGGTTGGGTTTGTCCAGAATAGTAGTCAGAGACTAGTCCGCTAACTGTTCCCGCATTCGAGTCAAACGTTGCCAAGTTTTCGACCAAGGCCAGGGGCTTTTGCTTGTCTCCCAATTGAACTTCGATAGTTTTGGTAACGATACTGCCCAGACCTCGTTCGTCGTAAATGAGACTATTGACAAGGGCGCTGTTCTGTTTCAGGCGGTGATTTTGGATACCATTGCTGACACCGTTGATATAAGTGAGGTTGACTAAGGGATCGATACAGAGGATGGGTATGGAAAAGCCAACTCCTCGATCCCCGGCACTCAAAGTCAGTGGTCCGCCCACATTGTCTGTTGCGACATAACTGAAGATAAGTTGTCCTGCGGCAAAGAAAGCAACAATTGTATCTTGAACAACAATTGTACAGACAATCTTGCCACTGTAAGTATTTTGTACCGGTGAAGCTAAAGATTTACCATCACCATCCAAGAGTTCCCACTGGCTGGATGAGGAATCAGGTTTGAGAAGTATCTCTATATTCTTACCCAGTTGCCAAGAAATCTTTTGACTTTGTGTACTGGGCAGTTGAAATTCAAAGCTAGCCCCATAGCACGAGAGGGAGGTTGTACCTGCAAGTTCAAGGGTATCGCTGCTATCGCTACTTAAAGTTACCCACGAATCGCTATATGTCCAATTAGAAGCAGTGCCAGGAATCCAGACCTCAGTCCAGGTATCCTGATAGAAAGGCAACACCTGTCCGCTAGTTCGTGCGGAGATCGTCATCTTGTTGTTGGGCAAAGATAAAGATGGTGTAGAAGTACTCCAGAAATGACTGTGAATAATTCCCGATCCTCCGATTGAAGACTGACCTATCGGGCTATTTGATGAGTCGAACAAGTAGCGATCCACCTCACCATTAGTACCAAAACCACCAGCATTCGACCACAATGGCAAGTGATAAACCGAAGTATAACTGGAAGAAACGAATGGGCGGATGCTGATATTGTCGATAAGGACGACAACATTGCTAGAGGTATTGGTGGCATTAACCGTTAAGGTCTTGGCTTCACTGCTCAGGTCAATAGTCGTGAATATATATTTCCACTCTCCCCCGCTATCGCTGAGATTGATTGTTGCCAGGGTATTCTCGTCTGAAGTCACAACGGTAAAACCAGTCCCCGAAGCAGGGCTACCCGATGTCTTATACCAGACGCTGAGTAAGTATACCTGTGCTGTTTCTGGAGCAAACTGAGTTGATAAGACATTGTTTGCCTTTAAGCTATAGCATCGGCTACCAATATGGGCATCATTGGTATAGTATTCGAGCTCACTCTCCTGGGATTGACTCTGCCACCCTGGATTAACTTCGTAGGGTTCAAACCCGTAGTAGGAATACTCCTGCTTCAGGGCACTTACATTATGGTATTTCCCAACTAGTGCCCGTCCATTGGTAGAGTCGTATTGATAGCTGGTAGGAATACCGTCGATCGAAGTAATTTGAATGTTAACACCGTTGCTATGACGAGCATCTGTCCTGGAAAGAAATTGCCAGCCGTCAGGAGTGCTGAGACTACTCCAATTAATGAAATCTGGGGAGCTGGCTCCTCCCTCAGGACCATCCCAAGTAAAATTCATGGCAGGAGCCCAGAGAGCACTAGTGTCAGAATTGTCGGCAGCAGGTACATACATTCCTTCCTCGTTTACCTTCCAAGGCCACCAAACTGTGGCATGACCGCTGGTATAAGTAGCCTGGTCACCGATCTGGCGATATTGAGTGGTTTGAACTACTGCATGGAGTAGATGTTTTTCCGAGCTGAGTGTGGGGTTAACATCGCTCAGATACTTGTAAATTATGCCAACAGTCTCAATCTCGCCCCCTGTGGTACAGTTTAAAGTAATCTGTTTGGCAAGCAGATTATTGGGGTTATAGGTACTCTGCACTGTGGTGCGAAGACCTACGTAGATATCCAGCTCGTCCTCATTCGCCACGATGATAAATTTGCGGTCGTTGTCGTCGTCCAGGAGAAGCCACAGAGAACTCTTTTCGACGACAATCACGCTCTGAGTGCCGCTCAGACTCATTTTCGCCGTGTCTAACTGCTCAGATATGTCATCGGGAACCTTTCGATTGTTTAGCGTCGATATGTCGCTTGTACTACTGGTATAACCAAACAATTTCCCGATATTATTGAGGCTGACTTGGCGCTTTACCTGAGAATAGTAAGCAGTATCCAGGGCAAGCTTCTTGGTGACGAGCCACAAGTCATACAAAATACTCCATACAGGTGCTCCGTTTTTGTCGTAATCAATTTTGAGCAGCAGGGAACCACCAAGACTTGAATAATAGTTGATCGCGTTGGTGAACTTGTTGGTTTGGGGATAGAAGTTGCTGCTTGTTGGATTGACACCATTGATAAAGTATTGAGTAGTCCGCCCATAAGGTGCTGATGCAGAGTCAACAATATCATCTGTTAAGGGTTTGACTCCCTCGTAGCTAGAAACTTTTGTGAACTGAGCAATTCGACCCGCCACGCCATATGTTGCCCCAAGAGCTACCGCAGTCTCAGCATTGAACTTAGATTCGTTGTAATCGTAGGTTATGCCGTAGGTTTGATAACCATCATCGTGGGTCGTGCCGCGAACGACCTTGGCACTGTAGTAGGTAGCATTGGGGGTAAAATCGGCATCAAGTACTCGATAGATTTTCAGGGGGGTATCTTCACCAAAAGTTTTGCTGCTTGGATAGGTGACAAAAGACTGAGATCCACTCAGAGTCGTACCATCGTCGTTGCTATCCACATAACAGCGCTCTCCAGAGAGAGTGGTCGGTGCATCCGATACGGCTTCACCATTGCGCAGCAAGACAAGATTGGTTGTGTTTCCCGCCGAATTTTCGCCGAGAAGAAAGAGTGGTCCGAGGTTGAGGATTGATTTGGTATTGATACTGTTGCCCATATAACCCGATTCAACTTTGTTCCAGTCGCAGTCCGCTCCGCGAAAGTAAATTTGGTTATCGAGTGTCATATAGTTAGTACCGAGAGTGGGAGTATTCGGTCCATCACTATTTTTGATCGCGCCGTTGATCGTATTCACCTGCTCCCACTTTCCTTGGTAGGCTTGGTACTTCCAAACTTGGTACTGAGTGTTAGAGCCTGTCGCCGTACCCAAGACCGCGATGTCATCACCATAAGCTAAACGTGCTGTGGGAGCATCCGATGGGGAAGTTGTGGGGATATTCCCCAGATTCTGTTCACTCCAGCTCTTTCCGGTGTAACGCCAGACATACTGCTGGTTACCAATAAGGTTACCGCTGGCTGTAGTTGCGATTGATACGTTATTGTTTTCGAGATCGATCTCCCGAAGTTGTTGCCATTGAGGAGAACCTGATGATTGGAACCAATCCACTACTGCCACAGTATAATTTGTCGCAGTGTCACTGGAAGTATAGGTTGCCGCTGCAAATCCTTGTCCGCCACTCCAAAAAATATTCTTTAAGTCCGGGTCCCAATAGATATTGCTTATGGTGTGAACTGTGGTGACGAAAAAGCTGCCGTCCTCACTCTGGGTAACTGCGGTAATTTGTGCTGTTCCGAGACTCGAATCGCGGCAGGCGACCAGAAAGCTTGTTCCACCACAGGAGACAATTGTGCTATCGGTTCCCGAACCCCCGGAAAAACTGTACATCTGCCGCCAAATACCATTTTGCAGATTGAAGACGTAGTGAGTTGCATTTCCCGCATACTGCAAAACTAGGTATTTCCCTCCCCCTACTGCTGCTGCACTTACTGCCCGATCAAGGTTATAGGAATTTTTTTCCCACTCAATGCCTCCCACCTTACGATTAAACAGATAGGCTGTTTGGGTTGCCGATGCACTGCTTTGATCATTGTAGTAGACGAGAAAGAAATCATCGGCGAGAAGTACCTCTTGGTTCTCAATAGTACTAGCCGCTGTAAAGGTGGTACTGATTGGCCATTCATTCCAGGTACCGTCCCAGGATAATACTGAAACCTGAAGAGTTTCGGTATCATCGTCTTGGAAGGTGACCACAACATAGTTCTCAGAAAACCAAACCCGAGGCGTGCCGCTGCGAGTTCCAATACGATAAGATGCTAAACAGTTTTCGAGTTCGACAGTAGCGTAAGTGTAATTAACAGACCCTCCTTCAGGGAAAACGACTTTCTTCAAACTACCCGGAAGAAGCTCGCTTGCTCCCTGATAAGTGAAGCTATTGATGAGGAGGGCATCCTTACCAGGATATTGCAATTCAATTTTATCCAGGCAGCGCTTATAAAGGTATGGGTTGGAATTGACAAAGTTATACGTTGAGCTAGACAGCAAAATCGAAAAACTCTCCACTAGATCGTCCGATAGTGGATTGGCTTCGTATACGACGATCTTCTCTAGGTACTCAGTCTCATATCTATCTTGATAAGCATGATCGCTGTTGCCACTGGGGTCGGTATGGGGAGGTTGGACTTCGATTGCAGTTCCTGAATCGGACAAATCTGCGTAGAGGAACTCCGCCTGACGTCCGTAGGGGTCTGTGATTTTTGCCAGACGAGTAGAACGGGTATAAGATTGTGTTGAGCCTCCAATCTTCACTTCGTCGTTTTCATAGGTAAAAGCGATCGCGTTGCCCCACAAGTCTCTAATTTCCACCAGATGCCATGCGACAGTATAGGATTGCCCTCCAGAAATTGTGGTGGCTCCCGACCAGTTGTCCCATTGCAACTTATTTGCCGTAGCACCTGCCGACGAACCTCCATAGATATAAGCCGTGCCATCCTCTCGTTTTACGATCCACTGATTTGCTTCTGAATTAAATTCAATAGACCAGAATTCATAGTTCTCAGTCGAGTAAGAAACACGGCTGAAACTGTTATTAACTAGAAGACGATACGCATTGCCACTATCGAAAAGATAATAGGTGCTTTCCCCAGAAACATTCGTCTTGCTTGTATCGAGTGCAATTCGGTTGATCGGCAGAAGCCAGCCTAGGCCGACAATTCCTGCTTGACTGTCCATATTCCACGTCCGAACCTCTGTTGTGTTAACTCCCTGATAAAGGAATTGCAAGCTTGTTTGCAGGGAGTTTGGTCCTGTCATTTGGAACAGAGGAACATTAAACATGGGGCGTCCACGATATAAGGAGACTCCACTATGAAGTTTTCCAACCGAAAATTCTCCATTTTGAGCTCCCGTCACCGCCGGAACATTGATGGAGGTATTCGGAGCAGCGCCAGATAAGTTCGTCATAACGATAACCTTGAGATATAGGAGGACAAAACTCTTTCAAAGTCCCCAAAATTTGAGGGATTTAGGGGACTTCAACAAAATCAGATGAGCGCGCAATTATTTCTTAATTCAGCAAGCCCTAATTAAATGCGCATTAGTTTACTCACTTCCGGTTCTTGTGAGGGAGGTTTAACCCCGTTGCGGGTAGATCCCTTCCAAAGCAATAAGAAAATTGAGCGACAGGAAGGGTTGGGTATTAAAAAAACTGCTGGGGTTGGAACTACCCACTTCTTCCAGACTGTTGCTGGCCATATTTACTAGGGTGTTGCTTTCCTCACCATAGATTTGAGCACCAAGAGCCAAGGCCAAAGAATGCTCGGCTGGGTCGTCGTTATAACCCCCTGATGAGGGCGGCACTGTGACGGCAATGGCCTGATGAGTATGGTTAGGCATGTTGGCGGAGGTAAGGGTCTCGGTTTCAGTACCGTCCTTTTGACCCCACCGATAGTCCTTGAGACCTGGTCCTTGGCCTACCCCAATGGGCACCCGCCCTTGTAAATTAGGCAAGGCAAATGTGTTCCGACCATCACCGCCAAAGGTGGTGCCGATTAAGGAAAAGAGGGCTTCATTTTGAGAAAGTTGTAATTCCGCACCATTACAAAAAGCCCAACCGCGAATGGCGTAGGCACCTGCAAAGATTTTAATTTCCGCGATAAAGGGTTCTGACATAACAGATTCCTCAGTATAGATTAGGTGGTTTAATGTCGAGATGGGTAAATTCCCTGCAAGGCAATGATGAAGTAGATGGCCAAATACGGCATTAAGTTTTCCCTCGCAGTGGGGGAAGCATGACCCCCATCAGTAGCGATCACCGAGGTTGACATGTTCACTTGGTTTGATGTTTGATCGTTATAAATGTCAACCGCCACATTCTTGCCCAACAAATTGCCTTCCGGCGTCGTTTGACTGACCGTCGCCTCAGAAGCCTGCCAAGCATGGGTATGTTTGGGCAGGTTGCTGCTTGTAAGGGTCACTTGCTCTGCCCCTCCTTTTGACCCAATAGGTCGATTTGTGAGTCCAGGGCCTTGGCCCATATGGATCGGAACGCGCCCCCGGAGGTCGGGAAGATTAAACGTGGTGCGGCCATCGCCACCATAAGTAGTACCGAGCAGGGAAAATAGGGCTTGATTTTGGGAAATGATCATTTGTGCGCCATTACAAAAAGCCCAACCAACCGGGTTAAAGTTACCCGCGAACATGCGGATTTCACCAATAAAAGCCTCGGACATGACTAAATCTCCTTAATTACGAGGGGGGTATGTGCCAGTAAGTGCAATACAAAAGTTGATGGTGAGGAAGGGTTGCATATTGTTCATGCCTGTTCCACCACCGGTATGACCTACTGCAATGGCATTCATCGCAGTCAGCGTCGAGAGGTCGTCGCTGTAAATTTTGGTAGTGGCCTGGGCTAAAATATGGTCCGTGGGGATAGCACCATTATTGTCAGAAATAGCATCTGCATTAGTTGCCTGCATGATGTGGGTGTGGGTTGGTATTTGAGCGGTAGTCAGGTCAATGGTTTCTGTCCCACTCTTCTCACCTAGGATATGGTTATCATCAAAACTGATTGGGGTTCGCCCTCGCATTCCTGGCAAACCAAACTCAGTGCGCCCATCACCGCCGTAGGTAGTGCCTAAAATGGAAAATAGGGCTTGATTTTGCTCAATGGATAGAAGTCCGCCGTCGCACTTTGCCCAACCTGCAGGGGCGAAGTCAAAGCCAAAGAGCCTAATCTCGCCTATATACGGTTCTGCCATCAATATTCTCCTTGTTTAGTAGAGGATTGCTCGAATCTGAACGGTGAATTGTAGATGCAAAATCCCTTCACCCAACCTACTGCCGTGGCACAGCTAAAATGGTGGGTAAATTTTCTACTTATATTTAAAAAAGTAGTGGAATAAGTAGGTTGGGTGTAGCGGTAGCGTAACCCAAGGCCAGCAATACTCTGTTGGGTTTCACTACGTTCCACCCAACCTACATTTTGAGCCTTGCCGGACTACTAGGAATGGCTCAATTAAGTGCCATTTTTTCTCATATCATGTCGGCATAATTGCCCATAAGAAAAACTTCGACCCGTCTGGTGCGTCAGTCCTAACTAGAGAGCTTTAATTTGACATGATATAATTACTTTTAATCCGGGGACCATTCCATCAAATAATAGACCCCATGATCATCAATCTTGTAAAAGCCTAAGCGTTGATATAGTCGTAAGGCAGGATTGAATTGCTCAACGTGAATCCGTACCGGCAAACCCAATTGCTGTCCTTCCGCTAAAATGTCTTTCAGTAACCGCGAACCAATACCCTGGTTGCGATAGGACGGCAGTAAAGCAATATCGATGATACGGATTTCAGTCTGACGGCGATCGAGATATAAGCGACCAATAGGTATACCCTCCTGTTCAATAATCTCAAACGTCGCCTGCTTGAATTGCTGCAGGTAATAAGTATGCTGGGTGTTAAATTGCATCTCCAGAAAAGATGCTTTCTGCTCTGGAGACCAATCTACTACAGCCAGTTCTTCCTCACGAGTACTGGCATAAACTTGATAGAGAAAATCCCGGTCTGCTGGGGTAATTGGACGAAAAGTTGTAGCTGTTATGATGGTCATTGAGTAGTTTGCCTAAAATAGCAGCTTGGTCAGTATTAGGGGCTGTATCTACATTTAAGTAAATATAGCTTCGTACCTCATCCCATCTTGTTTGCGAGCGATCGGTACCAGAAAAATATCTAACCTGCCCAATTGACTGTGTTCTAGATGATAAATTCTTTGTGGCAACTCCATTTTTAGGGGGCCGCGAAACAGTAAAGAAAACGGTTCTTGCCGTATTGACTCCTCATCCTCGCCTAACTCTCGCCGTCGTAATAGAGTTGCCTCAATCAACTCCAAAGTCAGGGTAAGCTCCGGCTCTAAATGTAATTGAAACGGCTCTCCTAAACACTCAGAAAACTGAGCATGACTTAACTTCTCAAGCACGATTTCTAATCTCTGCGAAACCATATTTATTTTACTTTCTAGAAAATTTATTTGTTTGCTAGAAAGTACAACTAAACAATCACAATTGAGCAAAAACTAATTCTCATGACTAGGCAAGGAGTTTGGTAAAAACTTCTTCTCTAGTTCTTCCTTTATACCTAAACCATTCAATCTGATACTTACTTGTTTCACATTTGTTTACAATTGTTCTCTTAACATTTTTTTACTTGACTAGAACTGAGATTCAGAGACGATCACAGCAGTACCAGAACATCAAAAAAAAAGGTATGACACTAAGCTAGAACCAAAGTAGAACTTAAGCATTGACAGGAAACTGACTATGCGCTAGCTCAGTTTCAGGCATTAAAACCTGATTTTTCGATACTTATGCGATCGCTAGGTGCCGAATATGGGTTTATACCAAATCCGGCATACATATAGCCTTACGCACATACATATACAGCGTTTTTCATTTAGATCAGGTACAAAGAGCCTGGTTTTTGGGAATGGGGAATAGGGAATAGGATCTGTACCTCACTAGACTGAGAAATGCTGTAGGACAATATTTTTTTCTCTGTAGAGACGCTGTAGGAAAAGCCTCTACATGGTTTTCGCGGTTTTCTCAAAACGAGGGAAATTGACCCGGATTTGGTATTATATGTGAAGCTACGATGAAGTTGACGTAGTTCTACGTAGGAGACAACCTAGTTTGGATATAATTTCTTAAGAATTAAGTATTGGAATAGAGTGAGGTAACTTCTATGCCAGATGAATCTATGAAGAATGAGCAGTCAGTTCCTTTTTCTGGTGAGCTTGAGCTAGAAGATTTGGAGTTTCTGTCAGATCAACAGGCTGAAATGATCGACGGAGGATTTTGCTTTGGCATGAATGGCTCCGGTGGTGGCGGATATTTTGGCATGAATGGCTCTGGTGGTGGTCGTCGGAGGAAAGGGAAGGGTCGTCGCGGAAGACGCCGCTAAAAGTCGAACAAATACAAACAAGATATCTCAGTAAGCTTTGTTGGTACAAAGATTAACAAAACTCCCACACTTTTATAACTTGTAAGTGTGGGCTTCAACTTTCATCGACAACAGCCAAATTATCTTGCACCCTACTCTATGCTGCTCTGTGAACTCTGTGACTCTGTGGTTCACTCATCTTCAATACTGCAAGAACAGGTTTTTGAGCAACAGAACAATCTATCAATCTCTACCAACATGGTAGCCATTGTTATTACCAGTTATGGAACCTTAGGAGATAATTTGCCCCTAGTCGCCTTGGGGCAAACTCTCAAATTGAGGGGACATCAAGTATTAATGGCAATTGGAGAGCCGATGCAACCCTATGCCATCAAAGCCGGGTTAGAAGTGGTTTCTAATGGCCGTTTACCAATAGGGCAGGAGGAAGCGCAAGAAGACCCCCAAGCATGGAATCACTTAAGTGGTAACCGGGAATCAACGGATGAAGATATTGGTGAAATGTTCTGGGAACATCTCGTTGAAGGTGTACCCGCTATCTTAGCAGCTTGTCGAGAAGCCGACCTGTTAATCTCAACACCTCAACAGGATATGGTGGCTGCGATTACTCACGAAAAACTGGGAATTCCCTGGATCTCAGTATCTGTCACACCCAGTCTGCATTGCCTGGAACGAAAGCAGAAAAAAACACCCCATACGAAAAATAAACTCTCTGATTCAAATCAACCATCCCTTGGTGAGCAGATGCGTCAGATGGTGCGGGAAATACGCCTGTCTCTAGATCTGGTAGAACTATCTCATCAACAGTGGGAGCAATATCATCAATGCGATCGCTTAATCCTTGCATCGAGTGCTCATTTTAGTCAACCCACAGCAGCATATTCCCAAGCGGTGCAAACAGGTTTTTGGTTTTACGAAGCTCCGGAGTGGAGTAGCTGGCAGCCTGAGCGCAATTTACGGGAATTTATGGAGCAAGAACCAAAGCCGTTAGTGCTTTCCTTTAGCAGTCAACCTCTAGAAGATTCCCGTTCAGTTGTAGAAGTACATGTTCGTGCGGCGGCTAACTTAGGACATCCAATTTTGATTCAACAGGGGTGGGCTGATTTTAATGAAGAACATTTACCCCCAGATTGCGATCGCAATCAAGTGATGTTTGCTGGATTCATGCCTCAAGACTGGCTCTTTTCCCGTGCCGCTGCTCTGATTCATCATGGTGGCATTGGTACAACTGCCCGCGCTCTCCGCAATGGTTGCCCGATGTTGGTAGAACCCTACGGGAATGATCAATTTTTCAATGCTAAACAGATTGTTTTACATGGTATTGGAGCAGCTATGCATCCCATGCGCTTGCAAGTTGACGAAGTTACTAGAGTTTTGCAGGATAAAGTTTTGACCCCTGACTACAAGCAGCGAGCAGAAATACTGAGTGCTAAAATTCGGCAAGAAGCAGGATTGGAAACAGCTTGTAACTTAATTGAGAGTTGGAAATATGGATAATTACCTCTCCTTGAAAGAAGAGGATTGACAATCAGGAAAATATTTTCTTTTTATTTTCTTCATAAATGAAGAGGTCTTAGACCAAATTAACCAATTATCAATTATCAATTATCAATTATCCATTGATAAATTTGCCTTCATAGGTTCTGGTTTACCAATACCATCAAATGAGTTTCTTATTATGTCTCTAACCAATAAATTTACTCTTTTCAATAGCTTTTTATCATTTAGTTCATCTAATTGCTGTTTTGCTTGATTACTCGTAATTGCTTTCATTTTTAGCATGTCAGAGTTATTTATACTATAAAGTTAACATAAATTACCCATTTTGACCCACCTACCTACAGCACCAGCTTACGCTGATTGTTAAAGCCATAATTATTAATTCTACATTCTTAATTCTTAATTCTAATTCTTCCGCCACAGTTACAATCCCTAGAACAATTGTGAGCCAGTTTTACCGCCATTCGGTAACGTGGTTCAATATCTCCAATATCGAGCAGTTTCTTGAAACTATCAGAATAGCCCTGGGTTTTCCAAGCCAGATGTTGTTCATAAGCTTCATCATTTTGATCAAGGTATAACAAATAATCTGCCAGTTCCTTGGGACTAGCGAAGTCAGCTATATTGATGGCGGCATTATCTGCAGGTAAAAACTCCTTAACATTATCCGCCCCGTAATAAATTGGAACAGAGCCTGCCACTAATGCGTGAAAAACGCGCTCGGTGACATAATCAGTAGTAATAGAATTTTCAAAAGCAAGATAGAACTTATAGTGGGGTAAAATATCTAGAATTGAATGGAAACCTCCTCTCGCCCAAATATTGTCACCAGTAATAAAGTCAGGAACTGTTTTATTATTCAAACACTTACCCAACGAGTCTACTGGAATGTATTCAAACAACTCTTGAGCATATTCATCCCGATGTGGGACAGGGTTAGAGGCAATATAAGCTGCTAATGCAGAATGACTGCTTTTCACCTTAGTAGAAAGTGGAGGGTTCATAAAATTCCCGTACTGGTTCCAATTGGGATAAAGTGTAGGGATATCAGAATCTAATCGATAAGTCATGTAAATATCGAAAAGATCGAGAAATTTTTGATTCTTGAGTAAGGGATAATTCTCATCACTTTCCATCGACATCAAGATCCAAGGTTGCCCTGGTTTCTTATGTTTGGGTATGCGAGTAGTTGTTGCTGCATGAAACCAAAGTGCATCTGCTTCGCCACCTAAAGACAGATCATCTGTAAAGTTACAGGAGATGGATGTTCCCCATTCTGCTGGTAGCTCGAATGGTTGGATATAGTCATCGCCAAAATAGTGGTTTGTACAGGCTACTACTGTAAGTTCAGTTTTAACCAAATCTGGAGGGAGTGACCATTGGGTAATATTGGAATTAGGCATGTTTAATAAGGTGTGAGGTTTAGGTACTAGGTGTTAAGCTTTTGCACTAGTGCCGCTGCGCGGAATTTAGAATTTAGAATTTAGAATTTAGAATGCTTATAGAGTAAGGATTCTAAGGATCTCAAACTGGTCAGTTACTTTTGCTGCGCTGCACTAGCCTTTATCTAGTTTTGATAATCCTAATTTTACTCCCTCAAGATGTTGATGATCATTGAGAGACTGTATTGCAAATTTTCCTTCTACATAGAGCAATCGGTTTATAGTCGCTTGTATAGATCTTCTTGACGTGCTCAATATCCTTTCGCTGTGCTAGCTGTTGAGCCATGAAACAACCACGTTCACTCAGCTCTGTGTCACAATGTCCTTGACTTTGCCCTAGCTCGTTCCATGTAGAGAGAGCGTGAATTGTTATGAATATTTCTAAATTATTCATGTTTGGAATAGGAGATCGATAGAATTCTTATTCTATAAGCATTCTTAATTCTTAATTCCGCGCAGCGGTACTAGCTTGGATATATTGTTCATAAATCCAGCCATAAGTTTCTCTCATGCCATCTTTAAGTCGAGTACTTGGTTCCCAGTTTAACAACTGAATAATTTTGGTATTATCGCTATTCCTGCCATTCACTCCCTTTGCTGCGTTGGTGTTATACACTCTTTTTAATTTAACCTCTGCAATTTCTTCCACCAAGTCAACCAAGTGATTGATTGTTACCAGTTCTGAGGAGCCAAGATTGATGGGCTGATTGATATCACTCATACTAATTTTAAGGATACCTTCGATACAATCATCAATATACATAAAGCTTCGAGTTTGCTTACCATCTCCCCAAATTTCGATTTCTTTTTTTTGATTAACGTTAGCTTCAATCACCTTTCTACAAGTTGCTGCAGGAGCTTTATCTCTTCCTCCGCGCCAGGTGCAAAATGGACCATAAACGTTATGGAATCTGGCTACCCTAGTTGCTAGCCCAAAATCTTCACTGAAATGCCTACACATTCTCTCCGAAAATAGTTTTTCCCAACCATAGCCGTCTTCTGGCATAGCTGGATAGGCATCCTCTTCTGAGAGGGGAGATAATTGGAACTCTTGCTGTTTTTGAGTATTGTACACGCAGGCGGAACTTGAGAAAAAATATCTGCTAACTTTTGCATCTCTTGATGCCAAGAGCATATTGGTATTGATTAATACGGATAGCATACATAAGGCTTTATTAGTTTCAATGAAGCCTATTCCTCCCATATCTGATGCAAGATTATAGACAAAATCTACACCTTCACATACTCTGTGGCATTCGTCGATTTTCTGAAGATCTCCTACTACATTGTCAACCCCCTCAAATATTTGCTTCCATTGCTCTAAGGGTTTAATATCAACAGCTCGAATTCGATTAGCATCATAGATATGTAGTAGTTTGGATACTAAATGTCCGCCGATAAAGCCGCCAGCACCTGTAACAAGGACATATGGTTTTTCTTTTATTGCTGTATTCATGATCAAGACTTGTAAATTTTTTTAAATGCGGCGGAAATAACCCACCAGTTTGAGAACAATAGAATCCTTACTCTATAAGCATTCTTAATTCTTAATTCTTAATTCTTAATTCCGCGCAGCGGTACTAGTAGTCAACTTTTATTCTGCTCGCTCGATAATCTTATCGACATATTCATCCGAAGAACACCGTGCGGTATAAACAGTCGCTGCACTTGGCTCCTCAGGATCTGGATGTAACTCATGTCTATGGGCTGAAAGTAGATTGGTACGGGGTATGATAGAAAGTTGGGACTGAGAAATCAAAATAGATAAAACTGTTTGATCAAAACGATGATTAGTTAGGTTGCTACCTGTCGGTGCTATGCAGTCCTGATTTAAAGCATACCTGTAGAGTGGTTCCAAAATCAGGGTATGAGCCTTGCTATTTTGCACGTATCCCTGTAAATTTCCGGCAAAATGCGGCTTTCCCTTAAAATATTCTTTTTTAGTACCCATTGCTTTATAGCAACTATCATGAGACATTAAGGTCATATCAAGGTCTTGCCCTTGAACAAAAAAATGTCCGTCTTGCTCAAGATAGTCTTGAAGCTCGGTTAAAGGTGCCCGCAAGTCTGAACCTGCATCAACCCACAATAATGACTGGTGATGCTGAATGGCATGATGGATAGCCAAGGGTTTCCAGGCATAATAATGAATGACTTTACAATGTTCCGGCACATCCTTGGGTAGAAAGCGATGAACTAGAGATGTGTTTTTCCACGTGCTTATCTCTTCAATCAAGCTTTTGTTTAAACCAAGGTTATAAATAACAATCTGCTGCTCTGGTGCCCAAAAATGTATTGAGCCTACTAAATTTTCCAATCCCCAAAAGTAGGGTGAATTTGCTGCTGTAATAATAACCACGGAAGAGAATTTAGAATTTAGAATTTAGAATTTAGAATTGTTTTTACTGTTTTTGGTTAATTATAAATTCTCTTTATTAACTAAATGCAGTTTATCTTTTTTGATACAGAGCCAAGGTTCGATACCTTCCTTTAACCAAAAATTTCGACCTTCAACCTTCTCAAGTTTACCACCTACCCCTTTAATGTAGCCATTATAATTAAAACCTATTGCTTGAGGGTTCTGATTACATTTAGAAATGATGTCATCGTAGGTATTGTCAGTATATTCAACATAATCAATATCATAGCCGTTTATATCATGGAGCCTATACAGCTGATATCCCTCTATCTCATAATCTGGACATTTGACTTGGATATTCCAAGATTCTGTATTATGGTGAATTAGATATAAGCGCTGTTGCTGACGAATTTCTTCTAGGGTAAATACTTTTAATCTGGGATGTTGATTAATCATTTTCTTAGGGCAAATTTCATCGAGCCTAAGAATACGGAAATCAAATTTATCCCTTTGTTGTAAATACTCTTCAGTTATCATATCTGGTCCTGTATTTTGAAAGACATCACTAAAGGTAATATCTTCTTCTTTAAACGACTCTAAATGGGTTATAATATGGTAAAAGAAAAGATTTCCCTTATTACATGCCATAAAAGCATTGCTGACAACTTGATTTTTGATTGATGGTCCCGCTTCTAGGGATAAAAATATTTCACCCCCTTCTAAAAGGCTATCAATTGGTTTGAGGCATTCCATATCCAGGTCGATGTAAACTCCTCCGTAGGTATAGAGGATAAAATAACGAATGGCGTCTGCTCTTTCGATTCCATGCTTGTAAGAGTCGTAGGTGTTGAGAAACCAGGGGTAAGTATCTGCAATCAAGCGTCGATTATCTTCATCATTCCACAGTCGGTATTTGTATTCGGGATTATTGCTTTTGACGCTTTCTGCAAACTCAGCATATTCCTGGGGAATATTTTCTGTTTTCCAGGTTTGGTGAATGATCTTATTTTTTAACATAGAGTTAATTTGAATTCGTGCTCAAGCCTATCTAGGGCTTGCTGAATAAGTAACAAGTAACAAGTAAAAAGTAACAAGTAAGAAGGAATGAAGCATTTATCCTCGTGGGTGAGCACTTCCATTCCCCAAGGTTACTCAGGGATTTCCCATAAAAGTGCAAGGAAAATAAGCTTCTATAGACCATTTCCTTGCACAAGGCTTGGTCAAAAAATCATTGAAAACACAGTCTGGTATAGCTTCCACACTTGTTCAGCAAGCCCTATCTAAGCTTAGACGCATTGAAATTGCATCTTATAAAAACACGACAAAAGTGCCTAATCCCTCTCCGCGTCTCCGCGTCTCCGCGTCCCCCCGTCAGAGAAAAGTTGCAAATTAGATGCGTACAAGCTTATCCTACCCTATTCCCCATTTCCCATTCCCAAAAACCAAAAACTAAAGTACGATCACCCCATGAGAAACGGTTAATAATCAATCGGTTTTACCGCAAAATCTCCTAAGGTGATTGTGAAGCTTTGCTTCTTATCAGATTCTACAAAGGTAATGATCACCTCACAAGCAACGGCAACTGTAAACATAACTAAATTTCTTGCTAGTGGATAGTCACAGACATCATCATTAGTAGGTGAAGGAACTCGATAATTTTCGTTCCAGATTATTTCAGCATAGTCACGCTCTAATCCCACATGGAGACAGGGTAACTGAGACTCCTGGCAGTAGTCTTTCACTGCTTGACGCGCCACACTGTTATCAAAGGTGTCAATTACCAGGCTAGTGTCTCGCAATAATTGAGGAGTATTAGCTGTAGTTAATTCCTTAGAACGTCCATCTACAGCTATCCCTAATGCACGATAAAGAGTATTTGTCAATATTTTGGCTTTGTAAGCTCCGACATCTGACTTATAGTAAGGTTGAGTAGAAAGATTTCGCTCCTCAATGCGATCGCCGTCAATTACCCGCAACTTACCAAAGCCAGAACGAGCAAGATTTTCGGTAACATTCGCCCCCAATGCTCCAGCACCACACACTGTTACAGGGAATTCCTTTAGCTGTTCCATCAATGTTGATGTTCTGTGGAGTTGTTCGTGGAAGAAAATAGACATATAGACTTGTGAGGGAATTGGGAATTGGGAATTGGAGATGTACCTCATGGATGCGAGAATTGCTATACCTACTGAGATTTGATATCTGCGATCGCATTTTTTGTCATGGCTGCGATCGCTTGATCAGTTACTTTGGGTCAATATTCAAATCTGTTTCCCTTTTGCTTGACAATAAAAAACTTATCGTTCCGAAAATTTTATCTAAATCGGTAATCGTAATTCTCAATTTGCTTTTTGTGAATTCATCGGATACTAATTTCCCAAATTGCCATAATTCTCCATCCGTTACTATCCCATACACAGGAAGTTTCTCGGCTTTATTTAATTTTTGCACAGCAATCAACTCTGCTAGACATTGCCCCCATCCCTCGCTAAAATCATTCTTTTTTGCTTCAACAACAATGACGATGGGAAGACCCAAAACGGTTTTACCTAATTCTGATTTGGTTGAGAACAAGTAATCAGGGGTTCCATTTAGTTTAGCATCGTAGGTTATGGACTTGTGGCTCCAAAGAGTATATTTATCAACAAAATTCTTATAAACTTCTCTTAAAATTGGATAAATAATATTTTCGCATCTTGATGATTCAGATGTGTATATATCCATATTCTGTTCGCTGAATTCAAATTCCTTGACAAAAAAATCGGAAGGTTTTAGAGCAATAATTTGAATAAAGTCTGCTTCCAAATACTTGATATTATATTCTTCTTGAACTTGAGCAATAGTTTTATAATCACTAAAAGCCATTAATAACTCCTATCCCTCTTTTCATGTCCGCCTAAACAGTTATCATATCCTTCTACCTTACAACCTTTTTTCTGCCCTTC
Source organism: Symploca sp. SIO2C1 (assembly GCA_010692635.1). GTDB lineage: Bacteria > Cyanobacteriota > Cyanobacteriia > Cyanobacteriales > Coleofasciculaceae > Caldora. The sequence continues at coordinate 7,545 of JAAHGL010000077.1, read as the reverse complement.
TGCCTTCTGCCCTGTGCCTTGTTTACACCAAAGTGTAAGTATTCAACCGGACTTGATATCAATTCGTACTGGGTGTTTGGAGTGTAATACCAAACAGGATCGCGAGAACTTTAGCTAAGTCATTGGGGACACCGTAGGTATTGATGTCTTTTTGAATCAACTTTTGCTGGCGATGGAACAGACCAAATTTCCAAGTCTCTCCTGTCGTTACTGCTCCATAGAGATAGTCTACAGGGGCATCAATCCACTGGTCTAGGGCAATGAGTTCTATTGCAAGCTGGGTAAATCCTTTACCAAGATCGGCATTTTTGGCTTCAATAATCACGAGATTTTGAGGTGTAGGAATGAAGTAATCCACATTTCCCTTCAATTGGTTGCTGACTTGGATCGAATACTCAATCTTGAGGGGCGACTGAATAAACTTGCAAACGGTTTTCAGCACTGGAAAAATGAGCGATTCTCGACGAGCAATTTCTGAGGTGGGATCGACTAAGGTCAAGTTTTCTGCCAATTCATCGGTTAGTGGTGTGGGATCTAGAGGCTGCTGCTCTGGGAGCTGGAGAGAAGCAGATTGGAAAGCAACCCCGAATTCAGCCAGAATATCGGCGGTGTCAAAGGGTAGGGTGCCATACTGGCTAAAGCTGTAACTTGCGGCAGGGTCAAGAATTGAAGGTTTCACCATTGGTTTACTCTGGCTTGCCCAGTGTTTGTCTCATCGGTATGGACTGTCCTTGATGGAAGTATAGCAAGCGATCGCCAAACAAAATGTCTGCGATCGCACCAGGTACACATCTGAGACTCTGACAAAGTTAGTGCCGAGTATGAATCTAACGATGAGTTGATTTGATTCTATAGTACGTCAAGCGGTTGAGGACAATGGGTTACTTCTGCAAAGGGGTTTGGTGCGTTACGCAGGAGCGGAGTTTATCGATTTATTGATAGATTGCTTCCCTGCTAACGCACCCTACTGACGGACTTGAGGGTTAGCAATATGCTCAAGAATCACTGCTTAGCCAAGTCAATTACTGATGCGAGTTGGTATCAGTTTAGGCAGTGGCTAGAACACTTTGCTACCAAGTTTGAGAAACTAGCTGTTGCCGTCCCACCACAGTACACATCTATTGAATGTAGTCGGTGCAAGCGAGTAGTCAAAAAATCGTTAAGCACAAGGACTCATATCTGCCAGTGTTGTTGTGAAGTACACAGGGATACTAATGCGGCAATCAATATTTTGCACAAAGCCAAATCTAGGGGAGGGCATCCCCAAAGTAACGCGCTTCGGAGTAGCAACCTCTACGCTAGTTGGCGCAAGCCAGAAGCGAGCAAGTAGCTACGATGAACTTAGAATCCCTGTCTCTTTAGAGCAGGGAGTGTCAATCCGGCAGCTTTTTACCAATGGATATAGGATACCTTGACTAATTGAATCATACTTTATCAAGTGTTAAGCTTTGCCACGAAAGTGGAAGATAGCTAACGACTGAGCTAACCGACATTTTTTGTAGAGTGTAGTGTAGCGGAACGACGCAAAAAGTGTCCCAGTTAAGCGACTCATTATACTTAGTTCCGTTACAATTGCGCTAAAGCCAACTTTAACGGGCTTCAGGTATTGTTATGGGCTTCAAGCTCGCTGGTTATATCGACTTAGTATAAGTATTCACTAAGAACAAGCTGCGTCGATGCTACACTATAGTCCACCTCAACTTTTCACAATATCTATTTGTGAAGTTATAGTATTATATGTAACTGTGTAAACACCGTCATCTTTAGGGGTGTTTACTTCTTCTACTTTAAATCCTTTATCGACCAAAGAACTTTTTAGTTTGTCATAAGCAGGATTCGATTTCCAAGCTGATAAACACCCAAATATTTTAATATTTTCCTTTTCACAATAATTTTCGACTAAACCAGCTACTGTTTGGGCATCATTTTCATTGAAGAAATCTTCAGCAGCCTGTACCAAATGAATTCCCCAAAGGGCTCCATTACTTTTTTGGTCGTACCCTACAATCCCAATACATGAGGTAAAAGCCGCAAAATTTAACCTGTTTGATATTGCCCACTCATTTTCTTTAATTTTTGAGTTTCTGATTGTGTTCTGTGTGTAATGCATATTTTTTTCCTTTTCCAAGAATAATTTTTGAATTTTTTGACTTTTGGACTTTGGACAAAATTGGATGTTCTGTCTTCCGTCCTCTATTTCACGTTTTCATAATGATTTATTTCACCCAGCTCCGTCAGTCGGAAAAGTAGGATGATAAAGTAGGAAAAGTCCACAACCGCAATTTTTGCTCCTAAAAATGTAGGTTGGGTGGAACGAAGTGAAACCCAACACAGTGCGATCGCTTTTGTAGAGTGCGTTATCGCTTAACCTCTCTAGAGTCCACTACCAGACTCTCTTAAACAAGAGCGATCTCCCCTTCCCAAACAAAAGATATTTTCAGAGCGATCACTATTAAACCAACACAACTTCACTCGCCAGCAAATTGTAAAACCCTATTGTAGAGACTAACACTAATCCGAAAATTATTTTCAGAAATTAACCTATCCAAAATTGGCTTAATTTCTAAAATCAGACCTTTTCTCTTAGCTTCCTGCAATACAGCTAACAATCCACTTATTTTGTTCACTCCCAACTCCAAAGCCACCCTTCTTCCTCTACGCTCGTCTAGCAGTAACAAATCTGCATCCAGTTCCAAAGCTAAAATAATTGCCTCTGCTTCTCCCATATCTAAATCAACTCGCAACTCCTCAACTCCCAGGCGATTTTCAACTGTCCGGTTTTCGATCCAATCTAAAGTTTGAACCTCAACCGTACCTGGTACTTGATATCCTAAAGAAGCCATTTCATCATAAACTGCTTGAGGAATAATGACGCGATCGTAAAGTTGATGAAGAAGTTCCAACGCTCCCACTGCCGACAAATTAGTAATGGGTGAAGTATCGCTGACAACAATCATAACCTACCCATTTCCTGCAAAGTTTTAATATCCTCCTCAAACTCCTCAACATCGTAATGGATGCAAATACCCCGTTGAGAAATTTCCCGCTGAAACTCTAACAAATTAATTCCAGCCAAACGACGCGCTTTACCAATACTAATTCTATCTTGTTGAAATAACATAATAGCAATTTCCAACTTTAATTGTGTTTCAGACATTCTAGCCGATACCAGCACGTCATCAGGAATAACTACACTCATTTTTTATTTATCTCCTTTTGATTCTTCAACAGTGCAACTCGTGCTGTTTTTTGATTACAGCTTGGCTTATTTACTTAATTTTAATAGTAGAAAACGTTCAGAATGCAAGGGAAGCGATGCGGAAACAGGCTAGAAGCCTGTTCCACAGGAGATTTTTCTACAGGAGATTCCCATATGTGGAACTGGCATCTAAAAGAGTGTGCAGACAGGCACTGCAGCCTGTTCCACAAGAGATTATCGAGATTTGAGATCTGCGATCGCATTTTTGGTCATGGCTGCGATCGCTTGGTCAGTGGGTTTGGGTAAATGATAATAGAAGAGGAAAAGACGTTTTTAGGGTCTGCTGGAACCTGTCTCTCGACATAATTCCTCGCGAATAACTCGCCTTAATACATCTTCCAACTCTTCACGCTCTTTTGCCTGCCGCAAAGTCTCGTTAATCAGGGTCTGATAGCCACGTTCCCCTGCCTTCAATTTGAAGTATTCAATGAGGTTCGTATCTAGTGAGATAGTGATGCGTTGCTTGCGCACAGATGGGTTGAGTCCAATACGAAATGTTGCACGATCTAAATCTGCTTGTGTCACTTGGGGATATTCATCACTCTCATCAGAGATTGGTGAAGAAGAGATGTTGCTCATTTTTGTCTGCCTCTTCCATGAAAATAATTTCGTGCCAGGTGAATTCGTACTTCATGTTATGCATATGATTTGTATATTTCAAAACCTAACGGTTACACCCCCTAAGCTGTTCGAGCTCGGTTGCCGATAATGGGTCTCTTTGGCCGCCAGCGATTGACTTCGGCAAAATCTACTGCGAAAGTAGCACATTCTAGTTCGACGCCCAATGCTGCAGCAATATCAAGAATTGTAGTAAAGGGTGTCAAGGCATAGTTGTTTTTTTCAGAAGAACGAATTTCCTCCTCAGTGATGCCAACAATAGCAGCTAGTTCTTCCTGACTTAGGTTGGCGGCAATTCTGGCTTTTGGGCGGAGACAGGCTAGAAGCCTGTTCCACAGGAGATTTTGCTACAGGAGATTCTCATATGTGGAACTGGCATCTAAAAGAGTGTGTAGACAGGCACCCAAGCCTGTTCGACAAGAGATTATCGAGATTTGAGATCTGCGATCGCATTTTTGGTCATAGCTGCGATCGCTTGATCTGTTGCTTTGGGTAAATGGTAATATTTTCCACCGGCATGTTTAGCTAATTCTTTAGCAAAGCCGGTGGAAATAAACTTATTTTCCGTATCAATTACCAATAGCTGTATTCCTAGGGCCCGAATTCGACCGGCAATTTCTAGTAATTCCCCCTTAATATCAGGTTTTTCTCCTTCTGGCATTGTCTCACCTAGGGAGCGAGCTAAGGGAATATTACCCCTGCCATCGGTAATTGCTACAATCACTACTTGACCAATATCCCCTGACATCTGAGCATTTGTGCCAACTCTCACTGCCTGAGTTAAGCCATGAGCTAGGGGAGAACCACCACCGCAAGGTAAACGTTCCAAACGTCCCCGTGCCAAGGCAATGGAACGAGTTGGGGGTAACAGTACTTCTGCCTGTTCTCCCCGGAAGGGAATTAGGGATACTTGGTCACGGTTTTGATAGGCTTCTGTAAGTAGTTGCATTACTGCCCCTTTCGCAGATTGCATTCTGTTCAAAGCCATTGAACCAGAAGCATCAACAACAAACACTACCAAAGCACCAGCTTTCCTTGCCAACCGCTTGGTGCGTAAATCTCCCTGTTCAATAATCACCTTACGATGAGGCTGACGTTGTCGCCGCGCCTTCTGGAAAGGAGCTGCGGCTCTGAGGCTGGCATCTACTGCAATACGTCTTACTGCTCCTTTGGGTAGCATCGGCTTCACATAACGACCTCGATCTTCTGAAAAGATGATGCTGCGAGTTCCTGATTTACCCTGGCGCTTAGCCATTTGGGCAAAGTAAAGTACGCTAGGGTCAAGGAGAATGCCTTCAGGATCGAAAAGAAATTCTTCTGGGATGGTAGGGGGTTCTTGTTCGGTGTCTTCTTGATCCTCTTCTTCCTTATCTTCCTGTTCATCTTGCTCTTGCTGAGATTCATCCTGAGGTGGTGGTGGCGGTGGCGGTGGTTGCTCCTCCGGTGGAGTTTCGACAATAGTTGAGCGGGGTACAATCACCAATTCCACTGCACGGCGCAAGTCTTCAGCATTAATCTGCTGACGTCCATCCAGAGCAGCAGAAGCCTTAGCCACTCGCAAGGCAAATAACTCAGCTCGATGTCCCTGTACTCCACCGCGAATTGCTTCTTCTACCAGATAGGTAATTTGATCATGGGTAATCTCAACTTCTTTGAGCCACTCCCGCGCTAGGATAATCTCCGTTTTCAGAGCGTCTAAGTCTTCATTGTACTGTTCGATAAACTGCTGAGGAGAGTTGGCATATTCCAGCACCTGATCTACTGCTTGGACTCTTTGATCTAATGCCAAGACACCATCAGCTGAAAGAGTAATAGCAATTCTGTCGAGTAAATGTTCCCGTAGTGGTCCTTCTTCTGGATTATAGGTGGCAATTAATAGAGGTTTGCAGGGATGTTGAAAACTGATGCCTTCCCTTTCTATTCGGTTGCACCCTTCGGTAAGAACCGTCAGCAGTTGGTTAGCGATTTGGTCATCAAGTAGGTTAATTTCATCTATATAGAGGACACCTCGATGTGCCTGGGCAAGTAGTCCTGGTTGAAATACAGATTCCCCCTTTTTTACTGAGAGTTCTACATCTACAGAACCCAGTAATCTATCTTCAGTGATGCCTAGAGGTATCTGTACAAAGGGAGCAGAAATGATTTCTGTGGGAAAAGGGCAATGGGGCGTGAGGAAAGGAGAATCAGCTCCCCTTTCTGATTCACTCATCATGCTTGCTGCTTGATTGAGCAGTTGATCATCCCATTCTTCAGGATAGTTGGGATGGCAGTTACTGAGGGAGTCTTTGACTACTTCAATCGGTGGTAGCAGAGAATGAATTGCCCTTGCCATAACGGATTTAGCCGTACCCCTACGTCCTGCGATCGCAACTCCTCCCAATCCAGGATCAACTGCCGCCAGAAATAGGGCAAGTTTAATCGCCTCCTGCCCGATAACAGCTGTGAGGGGAAAGTTGGAGATAGGAGAAGTGAGAGTCGATGCGGGCATAATTTTAGAAAATCAAGGGTTTCATAAGTCCCAAAGCTATTTTAGCTGACCCCGAGAACCTCTATGCCTGTACCTATGACTACTTTGATTGTTGTTTTCATTAAATTTTATTACAAGTTTGCTGTTTCCTGTTGAACAATCCCGAAAGCCTGTCAGGCTATACAGAAGAAAGATTCAATACTGCTCTTAAAATCTGAATCATCACCTAAGCAAGTTAGCCATACCGTTTAAAAATGTCAGTCTTCCGGTTCCTAAAAAAAACTTTTTTTTATATAGGGGGTGACACCCCCCACCTCTATGGTGTTATATTGTGTTAAGTAGATGCACCCTGATAATCAAGAGAGCCACTAATCGTGACTCTCTATTTTTTTGCCCATTACTCAGTAGAGTAGTTCATTAATTCTTCACTAGCAGCAGCAGGGAAAACGGGTTAAATGGGAGTTAATAAGCATTGGTGACAAGAAAATTTCGATAAGGGGGTGACACCCCCCCACCTCTATGGTGTTATATTGTGTTAAGTAGATGCACCCTGATAATCAAGAGAGCCACTAATCGTGACTCTCTATTTTTTTGTCCATTACTCAGTAGAGTAGTTCATTAATTCTTCACTAGCAGCAGCAGGGAAAACGGGTTAAATGGGAGTTAATAAGCATTGGTGACAAGAAAATTTCGATAAGGGGGTGACACCCCCCACCCCTATGGTGTTATATTGTGTTAAGTAGATGCACCCTGATAAGCCGGAGAGCCACTGACCGTGACTCTCTATTTTTTTTGCCCATTACTCAGTAGAGCAGTTCATTAATTCTTCACTAGCAGCAGCAGGGAAAACGGGTTAAATGGGAGTTAATAAGCATTGGTGACAAGAAAATCTCGATAAGGGGGTGACACCCCCCCACCCCTATGGTGTTATATTGTGTTAAGTAGATGCACCCTGATAAGCCGGAGAGCCACTGACCGTGACTCTCTATTTTTTTGTCCATTACTCAGTAGAGCAATTCATTAATTCTTCACTAGCAGCAGCAGGGAAAACCGGTTAAATAGGAGTTAATAAGTATTGGTGACAAGAAAATTTCGATAAGGGGGTGACACCCCCCACCCCTATGGTGTTATATTGTGTTAAGTAGATGCACCCTGATAAGCCGGAGAGCCACTGACCGTGACTCTCTATTTTTTTTGCCCA
>JAAHGL010000076.1 GCA_010692635.1 Symploca sp. SIO2C1 | reverse complement strand
AAGCTCGACATCCGCATCGTCACCCGGGGCGGAGGCCTGACCCTGCTGCTGAACGAGGGCGGCGGCCACTTCCAGATCGTCGAGCTGCTCGCTTCGCTGACGGGAGCACGCAGCCATCGTCAGGGACTTGGGGTATATCTCCAGTTCCACTAGAGGCATCAGTTACTACGTTCTCCAGGGTACCACCTAGTGAGGTAGCAACGGCTTGGTTCATAATCTCCGTCCCTACAGGAATATCATTAATTGTTACCTGATAAGTCATAGTCACCTGAGAGCCTCCGGGAGGCAATGTCCCTAATGTAGTAGGACTGGTGAGGTTGTTATCAGTTGAACCATCAAAAGTGGGGTTAGCAGTGACAATAGCTCCGTTATTTGCCTCAAAGGTATAGGAGCCAGGGACAAAAGTGACGAGACTAGTGTCAATAGTATCCCTAGCTAGGAATTCGAGGACATCCTGATCATCGTCATTGTTGCGATAGATGACTGTGTATTCCAGAGTATCACCAGGGGTTGGCTCACCATCACCATCAGCATCGTTAACTAACTCACTAGATTTGATGCCTACAGGTTGAATTGGACCAGGGATAATAGTAATTGTTTCAGTGCTGGTATTATTGTCGAGATTTGGATCGTTGACATTGGTACTTGGGTCAAAAGTATCCGGGGGTGGCTCAACTTCAGCTGTATTGTTCAAGTCACCACCTGCAGCAATCGGTGAGATTGTGCCGTTGATCGTGATTATTGCTTCGGCGCCCACATCTAGATCTACAGTCAAACTAATGACATTGCCTGAACCACTAGCAGTATTACAAGCTGCTGTAGCTGGATCTACAGGCGCACAAGTCCAGGTAACGTTAGTAATCGCATCGGGAATAGTATCTGTGACTGTAGCTCCTTCAATATTAGTGAAGGTATCTGGAGGTATTAGTGCAGGATCTGCCTGGTCATTAGTCAGACTGCCAACTGTTAGGGTATATGTGATGGGGCTACCAGCTTGGAATGAGGGTGAATTAACATCTTTTTGGATAGTCAGGTCAGCTTTGTTAATCTTGATCAGCCCCTGTAAGAAATCTGGACGCACCAAGGAAGTCCAGGTATCAATTCCCCTATTATCGCCAAAGTTAGGAGCAAACCCGTGGGCTCCAATTGTGGGATTTGGTATAGAACTTGCAACTCCGAGTATGGCTTCATCACCACCCTCATTGGTGTCATTGAAGTAAACGAAGTCATCTAGAGTATCATTAACATTGTTATTCCTAACCCGCTGGATAATTAAGCCATCCTGGTGATCTTCTGGATCAACAAAAGGAAAGTGAACATCACCAATAATCATGCTAAAGCTGGCGTTATAAGCAGTTTCACCTGCAGGTAGTTGGTTACCGTTTCCGTCCTCACCATTCCAGAATATCGTGTTTGTCCCAACAGTAGCTCTGCCTCTTAAGACCACATCATTCGCGTTCCCCAGAATATCATCGCGATTGACATCAACGGTGATTAAATACCTTCCAGCTTCATTAGTTGTAAAACTAAAGTTACCACCCCTTGTTGGGTCAGCATTACCTGGTGTGCCATCTACTCCAGTAAAAGTCAAAGTACTAACTTCGGGATCTTGTGGGAGCACTGCTGGGATCAAGAAGGTACTACTAGGTATAAAGTTACCATCGCCATCCTCGTCTATTGCAACATCTGCATTATTGATTTGTAGGCGACCTAAATCAGGTGGGTTAAAGAAAATCTTATGAGTGATATCCTCATCTCCATTATCTTGCAGCTCAGGGGAATGGAATTCAGGAACAACCCCATCTGCATTAACTGATTGAAAACTAGGTTCGCCATTTTCAGTAAATCCTTTGTTATTAGCAAAGAAGATAAATCCAAAGGGATCGATATTATTGAGATTAATCCGGTACAAATCACCCCGCTTAGTTTGAATGTAGGCGGTGGAATTGAGAAGGATGTCTTCTGCTCCCATGTTTAGAGGTAAATAATTGGCATAGGCTCTACCAGGTTGGGGGGCTCCCCCAGGAGCGTTGAGCACAGTGACATCCCAAGCTGAGACAAAACAGTCGTCATTACCCTGTGGAGGAAAATTCAATCCATTATTTGGATTTGGATTTACCGGCCGATTAGGAGCATCACAATTAGGATCAGGACTGATAAATTCTATAGTCCAAATGCCCGTTTGAGTGACTGGAACCTCACAAGGGTTGTAACCTCCTACAGGACCAGCCAATTCTTCTGCGCGATTTTCAATCAGACCCTCATCTCCATTTATGTTGCAAGTATCATCTATGGTGGTATCGGGACTTATATATCTAATTATCCCATCATTGACACCATGGGCACTGGAGCCAAGATTGAGCACTTCCCCTGCTTCGGCATAGACTTGAATCGTAGTGCGACGACGTATACCAGCCGAAAAGTTAGCTCCCGCCGGATTAGCACCCTCGCGATAATCAAGGAAGGGGCGATTTACTACGTTTTCAGTCAAATCTACACTACCTTCAGCACGGATGGGTTGACTCCAGCTCAAACCCATTGCTAAGGCGAGACTGCTGATAATTAACCAGTTCTGCTGTTGAAAAAGTTTGAATCGTAATTTCATTTCTATTGGGAATGGGGAATGGGGAATCTAGGTTCCCGTATACAGATTTAGGATGAGATACTGAAGTTCTGTAGGATCCCCCTAAATCCCCCTTAATAAGGGGGACTTTGAATTCGGTCCCCCCCTTAATAAGGGGGGCTAGGGGGGATCAGCACGAGGATACCGTTAATAAATAGGGCTTGTGTATAAACGGCAGCCCTCTGCCAGCTCGTCCTTAAAAGTTCTCTAGACTCGGAAAAGCAGCAGTAGGAAGGGATCGAATGACAGCATTAACCGCTGGTTCAGAAGTCCCATACTCAGGATGAGTAGCAATGGCACTCACTTGCTCTCCCGGTTGCACTTCAGTGAGAGTAATCGAGAATTCCCCTTCCTCATCTACTGAGATACTTGTAATCGGTTCCCATTGTTTCCCTGGCTCCTCGTCGCTAGAACTATTGGAGATACTATCAGTAACCCGATAGATTTCCACCGTTGAACCAGGAAGCGCTTCTCCAAGTAAAGTTACCTTGGTGGGAGAGAGGAAGAAAAATTCCTGAGAGAAGAAGCGAGGGGTATTAACAGCTAGATTGGCAGTTTGGCGACGCCGCTGGTAGTTATCAATCAGAGGATTGCGACCATCCCCAACCTGGTAAGCTTGGACAGTACTACCTTGCTGGGTAACTAGATCAATACTGAGTCCTTGGAGATTAGCAAATTGGTTGCCAGTAATGGTAATGCGTCGGCTTTCCGGTACTGCGGCTACTGTTACTCCTGAGCCAGGTTGATTACTAATCTGATTATTAATGACCTGGTGTTCATTACCCATCAGGTACACCGCTGCTTGCTCTAAGCGGTGTCCATTACTAGTAATTGTGTTATCCCGAATTTCTACAGCACCATCTGGCTTAAAGGTAAAGATACCACTGCCAGCATTCTGGCGAATCAGGTTGCCAATTATAGTAGAACCGCTGATATCTCCTTCTAAGCGAATGGCATCAGGCATTCCCGCAAAGCCATTACCTTCAAGTAGGTTGTTCTCAATCAAAAGGTTAGTGGCTTGCCGACTGGTGATAATACCACTTCCTTGATGATTTGCGATCGCATTGCCAGTAATCTTGACATTACTACTGTTATATGAATAAACGCCGAAGGCGGATTGGGAATTGGGAATTGGGAATTGGGAATTGGGAATTGGGGATTGGGGATTGGAACTCTCAGTTTCTTTAGTAGGAGCAATACCTAGCCAATTGTCCTCAATTACCACAGCTTCTGGGGGAGGCATATCGAGGCTGTCAAAGAGCAAATCTTCCGTTAACATCAAAGAATCATAAGGGGATAGTTCTTCTGCATTCCTCTCAGATAGTTCTTTGGGACTGGGTGGGTGAGAGATAAAAATATCAGCGGGGGGTATTAAAGCATCCGGTATGGTATCGGTATTGAACCCATAGATACTCAATCCTCGAATAGTGACACCATCAGCAACTACTGTTAAACCTTGCCAAATTTCCGTACCCGCTGCTGGGGTAATGGCTACTACTGGCGCTGGAATAGTAAGTTTATCGGCTTCCAACTCCGAATCACCGTAGCCTGCTTGACTGGTACCATCAATCAGTAACCCTGGACTAGCTAAAATACTTAGGGGTTTGGTTAACTCAATCGTGGTTTGTTGGGGAGGCAGATCAAATTCAATGCTCGAACCCCCGAGGAAAGAACTAGTTTCTGGTAAGCTTCCTTTTCTGACCCTAACCTGCCTTCGTTCTGCCTCACTCAGTTGCTGTAGAGGTAAAGTACCATTAACAATTGCGATCGCTTCTCGCAAAGTTAGCACTTCATCTTGTGCTAGGGTATCGGCATTGCTATTTACCACAATATCCACATTTGTCAAGGGTTCAATCCTTGAACTTGGCTCGGCAGCAGCTACAGCAGGTAGAGCCAAGATACTCAATAACGCCAAAGTTAATTGTTGGAAAATGGAAAATTGACCATTGAAAATTGACAATTTAACAATTAACCATTTGCTATTAGCCCAACACATTTTATTGTTCATCTGTAACACCCTCCGATTGGGAACTGGGGACTTGAGACTGAGTGCTTTCCCCTTGCGTAGCTTGCTCTGTGGCTTCTGAAGGAATTGTTGGTCTTTGCTGTCCAAAGCCAAAGAGATCGTTTACTTTCACTGTAATGTTGAGGTAAGGTCCGTCACTAGAGCGATAACCACTAAAATCCTCGTCATCCACACTACCAAAGCTATAGCCTATGCCTACTCGTAAGTCTGGCGTTACGTAAATACCAGTTTCCAGGGCCCAACCCCATTCGGTGAAATTTGCAGAAGGTTGCTGAATGGTGCGCCCCTCTAAGGCTAAATCTACCCGGTAACCTAGTCGATAAGCGGCTCGCATCTGCCCCAAATAAACAGTGCTGCTGTTGCTGAAGTTTTGGGCTAAGTCGGTTTTGCTGTAGCGCATGGCAAATTTGTTGTAAAATTCCCAGCGCCAACTTGGGGCATAGATACCTTCTACTGAAACTACATGGTCTTCTGAACCAGAGCCACTGCCAAAAAGTAGAGTGTCAGGAGTTGTTGAAGGATTGTTCCGATACTCATAGTTGAGTAGAGCATTAAAGCTGTCATCAAAGGGATTGCGATAAGCCATACCCAACTTGAGGGTAGTAGTATCGTCTAGTTCCTCCAGCAATTGGTTAGCAGCACCTGCTTTGTGGAAACGGAATAAAGCTGTCAGAGCTGGTGTTAGCTTACCGGATGCTGCTGCGGAGATGACGGTATTGCCATTTAATGAGCCATCACGATGCTCAACTCTAGCGGAAGCTCGGAAGTCAGGACTAGCCGTATATTCTAAACCGACATTGTAGGAATCTCCGTCACCGACAGCTAGAGCGGAAGCTCCTTGCCCGACAGCAAAGGGTTGAGCAAAGCGCTCTCCTACAGCAGTTTGACTAGAGATACTCCTGCCAACATGTTCGTAGCCTAGGCTGAGTCTGAGTCCAGGAGATAATAATACCCGGTGATTAAGCCCTACTGTACTTTGACCAACTAAACCATTATGCCCGTTAACTAGTCGATAGCGATTAGTGAGAGTCGTGGTTTCTCCCAAGCGGTAATCTGAAGAAGTACTCAAACTAGTGATGGAGTTTTCCCCCAATAGTCCACCATTGAAAAACTGGTGCGCTAGTTGTAAGCTCACCCCCGGTTCTACCTGCCAATCCAAACCTAAAGTAGTGCGGTTGGGGTAAAGAGGGTCATTGTCATCGAAACTTAACTCGTTCTGTGCCCGGAAATCTAAGGTATCGAGGATGGGAAGATTCAGGCGAGTAACTATCTGGGAGGTATTGGTGTCAAAAGTGTCACCAATATCATCCTCTCGGGAACGATTGACATATTCCAGGCTCAAATCAGTAGCGCCGATTTTTTGTGCCACTCCAGCCCGAATTGTAGTTAGCTCATTGTCAACCCGGCTACCTGGTTCAGCTTCAACTCTGGTGCTAAACAAGTCCTCAAAGGTGGTTCGTACTTCAGGAGCTGTACCAAAATTTATTTCGCGATCGATACTAGCCTGTACACGAGTAGTAGGAGTGATCGCAGCTGCTACTGATGCTCCATAACGATTTTGTCCTGGTGCATAGCTCAAAGTTGCATTGTTAACAAAATTTTCTTCTACTAACCGATAGTAGGCTCTAGTAGTAATGTTGGGGGTAATGTTGCCACCGAATTCCAGGCGATAGGCAGAGCCGGTAATATCACCAGAAAACTCCGAATTATTTTCCGAGTAAGCATACTCCCCAACCAAGCGCAGATTTTCACCAAAAGGTACAAAGAAGTCAGCAGCATAGAGTTCAAAATCCCTATCTCCTTCATCTTCCCGTAGATAGGTTGCCGCGAGCCAACTCTCTTGCTGGAATTCTTGGGATAAGTTGTACTGCAATCGTCCAGCGTAGATGTTGGTTTCATCCGTATCTACGCCTTCAAACTGATATGTAACAACAATCCGCCTTACTAATGTCTCACCAAAGGGGTCAAGATCAACGGCATGAAGGGGACGGCGGAATAATAGAGTACCTCGATCGTAATCAATTTCATAGTCGGGACCCCGAAACAGAGGTTCTCGAGAAATTACTGTTCCTGGGCGATTGATTTCCTCTGTTTCAATGAACACATTCTCACTGCCATGTACCAAAAGGCGGCGAGAGAGGAAGTAATAACCACTAGTGCCATCAGGAGCAATGGTGTCTCGTTGGAAGCCTTGGACATCATTGCTAAAGAGACCAGTTAGTTGTAGATTACCAAAATTGAAATTGCCTTTGAAACCGTGGAGGGCTCTAGTTGTTGCCGAAAACTCCTGGGAGGCTCTGGCTAATTCCGTAGTACGATAGTCTCCCCACATAGCATAATCTGGTTCAGCTCCTGGAACTGGGGAGTTGCGCTCCAAGCGCACATAGACGCTATCAGTAGAGGGAGTTAAGTAATCAACAGTGGAGCTATCTCCATAGACTGAGTATTTCTTCTCACAAGCTTGAGGGCTACTAAACAGCTGGGTGATACCTTCACAGTTTTCGTTGAGAGGACGGAAACTATTGTAGGCTCCGGTAAATAACCATTCTCCGACTGTACCTGTAGCAAAAACAGAACCTTGGAAATTAACTTCCGCATCCTCCTCGCTATCGAGAGCAAGAAAATTGCGGCGACTACCGAAGTAGTCGGTTCTTTCTTTACCAATCCGTAGGTTAAGCACCCCGGACATAATCGAAGGACGCAAGTTAGTAGTAAATTCTACTTGAGTGTAAGCTTCGAGTTCCTTTTGGGGAAGTTCTGAAGATAAAGGCGTATAGGAAGAAGAGGCTTCCCTTTCCGAATGTCCAACACCTAAGGTAAATACTGCTGCTCGAATGCGAACTTTTTGCGCTTCCAAGTTTGAGCGCAGTCTGGCAGTAAATTTTCCTTCTTTTGCTAGTACCTGGAAACCACCTTGATCCTCATCATGATCCGCACCAGCAAATTCTCCGGCACTAGCAGTGAGGGTAACTACGGCATCTTCGGTAATCAGTTCGCCATTCTCATCGGTGATTTTACCCTCTATGTCTACGAAAGAACGACTATCAGCAGGAATGCGGGGATTACCAAGGGGAACAATTTCAATCTGGGCAGATTTTTCTTCCACCATTAGCTGCACAGTCTCAGGGGAACCATTGCCCGCTGCTACGCTAATATTGTTTTCCCCAGCTTCTAAGGGAATGTTGTACCAAACTTGGGTAATGATGTTTTGGCTCTCATCCCGCTCAATTTGGGTGACAATACTTGAAGGAATAGGTTCTTCATTAACTCTCACCCGAACCTGAGAGTCAGCATTATACTGAACAATCAAGTTAGTAGTACGTACACCTCCACTATCGGCAAGAGTATTGACGGTTGTGCCACTTTGGGGAGCTAAAATACGCACTTGGTTAGGTGCTAGCTGAGCTTGTACAGAGGTTGTTGGTAAAGAGGTAGGTAATTCCTCAGATTCCACCAATTCCTGTGACTCTCCAACTGGTTGAATTTCTAACTCTTGTGCCGCATTGACAGCTGGAGTAGTTGCCTGATTATCCAGTAAATCCGAGCTATTAGAGATTCCGGCTGGTTGAATTTCCAGCTCCTGTGCAGTATTGAAAGATGGAGCAGTAGTTTCCTCCCCATTCTCAATTCCCAATTCCCAATTCCCGATTCCCGATTCCCGATTCCCAATTGGGGATAATTCTTCCGCTTGCACTGCTGGGATAATTCCTAAGGCGCTAGCCAGTAAAAATCCACAGGAGAACATCATCGGTAATGGTAATTGAAAATCCGCATCTGAATGCATGAGAACCTCCTGCCTTCTGCCTCCTGCCTTCTGCCTCCTGCCTTCTGCCTCCTGCCTTCTATTAATACGAAGATGCGTAAGCAGCAAAATGAAGTCAAATTTAAATTTGGAATTCATCGCTGTCCCTCCCTATACGCTGGTGTTACAGCAAAATTCATGCGAGCCAATCCTCCTGGCTCAAGTTGTACTAGACGAGACTGACTGTTAGTTTCAATGAACTTACGATTCGGAGCAAAGGTATAACCGGGTACACTGGTTAAGTCCAGTGTTCCACTACGACGACCAGAAATCACATTAGCTAGGGAAAATAACCCATCAGCATCAGTAGTTATACGGTTGCCATCGTCCAAGAAAATCACTGCATTTGGTACTCCTGGCTCCCCTGGCTGCTGGTGTCCATCGAAGTTTTTATCTACAAATACCCTTCCAATCAACGTGCCACAGTCTGAGAGGATACCCGGATCAAGGCGCAACAGGTGGCTCGCTACGTTACTTCGGGGTTCTTGTGCATTGTTTCTCGCTTCACCCCGAATGGCATCTGGGGTAACCAAAGTAGCATAAACTACATTCAGGGTTTGATTTGGTTCTAGACGAGGAAAGGTGAAAGTAACGGTTCTACCGGATACTGTTGCTGGAGCGAAGTTTACCGCTATTGTCCCTGTAGTTGTAGTCAAAGAGCCTTGCAGAGATTCGGGCAAAAATCGAAAACCCAATGGCAGCGTATCAGTTATTCTGATGTCGTCTGCTCCTCCTGCACCAGTATTTCTTAACGCCAAGCGATAGACTACTGTATCCCCTGGCTCAGCTGCAGCTCTATCTGCGGTTTTAGTTAGCTCTAGCCTGGGTTGTACTGCTGTCACCACAGCTTCATTAGAATTAACTGGTTCTAAGAGATTGGTAGCAGAAGCTGAGGCGGTATTAGAGATTTGGGCGATAGCTGGAGAAGCACCTACAGCTAATAAGCCTGTAATGGTTAAGGTTAGAGGAAAACCCTCCAACCATTGCCTTAATAATTTCATGAGAAGTATGAGTTTGGTAATGCACTCCAAATGGGAGATTATCGGCTAAGGAAGGCAAAGAACAAAGGAAATTTAAGGAAAAATGAAAGTATAGATGTTTAGGTGCTCATTTGGCAAAAATTAGTCTCATGATCGTTATGAGGTAATAGCAATCTGGAAACATACCAATAAATTTTCTCTGTATAAAGGATATACAGATTTTTATGAGATTGCTAGTAGGTAAGCATTACAAAACAAATTTGTAAATAAAATTCACAAAGCATTAATTGTCTTGCATGTTTCTGCAATTAACAATGATTAGGTTGTTTGTGAACAACAACAACAAGTAAGGTGAGTTCAATACATTACAACTTTACAGACTTTAGTTAACCCTCCTCTTGTATTTCTATAAAATTCAAGAGCAGATATGAGAAAAGTTCAACTAACACTTTAGTCAATTTAGTAGCTAATATCCCAAAGTGTTACTATCAAACTTGCACTAAATCCTGCCAATGCAGTTTACTGATCAATCCCAAAATAGGAATATTAACAGACACCAAAGATTGACGGAGATAGTATTTGAGGGCAAGTAGAGCCATCACTAAACCGTTGTGGAAGGAGATTTTAGCCTGTTATCTGAAGAGATGTACTAGTAATACCGTAGGTAATTATCTAGATAATTTACTCGGTTTTTTCAAGTTTTTACGTCAATTCAGTTAATCAGTCATACGATATTTACAATCCTTAGTAAATTAAGACAGAAGCTTGACTATTGCTGCAACGCACCCTACATAAATCTTGTTGCAACGCACCCTAAATCAAACACTTTAGTCAGTTCTGTCAGTAAATTTACTTGTAAGCTGTAATACTAGCAAACTTACGTGACAAATCAATCTATTTAGAATGCGTAAACAGAAATTATCTCTTAAGGAATAATACTAAAGAAATAATTGGAGCCCCAAACAAAATCAGATAACGAAGAAGTCTTCATACTTGACAGACAATAAGTATTGTGTAATAGCATGAGCTACTTGCTAAGACAGATTAAGTAACAGAAGGCGTAAGAAATTGCTAGATAACTCAGTAATATTAGATTCATGTTTAAGTTCTCACACTTTTGTTAACAACAAGATGAGTTCTACCGTAGTCAAGAACCCTGCTAGATAGTTCAGTAATATTACCAGCTTTTCTAGATTACACTGGCAGTATGAATTATTCGTGAAAATTTCAATATAGATTAATCAATTATATTAAATTCTGCTCAAATCTCCTCTGAGACTTGTAACCCTAATAAAAGCTTTAAAATTATTCAAATTATCAAGGGCTAATCAATCAGCGAAAAGCATTCAGAGACTGCTTTTCGCTATTTTAGGATAAGTCTAATGACTAATCAACTGTTGGTATACTTATCAATTATTTTTGCCAAGTTCGGTATTGCCTCTTCCACATCACTCTTAACTGACTTACGTAATTTTTTATATGCGCCTCGTACAACCCCATTATCAGTTTTTTCGATTCTGGTGTCCGTGACACTGAGCAAGGTATCCGCTGAACGAGAGGAATTTTGGCTGAGATATCCAACTGGGTTACCCGTTTCTACTCCCTCATCCCACATGGGATCTAGTGCAGTCAAGACTTCGGGTAGAAGTCGTGCTACAGCTCCTTCAATATAGCCAGGCTTAATCCCCTTGACAGCGCCGTAGGCTGCTTTCATGCCAATACCAGAAATTCCACCTTTGTTAGCTACTTGCTCATCTATCAAATTTACGCAATCAGACACGATGCTTGCTCTTTTGCTCGGTTCCCTAAGACCATCACTAAGTCCCATTTCAATTCTCCTTAATGTGAAAGTTTTTTTATCAGTTACAATCAGGATTTTTTTTACTACTCAACACCTAGGTATCAAGGCAGTAAGGGAGTTGTTTACATTTATTTTCATTAGTCACTTCTCCAACTCCCTTTTGAAAGCCCAAAATGATCAAGAAAGTATTGCTAGTTCAGCCCAACAGAAATAATCCACCAGTTAGAAAAGGTTGAAAACTTACTGTACAAGCTTTCTTATCTTTTGCCTTTTGCCTTCTTAGACTACTTTTAGACAGTGCTGATATCCTTTTCTTTTTCAGCTAACAACTCTTCAATTTTGGCTGTGTATTTATCAGTGAGCTTTTGAATCTCATCTTGCAAGTCTAATGCTTCATCTTTAGAGATGTCACTATTTTTTTCCTGCTTCCGAACAGAGTCAACCGCATCACGACGGACATTACGGATAGAAACTTTACCGTCCTCAGCAAATTTGCCTGCCAACTTAACAAATTCTTGACGCCGCTCACTAGTCAATGGGGGAATATTCAACCTAACGACCTCACCATCATTATTGGGAGTCAAGCCAATATCTGATAGGGAAATTGCTTTCTCTATTTGAGTCAGGCTACTCTTGTCATAAGGTTGAATAGTTATTGTACTAGCATCCGGTGTATTAATATTTGCTAGAGACTTCAGAGGTGTTGGACTACCGTAGTACTCCACCATCACCCGGTCAAGTAAACTAGTGTTAGCACGACCAGTACGAATAGTATTGAAAGCTCTTTTAGTGGCCTCAACAGCTTTCTGCATATGACTTTCGGCATCAGCTAACGTCACAAAAACCTCCCACGAATGTTCCGACAGATTCTCCTTGAATTGCGCGTTGGATATTATTGCGCACAGTAAGATCAAATACCACAATTGGGATATTATTCTCTTTACATAATGCGATCGCAGTACTATCCATCACTCGCAAATCATTAGCGAGTACATGACCGTAGGTGAGAGTCTGATAGCGGCGGGCATTGGGATTGAGCTTGGGGTCACAATCATAAATTCCGTCTACTTTTGTTGCTTTAAAGATTACCTCAGCATCTATTTCGGCAGCTCTCAGAGCAGCAGTAGTGTCAGTGGTAAAGAAAGGATTTCCCGATCCTGCTCCAAAAATCACTACTCGTCCTTTTTCTAGGTGGCGAATGGCACGACGCCGGATATAGGGTTCTGCGACTTGCTGCATAGTGATTGCAGTTTGTACTCGCGTTGGTATTCCAATGCGTTCAAGAGCGTCTTGCAAGGTCATAGCATTCATTACCGTAGCAATCATGCCGATATAATCAGCAGTTGCCCGATCCATACCTCCTGCAGATGCTTTAACACCCCGAAAGATATTGCCACCACCAACGACAATTGCCATCTGAACGCCATTGCTCACGACTTCTGCCACTTCAGCGGCTATTTCTTGAACGACTCCTGGATCAATACCGTAGCCTAATTTGCCCATAAGGGCTTCGCCACTCAACTTTAGTAAGACTCGTTGGTATTTCATCCCCATGTCAAGAATGTTGTTTTGAGATTGTCTTCCCACATAAGATAGATTGTCTTCTCACATAAGATAACAGTCCAGATATATTATGTCTCTAATCTAGATGGGAATAATAGGCTGATTTTGGGATAGGAGGCAGGAGTAAAGAGATTTGACAAAGGTTTCTTCACTCATTACTCATTACTCATTACTCATTACTCATTACTCAAAAAAGCTCTCCCACACCTTTTTTCACCCCACCCACCCTATTGTCGCCACTCTAGTTGGCTGCCAGTTACTTCAGTAGATTTTGCTGAGATGTCTTCTCCTGATAAAAGTGCTGCGATCGCATTTTGTAAATAAGGCACTTGTAGAGCTTCTGGTTCCTGGAAACTATTGTCAATGCTACCGGTGTAACGAAGAATCCCCTCTTGATCGATTAGGAATGCCGTCGGCATTTTCTCAACACCAAAGCCTTGAGCCACATCCTGAGTTGAATCCCAAAGGTAAGGAAAATTTAGTTTCCTTACCTTGGCAAACTGCTTCATGTTCTCAAAGCTGCATTCTGGGTACTGGTTAGCATCTCTAGCATTAATACCAACCAGGGTAAAGCCCTGTTGCTTAAACTGGGATTGAATTTGCTTGAGCTTGTCTAAATAGGAATCAACATAGGAAGAATGATTGCAGATAAATACCACTCCCACAGCCCTCCACTTTTCTAGGTAACGGGAGAGGTGGTGAACTTGATCGTCAATTCCCGGAAGTTCAAAATCCGGAACATAACTGCCAACGAGAGTACCAATCTTTCCCATAAAAATTATATGGTTTGCTTTTTGTGAACTATCATTCCAAATCGATTGTAATGTAAAGATCAACAATTTTTGCTTCTGTGTATTAAGTCACTTGGAGACTACAATATGACTCCCCCTTACTCCAACAAACCCCTGAGTACCAACCTTGATACAAAAACTTGGACTTGGCAGAGTTTCTCCATTGCTTATAAAGTTTATGGTAATCAGGGGCCAGCAGTAGTGATGATACATGGTTTTGGAGCATCTTCAGGGCATTGGCGTAAGAACTTGCCAGTTTTAGGGCAAAACTGTCGCTGCTATGCCCTTGACTTAATCGGCTTTGGAGCTTCTGCTAAACCTATCCCTGGTAAAGAAATTGAGTATACTTTTGAAACCTGGGGGCAACAAGTTGCTGCTTTTTGCCGAGAAGTCGTTGGCGGTTCTGCTTTTTTAGTAGGTAATTCCATTGGTTGTATCGTTGTCATGCAAGCAGCGGTGGATAACCCAGAAATTAGCTTGGGGATTGCTCTACTCAACTGTTCCCTACGACTACTACACCAGAGCAAACGTGTTGAACTTCCTTGGTATCGAAGTCTAGGAGCATCAGTTTTACAATGGCTGTTAGGAAATAAGTGGATTGGTCAGTTATTCTTTAGTCAACTAGCTCAACCAAAAGTAGTGCGTAAAATCCTGTTGCAAGCTTACCGACATCCCGAAGCGGTGACAGATGAGCTGGTGGATATGCTTATGAAACCTGCTCTTGATGTGGGTGCAGCAGATGTATTTCTTGCTTTCACCCGCTATTCTCAAGGACCACTACCAGAGAAACTCCTGCCCATCCTACCCTGTTCTGCAATTATCTTGTGGGGCACCCAAGACCCTTGGGAACCTATCGAATTGGGGCGAGATTTGGCTAGCTTCCCAACGGTGGAAAAATTTGTTCCTTTAGAAGGCTTGGGTCATTGCCCCCAAGATGAAGCTCCAGAGATAGTCAACCCTATTTTACAGGACTGGATTTGGGAGCACTTGTAAGTAGGGAGCAGGGAGCAGGGAACAGGAAAGAATCTACATACATAAAACGCAATAATTGAAGCAGCTCTTAATTCCCTTGGAGCCTCCTGCCTCCTGCCTTCTGCCTTCTTGCAGCAGTGTGATATTTTAGGTTGCGGAATCTAGGTTTCAATACAGATGGTATTGGCAACATGGTGGGTGAAGTCATACTCTGGAATTGATAGATTTGGCTGTGCATAATTATCTTTGTAAATATCAAAGTCAAGTTGCTGATCTCAATTCTTGATGAACCTAAACTAAGGACTAAAGACAAGCTAGCAGCAATAATCACCTCCGCGTTGGAGTCAATATGAGTAGTCTGGCAATTATCTGTGTTGACGATCAAAAGGTCGTTTTAGACAGTCTCACAGAGCAACTCAAACGTAATCTCAGAGAGAATTATGAAGTTGAGGGAGCCCAGGATGGGGAAGAAGCTCTAGAAATTCTCGAAGAATTGCAAGCAGACGGAATTGAAGTTGCCTTAGTGATCTGTGATCAAATTATGCCAGGAATGAAGGGGGATGAACTGCTAAGCCAAATTCATACTCAGTATCCCCAAATTCTGAAGATTATGTTGACTGGACAAGCTGACGCTCAAGCAGTGCTTAATGCAGTCAACACCGCCAACCTATATCGTTACATTACCAAACCTTGGGATGAAACCGACCTGATTTTGACGGTTCAAGAAGCTTTGCGCCGTTATACTCACGAGCAACAATTAGCAAAGCAAAATCAGCTATTACAACAATTAACTACTTCCCTAGAACAACAAGTTGAATACCGTACTGCCCAATTGCAACAGGAAATTGATGAGCGCAAACAAGCCGAAGAAGAACTTCAACTATTGTTAACTATCACCCAAGCAATCAACGAAGCTCCAGATTTTGAAGGTGCATTGGAAGTAGCACTCCGCAAGTTGTGCGAGTTTACTGGCTGGAGTTATGGGGAAGCTTGGATTCCCCAGGCTGACAGGATGGCTCTACAATGTAGCTCCACCTGGTATTGTAACCGTGCAGGTATAGATGAAACCGCGATCGCAGCCCTAGAAGAGTTTCGAGAGTATAGCGAAGGGTTGATTTTCCTTATGGGTGAGGGTTTACCAGGAGAAGTTTGGGAACAAGGACAACCAAAGTGGATTTCTAAGGTTTCGGTTGATTTCAATGACATTTTTTTTAGATGGCAACTGGCGCAAGAGCGCGGACTGAGGGCGGGGTTTAGTGTGCCAATTTTCACTTCTCCCAATTCTGGGAGTGGGGGAGCTGTGGAGTTGCTCAAAAAGGACAAAGTCCCTTATCAGCAGAGGCAATTGTTAGCAGTACTAGTTTTTTTTATGTTGCAACCCCAACAGCATGAGCAAAGATTGGCGGAGCTAGTTTCAGCTATAGCAGCTCAGCTGGGAAATGTGATGCAGCAAAAGCAAACGGAAGCTGAACTGAGGGCACTGTTTGCAGCTATGACTGATGTGGTGATAGTGCTTGATGCCCAAGGATACTATCTCAAAATCGCTCCTACAAATCCAGCTCTGTTGCAAAAACCTGCTGAAGAACTTATCGGTAAGACACTACACGACATTTTTGAGCGATCGCAGGCTAATATTTTTATTCATCACATCTGGGATGCCCTCAACTCTCGAAAGACAGTCAATTGTGAGTATAGCCTCACCATAGAGGAGATCGAGTTGTGGTTTGGTGCGAGGATTTCACCCATTTCTGAAGATACCGTCATTTGGGTAGCTCGTGACATTACTGCTCGTAAACAGGCGGAGTTAGCTTTGCGTGTGGCTCAACAAAAGACTGAGAGGCTATTGCTGAATATCTTACCGAAGAAGATTGTTGAGCAGTTGCAACAAAATACTAGCGCCATCGCTGAGCAATTCGACGATGTGACTATTCTGTTTGCTGACATTGTTGGCTTTACTCCTCTTTCTGCTAGCATGACTCCCATTGAATTGGTAAACTTGCTCAATCTAATTTTTTCGAGTTTTGATCAACTTACCCAACGGCATGGTTTAGAAAAAATCAAAACTATTGGAGATGCCTATATGGCGGCAGCAGGTTTGCCAGTACCAAAGGATGATCATGCTGAAGCCATCGCTGAAATGGCTTTGGATATGCAGCAAACAATTCGCCGGTTTTATGGCAACGGAGGTGAAATGTTCCAAATTCGTATTGGCATTAATACAGGACCTGTGGTTGCTGGGGTAATTGGCACTCAAAAATTCATCTATGATCTATGGGGGGATACAGTAAATGTAGCTTCCCGAATGGAATCTCAGGGAGAACCAGGACGCATTCAGGTGACAGCTACTACCTATGAGCGTTTGCAGGATAAGTATTTATTGGAGGAGCGGGGGGAAATTGAAGTTAAAGGTAAAGGAACCATGACTACTTATTGGTTACTAGATTCAAGAAGGCTCTCAACTTAAAGCCAGACATGCTAGTTGAGATCAGGTTTTAGGTGTTAAGTAAGTAGGTGAAAAAAAACGATCATTGGATTTGTAGGGGCGGGTTTAGCTAAGATGCTTGCTACGTGTACTGTTTCTCTCCTTCAAAACCCGCCCTGCCCATGTGAGTTTATTTATGCCCACCTACTTAGGTGTTAGGTTTTAATGAAATTAGTTGGATAAATACTAAAGAAAAGATTGATAGCTCTTATATAGCACAAACTTAAGGAGGGGCGATTAAAGCCTACTTCTATCAAGGGGCATCTACTAAGCAGCAATTTACCTGCACCTGAGTGGTAAGAGCAACTAATGTCATTGAAAATTCTGAGCAGTCGCTTGTCCTGGGTTTCTTACAAGATGCCCCTGCGCCTTGTGCTGGTGGTGCCTTTTGTGGTGCAAATCTTTGCTGTTGTGGGACTGACAGGATATCTCTCCTTACGCAACGGACAGAAAGCGGTGAATGACCTGGCTAACCAATTGCATACTGAAGTTTGCGATCGCATTATTGGTCATCTCAATAGCTATTTGGCAACCCCCCATTTACTTAACCAAATCCTCGCTGATGCAGCAGTTAGTCGTCAGCTACAAACTCAATCAACTCCAAGTGAGCTGTTTTTGTGGCAGCAATTACAGTCATTAAACTCCCTCAAAAACTCAGACTCAGACTCAGTTAAAATTTTAGACTCAGTTAATACAATTCAGTTGGGCACTGAGCAAGGAGAATACCTGGGAGCTGGATTTGCCACTGATGGCAGTTTAGTTATTAAGGCGGCTGATAGCTCAACTAATGGTGATTTTCATACTTATGCCACCGATAGTCAGGGAAATCGCACCGAGAGGTCTAGTGTCCGGGAAGATTACGATCCTCGCATCCGTCCCTGGTATGAGAGAGCCGTTGAGGTTAAGCAGGCTGTGTGGAGTCCCATCTACGTCATGTTTAGCAATCGGATGTTGGGTATCACTATCTCCCAGGCGATTGAAGAGCAAACTGGAACTCTACTTGGGGTTGTAGGTACAGATGTCTTGCTTGATAAAATTAGTCAATTCTTAAGTAGTTTGAAAATTGGTCAAACTGGACAGACTTTCATTATCGAGCGCTCTGGACTCTTAGTTGCCACTTCCACTCAACAGCAGCCATTCTATTTCAATGATGATGAAGCACAACGGCTATTAGCTACTAACAGTAGTGATCCTTTGATGCGAGCTACAGCTAAGTATTTAACAGCAGAATTTGCTGACTTGAGCCAGATTAATCAACCTCAACAACTTAAGTTTTTGCTTGATAAGAAGAGCTATTCTAATCCAGGAAATTACTTTCTACGAGTGACTCCTTTCCAAGATGGTAGTGGCTTAGATTGGCTGATTGTGGTGGTGGTGCCGGAATCAGATTTGATGGAGCAAATTAACAAAAATACCCACAACACTATATTGTTATGTCTAGGGGCTTTGGGTTTGGCTACTGTCTTAGGGGTTTTTACCTCCCGCTGGATTACTTCCCCTATTCTACGCTTGAGCGCTGCTAGTCGAGCAATAGCTAGTGGCGAACTAGAGCAGAAAGTTAGAGTAAAGGGAATAAATGAGCTGAGGGTTCTAGGTGAATCTTTTAACCAAATGGCTCAGCAGTTACGGGAGTCTTTTGATGAGCTAGAAGAGCGAGTTGAAGAAAGAACCCTGGCATTACGCTTGTCAGAACAAAAGTTTGCTTTAGCTTTTCGCGCTAGTCCTAACCCGATCGCGATTACTATTCTTGCCGATGGACGTTATATTGAAGTTAACGATACTTTCCTCGAAGTTACTGGTTATACCAAAGAAGAAGTAATTGATCATACCAGCCAAGAGCTGAATATTTGGGTTAGTCCAGAAGACCGTTCTCGAATGACCCAATTATTGACAGAAAACGGAGAAGTTCACAATCAGGAATTCAATTTTCGCCTCAAGTCAGGAGAAATCAGAACAGGGTTATTATCAGCAGAGATTATTAATCTTGGTGGCAAGCAATGTTTGTTGTCAATCACCAACGATATCACTGAGCGCAAAGGAGTACAAGAGGCTTTCTTTGAGAGTCAACGCACCCTCTCTACTTTAATGAGTAATTTACCAGGGATGGCTTACCGGGGAGGGAGTGATGAAAACTGGACAATGCAATTTGTCAGTGAGGGGTGTACTGAGTTGACTGGTTATTCGGCAACGGATTTAATCGGTAATTCCTTAGTTTCTTATGAGCAACTAATTCATCCTGAAGACAAAGAATTCGTGCGACAGGAGATAGAAACTGCCCTAGCTGCAAGACAGCCCTTCCAGTTAGTATATCGAATTATTACTATTACTGGAGAAATCAAATGGGTGTGGGAACAAGGAGAGGGAGTATTTTCCTTTGAAGATAAACTGCTGGCTCTAGAAGGCTTTATCACGGATATCACCGAGCGCAAACAGGCAGTTGAAGCTCTGGCGGAGAAAGAGCAGTATCTACGGTTGATTTTGGATAATATCCCTCAACAGGTTTTTTGGAAAGACAGGAACTTAGTATTTCTTGGTTGTAATAAAAACTGGGCTCAAGCAGCTCAGGTTGAGAGTCCAGAAGCGGTGGTGGGGAAGACAGATTATGATTTGCTTCCTAGTAAGGAAATTGCAGAAGAATACCGTGCAAAAGACTTGCAGATTATGGAGACAAATCAGTCAGAACACTTCATTGCTCGGAAAGAAAAACCTTCAGAAGATGGCAAAAAAGCTTGGCTCGATATCACTAAAATCCCCATTCATGACTCCGAAGGCAATGTAGTAGGTCTTTTAGGAGTTTTAGAAGATATTACCCTACGCAAGGAAGCAGAAGAAGCTTTACAAGCAGAAAAAGAAAAGTCAGAGCGGTTGTTATTAAATATTTTGCCAGAGGCAATTGTCAAGCGCTTGAAACAAGATCATTGGGAGTTAGGGAAATCGAATGGGGAAGCACTAATCGCCGAGCAATTTGATGAGGTAACTATTATGTTTGCCGATATAGTTGGCTTTACTCCCCTTTCTGCTCGTATTGCTCCGAAGGAATTAGTCAACTTACTCAATCATATTTTTTCCCTGTTTGATCAATTAGCCCAAAAACACGGTTTGGAGAAAATTAAAACTATTGGGGATGCTTATATGGTAGCGGGAGGTTTACCAGTGCCTAAGGACAACCATGCAGAAGCAATTGCTGACATGGCTTTGGATATGCAACAGGCAATTAACCAATTTCAAGTAGAAACTGGGGAAAAATTTGCCATTCGGATTGGTATTAATACTGGTCCCGTTGTAGCAGGGGTAATTGGCATCAAAAAGTTCATCTATGACCTGTGGGGGGATACAGTAAATGTAGCTTCCCGGATGGAGTCTCAAGGAGAACCCGGTAGCATTCAAGTCAGTGCTACTGTTTATGAACGTTTACAGGATAAGTATTTATTGGAGGAGCGAGGTGCGATCGCAGTTAAAGGTAAAGGTACAATGACTACTTATTGGTTACTGGGTGGAATATGTTAATAGTAATTGTTGAGTAAGTAATGAGTAATAAGTAATGAGTAATAAGTAATGAGTAATGAATGTCTTACAAGGCAGGCAATAGTCGCAAAATCACTGCTGTTTTTTCAAGCAAGCGAGCAAGATGCTCGCACTACATTTTTGACACTCAATCGTAGCTGCATTCTAAATTCTAAATTCTAACTTTTTTGCTATAATTAGATAATCAATTGAAGCAAATGAGGGTATAAGATGACTTTTGAAGAAATGCAAAAAATCATCGAAAAAATGTTGTCTGTTCAACGAGAAATTAAAGCAAGTCAACCTAAATTTAAGAAAGGTCAGCGGGAATTACAAGAAGGTCAAGTAGAATTCCAGAAAAGACAACTCAAATTTGAGGAAAGCCAAGAAAAACAAAAAATTGTTCTATATGAATTGAGCCAAAAGTATAGAGATTTAGCCGAACATTCCATACGACAACGGGAGATTCTTGATCGCTTGATTAGTTATCGTTTAACTAATGAGTCAGATCATCTTAACTTAGAAGAAAAGTTACGGGCTATAGAAGCTAGAAGAAAACGTTTTGAAAATCAAACTTGAGCAATGCTCTCAGTATAATTAGTTGCAAGCACGATTATTTTTTGCTATACTATTTGATAATGGAAAAAGTGTGCGCCCATATATAAGGTACTTCTATATTTAGGGCTGAGAAGAATAAAAGAGTAATCATTTTCCCCTTGCTTACCTTTACAAAAGTAGGTTGGGTGAAGCAAAGCGAAACCCAACACCGAGAGAATTGGCGTTGGATTTTGCTTTTGGTGGTTTTCTAGAGATGTTGGTCAAAGTTTGCTCAACGCTTCACCCAACCTACAGCTGATAATGAGGAAGATGCAAAGCAGATAGCTGAATACTGATAGCGAGCAAGATGCTCGCACTACTTTCTCTGAACTCATGGGAGCTCCTTAGTGTAAATCCCCATGATCGCTATCTTAAAATTGAATAGTAGTCGGATTTGAGAAAAGCGATCGCTTTTCTATCCTTATGGCAATACTGCTCGGTTAGGCTTAAAATTCTAAATTATAAATTCTCTTGATGCTGCTCGGGCGGGTTTAGTTAAGTGATCGCATAGTGGCAAAGTTTTTGGTGAACCTGCCCCTACAAACCTAACACCAGAGCTATTATCTCTTCAATGGTACGTAACCGATTATATCTTGATATTCGCTCTTATCTGCGGCTAAGAAAATCAAAATCAGATCCTCAAGTATTTCACCCATAGATGCTGTGTCTCTTAGCACCAGAATACCAGGAACATGGTGAGCTTCTGCTAAGTGTTCGGTTAAATGCACTGGCATAGAGCTACGGTTATTCGTTACTAAGATAAATCCATTTGCCTCACACCAAAGCAAAATTTCAGGATCTAGGGTAACTTTGGGCGGTGCATCTTTATCCCCAATACTTAAGACGGTTAAATCTGGTTGGCGATGTAGCAACTGTTTCTGATATGAAGGTGGCAAATTTTCATCTATCAAGTATTTAATAGGCATTATTTGACAACCTGAAGTGCTTTTTGCTCTTCTTTTAATTTAAGCAGTCGCAGCACAACAGGTGGTGGATTTTGATCGTGCTCTTCTTGAGCTTGAAGACAGTAATCGCGCCACTCATTAAAATACTTACCTACCGCTTCTTGGTTACGCAAATAGTACAAAATAGTGGCATAAATTTGCTCTAAACTCACCGTAGAAAAGAGCGACTCTATTTCTTGTGGGGATTTGCCGTTATGGATATACTCCTGGAGAACATGTTCAATACCAACACGAGTACCTTTGAGGCGGATATCATCAGGTCGATAGAAATTGAAATATTCTTCTAGAGAGTCTCCGAGTTGTTGCATAGCTCACCTTTCCTCTATCTGTTCCTATGGTAAGCGATCGCTCTGTTTAGGATAAACTAGTTGTAGCACGTTACCAGAGCGATCCGGTGTCTATCTTCAATGTGGAACAGGTTTCTAGCCTGTATCAGCGGTAAGCGATCGCAAAATTTGTGAGAGATGCAATTATTGTTAATCACCGATAGCAAGCAAGATGCAAAGCAGATAATTGAACACCGATAGCGAGCAAGATGCTCGCACTACTTTCTCTGAACTCATGGGATCTCCTGACTGTAAATCCCCATGATTGCTATCTTAAAATTGAATAGTTGTAGCATTTGAGAAAAGCGATCGCTTTTCTATTAGACCTCTTGCATAAATCCCGGAAGGGTGAAGCATTGGCGGATAAAAACCTTGATTTTATGGGCAATATGCCAGCGCCAATGCTTCACCCCTACAGTCAATTCTAAATTCTCTTCACGCCAAAATGGACGAACACCGCTGGCAGGGTTACCGGAAACTAATTCAATCGTTGCTGAGTTGCCCTGATGGGGAAGAAACTCAGACATTGCAGGCACATTGGGAACTCGTGGATGCAGGATTGGTGGAGCTGATGATATCCGTGGCTGAGCAGATGGCAGCGGAGGGAGATGGCGATGCAAGTTGGTTTAGACGATATGCAGTTGAGATTGCCCACGGTTTGGGAATGGTAGCAGCAACACCTGAGGAATATTTGCAATTTTTGATACAGGTGTTACGGGCAATTAGGGATAGTCGAGGTGATCCACAGATAGTTTATCCCCTACTGCAAGCTAACTTGGATAAACTTGATGATGGCTTGACGCAAATCTTACAAGCTTGGGCAACAAAGACTTTACCTACAGTCGAACCTCAAAAAGCACAATTTATGGCTGGGGATTTGATTAGCTTGGGTAATCGTATGCAGGAGTTTCCTCAAGGAAACGAAGCTAGTAATCTGGAAACTGCGCTCGCATCTTACAAATCTGCTCTAAAAGTTTACACCCGTGAAGCTTTGCCCTTTAATTGGGCAACTGCTCAGAATAACTTGGCTATTGCTTACAGAAATCGGATACGGGGAGCTAGGGCTCAGAATCTCGAAGATGCCATCGCTTGTTTCCAAAATGCCCTACAAGTTCTTACCCGTGAAGCTTTTACCTTTAATTGGGCAACTGCTCAGTATAACTTAGGACTTGCTTACAGTAATCGGATACTCGGAGATAAAGCTCAGAATCTTGAAAAGGCGATCGCTTTTTACCAAAATGCTCTACAAGTTCTTACCCGTGAAGCCATGCCTGTGGATTGGGCAATGACTCAGAATGACTTGGCTAATGCCTACAGTGCTCGGATACGGGGAGCTAGGGCTGAGAATCTCGAAGATGCCATTGCTTCTTACCAAAATGTCCTAGAAGTTCGTACCCGTGAAGCCATGCCTGTGGAGTGGGCAACTACTCAGAATAACTTGGCTAATGCTTACAATAATCGAATACTCGGAGATAAGGCTCAGAATATAGAATATGCGATCGCTTGTAACCAAAATGCCCTAGAAGTTTACACTCGTGAAGCCATGCCTGTGGATTGGGCAATGACTCAGAATAACTTGGCTAATGCTTACAGAAGTCGGATACTTGGAGAGCAGGCTCAGAATATAGAATATGCGATCGCTTGTAACCAAAATGCCCTAGAAGTTTACACCCGTGAAGCAATGCCTGTGGATTGGGCAATGACTCAGAATAACTTGGCTAATGCTTACAGTAATCGGATACTCGGAGATAAAGCTCAGAATATAGAATATGCGATCGCTTGTTATCAAAATGCTCTAGAAGTTTACACCCGTGAAGCTTTTCCTGTTGACTGGGCAATGACTCAGAATAACTTGGCTAATGCTTGCAGAAATCGGATACTCGGAGATCAGGCTCAAAATATTGAAGATGCGATCGCATCTTACCAAAATGCTCTAGAAGTTTACACCCGTGAAGCCATGCCTGTGGAGTGGGCAATGACTCAGAATAACTTAGCTAATGCTTACAGTAATCGGATACTCGGAGATAGGGCTCAGAATATAGAAGAGGCGATCACTTGTCAACACAATGCTCTACAAGTTCGTACCCGTGAAGCTTTTCCCTTTAATTGGGCAACTACTCAGAATAACTTGGCAGCTGCTTACAGTGATCGGATACTAGGAGATAAGGCTCAGAATATAGAAGAGGCGATCACTTGTCAAAACAATGCCCTACAAGTTCTTACCCGTGAAGCTTTTCCCGTTAATTGGGCAATGGCTCAGAGTAACTTGGCTGTTGCTTACAGTAATCGGATACTCGGAGAGCAGGCTCAGAATCTTGAAGAGGCGATCACTTGTAACCAAAATGCCCTACAAGTTCGAACCCGTGAAGCAATGCCTGTGGATTGGGCAACTACTCAGAATAACTTAGGACTTGCTTACAGTAATCGGATACTCGGAGAGCAGGCTCAGAATCTTGAAGAGGCGATCACTTGTCAACACAATGCCCTACAAGTTTTTACCCGTGAAGCAATGCCTGTGCATTGGGCAATGACTCAGAATAACTTGGCTGTTGCTTACAAAAATCGGATATTCGGAGATCACGCTCAGAATATAGAAGATGCCATCGCATCTTACAAATCTGCTCTAGAAGTTCGTACCCGTGAAGCTTTGCCAGTCGATTGGGCAATGACTCAGAGTAACTTAGGACTTGCTTACAGTGATCGGATACGGGGAGACAAGGCTCAGAATATAGAAGATGCCATCGCTTGTAACCAAAATGCTCTAGAAGTTTACACCCGTGAAGCTTTTCCCGTTGACTGGGCAAATACTCAGAATAACTTGGCTAATGCTTACAGTAATCGGATACTAGGAGATAAGGCTCAGAATATAGAAAATGCCATCGCATCTTACAAATCTATTCTAGAAGTTCGCACCCGTGAAGCTTTGCCCCAAAGCCATGCTGAAACCCTATATAATCTAGGACTTGCTTATCAAGATGCTCAACAGTTTACCAACGCCTACAAGAGGTTGGCTGAAGGGATTGCAACGGTAGAATCCCTGCGGGGGGAAATAATATCTGGTTCTGGAATAGAAGGAAACAAGCAAAAACTGGCTGAACAATGGCATCAACTCTATAGCCGTATGGTTGAAGTCTGCCTGGAATTGGATAAACTCACCGAAGCAATCGAATATGTTGAACGTAGCAAAGGCAGAAATCTAGTCGAACTCCTAGCTAACAAAAACCTCTATCCTAAAGCTGATAGCTATCCTAACCAAGAGGTTTACCAAACTCATTGCCAGCAAATCGCACAGCTGCGACGGGAAATCCCAGTGATACAGCGAGAGTTAGAGATATTCACGAGAAATCGGGAGTCAGAGGAGAAGTACCGGGACAATATCAAGATACAGCAGCAACAATTAAACTACTTAAAACAGCAGCAGACTCATCTCCTTGAGGAAATCAACCAATTAGATAGTAGCTTTAGATTCACTCAACAGGTTGAACCAATTCCCTTTAGTGATATCCAAGCTCTCATTGATAACCACACCGCTATTATCGAGTGGTATATTACACCCAATCAAATTCTTACTTTTATCATCACCCGTCACAATCGGCAGCCGCAGGTTAAACAATATTTTTCAGAAGAGCAAAAAGCCTTGATTGATTTGACTAGTGAGCATCTGAGCAATTACTACGAGAAAAAAGACCAGTGGAGAACTAACCTCGATGAGCTACTCAGCCGATTAGCCCAGATTCTGCATATTGAAGAAATTCTAGCTGAACTTCCCCAAGGATGTAACCAGTTGATTCTCATCCCCCATCGCTTCTTACATTTGTTTCCACTTCATGCATTGCCCATTGGGAAGAGTCAAAAATTGGATGTAGGCGATGTAGGGGCAAAGCATTTGGGCGATAATTTATCGATGAAACCCAAGGTAGACAATCCAAATGCTTTGCCCTGTGATAATACATACTTACTTGACTTATTTCCCAAAGGAGTTCGCTATGCTCCGAGTTGCCAATTACTGCAACTGAGTCAAAACCAGCAACGTCCTGATTTCAGTAAGCTTTTTGCTATCCAAAACCCAACTAAGGATCTAGGCTACGCCGACTTAGAGGTTGAGAACATTCTCCCATTATTCCCTTCCTCCCAAGTTTTAGCCAAGCAGGATGCAACCGAAACTGCCTTTAAGACTAATCAAGAGATGCCAGTATCCCACTGTCATCATTTTTCTTGTCATGGTAAGTTTAATGTAAGATCACCCCTAGAATCTGCACTGATTCTCGCCAAAGATGAAAGTCCAGAAGATGGACAACTCACTTTAGCAGAAATCTTTGGATTAAGTCTCAATCAATGCCGCCTTGTCACCCTCTCTGCTTGTGAAACAGGCATTACTCCAGTTGCTGGTAGTACTTATCAATACAACAGTGATGAATATATTAGTCTACCCAGTGGTTTCCTCTATGCAGGTAGTCCCAGTGTTGTTAGTGATCTCTGGACAGTGAATGACTTTGCTACTGCCTTCTTAATGGTCAAATTTTACCAAAACCTCAGTCAGTTTTCCACAAAAGAAACTGGTGCAGTTGCGGTTGCCCTCAACCAAGCTCAAACCTGGCTGCGGGATGTTAAAAAAGAAGAACTAGAAGAGTGGACAAACCATTTTTCCCTGACTCCCACTCAAGAAGATGCCTTGTTTGATTGGTTTGAGGATGAGGAGAAAACCGAACAGCCTTTCCAATCACCTTACTACTGGGCTGCTTTTTGTGCGATCGGTAAATAATGCTAGTCCTGCATCTATTTGATAATAATCTCATGTCATTGACACCTGAACAGAACATCCAAGCTTTTATTCATCTTATCAAAGACCAACCTTCTGTCTTTTTAGCTGAGAATAGAGTTGATTTAGAGCAACAGATAGACACATTTCCAGAAGAGGTTGCATCCCTCTCAGATGCCATCTCCACTTGGTGCAAAAAATACCCCGACATCCGCAAAGCTTTGAGTAAAACGCGGAAAAGCTTATTTGGTGTAACCTCTGGAGGTGACAGGGGTCAAGGAGAATCCAATCCCAAACCTAAACAGGAAGACTATCAAACACTCCTCAAAAACCAGATACGGGAAAGTTTCCCCGAAACCACTAAGGAGAAAAAACCATCAGACTCTAGCAAATGAACCAGACACCCACAGCCTGGAAAGTACAAAATCCTAGCCTAACACTCTACGCCTTTCAGCTGCGCCAAGACATTAGCAAAAGCAAGCAACAGGTGATGGACAATGCTAATCAGCTGTGGGAACAATGTGTTGCCCTTGGTGAGCAGCGCAACATCCAAATCCTGAAATCTCTGAAAACAGAACTTCGCTGCTACACTTACAATCTCAAAGATTCTCAATACTACTACAATCCTACTAATGAGGATCAAGAAGCAACAGCAGAAGAGAAACCTTATCTAGATGATTGGTTGGAATTGGTGAGGAAAGATCCTCAATCAAATAAAGCTCGTCAGCTGCGTTTTCACAGTGAATCAGATAAAAATTCTTTGCGCCTAATGGGAGAAATTTATCCCCTGCGCATTCACGATACCTATGCTCTTGACCTAACCTTACGTTACCGTGAAACTGTAGATATAGCCCAGCTAAGTCAGCTCAATCCTGCTGAGCAAATCCAAGCTTCTCTCGGACAAACCCTACTACTATTTGCTAAACCAGTCAATATTGAAGAATCCGCCTATCAAGATTTAGCTAATCACTGTGTTGCTGCCTTAGTCAAAGAAACAGCAGAACATCTCCAACCATCAAAAACGGGTCAACTTTTTGGTAGTCCAATTTTTGAATATGATAACCACAAACAGAAGCCCAGGGAAAGGCGTCACATCTTAGTCTGGTTTGACTCTCATCCTGACACCTTAAGCAAAAGCGTCGAGGCTTACCACTCCCTACTCAATTTGCTCTGTTGTCGCAGTAAAATACTCTACGCCTATGACCAATCCCGCCAGTGTAATCAGTCAGCCAGGGAACTCTCTAGCCAATTAGAACAGAAGAGTGAGGAGTTAATTCAACCTCCTGAAGAAACCCTAGAAGATCTTGAAGAGTGGCTCAAGCTAATACCCCACATGGCATTTCCCTACGCCAAATACTTCCGGGATATTGAAGACCATAGAACTGCAATTACTACCAACATCCAGAACTATACTTCCAGGTTAGAGAAAATTCAAGCACTAAGTTTACCCAACGATAACTTAGCATGGCTACAAAACTTCCTTGACTACACCTGTCAGCAATGGCAAAATCAGATTCAAATAGACTTAAACTACCTCACACCTGGTCAAAACTTATTTGAGCAGATGACAGCCACAATTCGGGGCATCATCGAAGTCAAACAAGCAGAAAGCGATCGCAATTTGGAGAAAACTTTACAAGCTAACGAAGCTGCTGCCCAAAAACGGGAAAAAAAATTAGAAGTAGTGATTACTCTAGTTGGTACAGGTTTAGCTGTCAGCGGTATTTCTTCCCAAGTTGCTCCCCATCCTACTGAAAAAATTCCATCAGTTTCCAAAGAAGCCAATCTCCCCAGTTATTTCGGCTACAGTTTCCTAGATATACTATTTCATATCCTAATAGGAGTTATCATTGCAATTCCTATGGGCATTATCGTCTGGTGGTGGCGAACACCATCGAAAAGCGATCGCTAATAGGATTAAGTAGGGCTTGGTGTATAAGTAACAAGTAACAAGTAATAAGTAATAAGTAATAAGTAATAAGTAATAAGTAATAAGTAATAAGTAATAAGTAATAAGTAATAAGTAACAAGTAACGAGTTCATTTTGTCTTATATCAAGTTCGGATAAACAGTTATTATTCCCTTCTACCTTGCAACCTTCTTCCTTCCCTTGGAGCCCTCTGCCCTGGAGCCTTCTGCCTTGTTGCAATCAAAGTGTAAGTATTCAACCGAACTTGATATTATTCCCTTATTCAAGTTTCTCACCACTGAGGATAAAAATGGGACTGACGGCTGCAAAAGTTTGATTAGATCCCCTCGTTTCTAGACGATTAATTGCCGATTGTACTACCTCAATATTGCGAGCTTGTAATTCTGCTAAACCTTCAGAGATAGCATAAAGAGTTTTGAGATTACTAGCTGTGGCAACTATTCGTCCTGAAGGCTGTAAGTAGTGCCAAACTTCCTTAAGTATGACCTTAACTGGGTGTCCTCCTTCAATGCAAACTCGATGAGGTAGGTGGGGTAGATTCTTGAGGCATTCTGGAGCACTACCTTCAATCACTTCTACATTCTGGACGCAAAAGCGATCGCAATTGCGCCGAATTAGGTTGGCTACTTCCTCATCCCTTTCTACTGCAATAATTTTACCCTGGGGACACAACAATCCTGTTTCTACAGGAATTGTGCCTGTTCCAGCGCCGATATCCCACAAAACGGAAGTTGGTTGCAATCGGAGAGCTCCAAGCAACAGTAATCGTACTTCTCTCTTACTCAAACGAATACCAGGTAAGCGCTCAAATAAATGATCCGGGATACCAGGAGTGACGTAAGGCCAGATTTTGGAAGTCATTAATATCTTAGCTCAACCCGTTCCTAAAAAATGTACTAAAAAATAAGTATATATACTTAAGTATATCTAGCAAAATACAGAGCTATTTAGGCTTCCTTATCCCTTAAATTAACTTACTATAAAAAACTT
The DNA here is from genome assembly GCA_010692635.1 of Symploca sp. SIO2C1. Taxonomy (GTDB): domain Bacteria; phylum Cyanobacteriota; class Cyanobacteriia; order Cyanobacteriales; family Coleofasciculaceae; genus Caldora. The sequence goes on along the minus strand of JAAHGL010000076.1, from coordinate 993 downwards.
AATAAAGACTGTGTAATGGTCAACCTAGTTTAATTAAAGAGTTAATTAAGTAAAACTCATTAGGGGAACACACAATGTATCTTATTGGTAAAGCTATTATCATCTTTATCACATCTAGCTATACCTCCTGCTCAACTGGCAAAAGGTTCTAGATAAGTTTTTTCAGGAAGAAAAATGAGCTCTTCACACTGATGGCAGCTTGTACTCAAAAGGTAAAGAGGAAAACAGTAATTATTGATCATGATATATATAATTTTATGATAATGGAACCGAAAGCCGAAGTGAATAAATCCAAAAAGCTCAAAGGGTTTGGATCCTCACAGAACTTCGTTAAGCCACAAACTGTGATTGCCTCCCCTTGCTGGGGTACAGCTGAATATGATGCCAATATAGTTTTGCTTAGAACTTCCCGTGTTTGCTTAAAACTGGAAGACTTGAAATGTTTTGAAGTCCTAGAGAATCAATTCCGTTCCTATGGGATTACTTTTAAAAACGCGATCGCTCTACAACCTTCAAACCCAGCCTATCCTCCTCACTCTGGTACTAAAGTACTCATTGCCGGTCCTAAAAACGGCTGGATGGAAACAACATTTTCGCAACCTATTAGTTCATTTTACTGCTATATCACCAGTTCCCAGCCCACGATTTTGTCTGCCTATGATCAGCAGAACACACTCCTAGGGAATGCTTCAACCGCAAGCTCAAATCTAGCTACTTCTAATTCTAAGATTCCTCCCAACACACGAGTAGGGATAGAAACGGCCAATATCTCTCGGATTCACTTCTATGCTTTTGATGGTCAACTGACGATAGCTGACTTATGCTTTGAGTTTGGAGGTAGTAGGTGTTAGGTGTTAGTTGTTAGGCAATGGTAACAAGTTAAACGGTAGTGCATTTTGTCAACTCCCATATATGGCGCTTGAAGGCTCAAAAAACACTATATATGGAAATACTCAAGAGGTTAGAAAAATTGTATTCTTCTTCCTCAGCTTC
>JAAHGL010000075.1 GCA_010692635.1 Symploca sp. SIO2C1 | reverse complement strand
TGTTTCAGACTTATTCAACTTTCCCCTAGATAAGGGGAGAGGAAGGGGTAGCCGTTGGCTACCCCTTCCTCTCCCTGACAATGATTATCATTCTCTTTGCGGGATGTTTTATTTTTTGGAAGTCCCTTAAGTGCGACCCCAAAGCCGATCGCTCTTACGCACTAAAATATCTAGCAACAGGATGATAGGTGACAAAAGCAGTGGTCGTTTGCTCCCGATATTGCTGTTCGCTCTCATCGATCGATATCCCAATGCGATCGCATCCTAATAATTGCAACTGTGGCACTTGATCCATCACCGTCGGACAAGCTGGATAGCCAAAGCTATACCGAGAACCTTGATATCTTTGGGCGAATACATCGCGAATGTTATCTGGCTCTAAATCGACCTAGCCTAATTCCCGCCGAATCCTGGCATGACTCCATTCTGCCAAGGCTTCCGCCAACTGCACCGCCATCCCGTGGAAGTAGAGATAATCGGTATACTTGTTACCTTGATAGAGTTCCTGGGCTTTCTCGGTGCAACCTTGTTTAACTTTCAAACAAGTCAATTTGGAAGGCTGAGGAAAGTAGTTTTTTTCAACAAGCCCCGTATTGGTGGAATCCCAAAATTCATGAAGGATCTATGGTCTATTCGACTCCTGAGTTTCCTGAGAAAAATCGTGGCAATGATGGTTTCCATGCATTGGCATCATGGAGTTCAAATGACGAAGTCATGTTTATGTGGATAAAAGATAATTTTTAACTTCCAACAAATCGCTGGTCGTGACGGTGACAGGCAGCTCGACGTAATTTAGCTCAATTAATTCCCAGATTGACCGAAACTTAAGAGATGATCAGGCGATCGCTTTGTTACTTAAAAAACTGTGAGCTAGAGAAAGCCATCCCGTTTCCTATGCCAGAGTTAAAGGCCATCAGCAGGGCCAAAAACTCGCCTAGTCTTCCCACTACATGGGAATTATTACCACAGATTTTGCATATTCTTGATGCCGGCAACAAATGCTGCACCGACCAATTGACAACGTTCGTAAAAATCTTGTTCACTGGTGTGGATGTTAGAGGTTTCGTTGGATGTTACAAGTCCCCTATTATATTCAATAGTCACCGTATTTATGGTTTTTGATATTAGGTTATCATCATTAATGTCAAGATAATAATTTGCTTTTTTTATCACTTCTTCTAACCTTTTCAGCATGTTATTGGTAGCACCATAAACATCAGGACGGGATTTTTCCCAATTATCAATATTAATGGGTAGTCTGTTAGAAGCCTCCCGTATCATGCTTATAAAGGGATCGACAAAAGCTTCCATTTGAGATCGATTAACAGTACTGTATTTATCTGGCTCGTCAGGACTTGAGACATCTAGGACTGACACCAATGGTCTAACTAACTCTTGATAGGATTTCAAGTCATGGGTATTGCGCAGATAATCTAGTAGTGCTTTGGTATCTCTACCACCATTGTGCGGTGCAAATTTAGTTAAGTTCATACCATCTAGTTTTGGTGAAAATAACCCATCGAGTATTTCATGGGAAAATGCTGAATAACTATGTGGTTCTAAACAGATAATAGAATAATTCGGATTTGTCATATACGCAGCAGCACGACATGCTCCAGCTACAGCAATACTCAAATCATGATTCTTTTTTAACCCTAGTTTTGTTTCGACCGTAGGCTGAGAAATATCTTTGTATAGAGAAGTCCCACGATAAGTGTGTGTATTGTAGACCTGATTAGTTCTACCTTCTTTTGCTGGGGCGCGATTGCCATTGCTGATAATTAAATTTGTCAATACTGCCGAACCACAGACAAAATTTTGATTATTTTGCCAAATACTTCCAGATACCTCCAAAACCCCAACATCTGCTTGATTCCAAATTGTGTAAGGATTGCTAGAGCATACAGATTCATCAGCAATTACGTCATCAGATAATAGTCCATCAACACAAGAAGGTGGTAAGGTTCCGGCATGTGGTACATCAAGTATCATTTGTTTTTGAATACCTAAAGTACTAGGCCGGATAAAGCTGATACTAGAGTCACTACGCCCCGTAATAAAAAGTGTATCGACCAATGATACAACGTATACGGGCGTATCTTTATACTCAAAATATGGTCGTGCCACCAACAGCATGGCATTGTACATTTCTTGTGACGTATTAGGATATTGTTTTTTTAACCAACTAGAAAATATGACTTGATCTGAAAACTCTTCGAGTATATTTCGATTGCTTAAATCCTCTCCTGTAAAACGCTGTATAAAATCTATTGCTGTTGTGTGCATGACTTTGCATTTATTTTTCTAACATAAACCAAATAAACATTACCATATCATATATTTTCAAGGTTCAAAGAAACATTCAACCTAGCTAAGATAGAAATTTGGCTCAATAGATTTACAACCCTTAAAATTCACGAAAAACATAAAACCCAAGGGAGATGAACCTTGGGGTTATGAGTCATTTGGAGTAAGCGATCGCTTGAAATTGGGACATTTCTAAGCGAGCAAATAACAGTTAGAAAAGAGATTTATGAGTGATGGTGACTTGCATTTTTTCCAGTAACTCCGAAAGAGGAAGTCCTCCCAAATTTCCAGCATGGCGCGATCGCACTGAGTATGCGATCGCCCTCTTAGGCTGGGTTGAGGGACGAAACCCAGGAACTAAATCAGAATTTGGAAAGGTGAATAGCGATCATGCCGTACTTAGGTCTTGAAAAGCGATCGCTAAAAGCATGGCAAAGCCAATTGGTCTAAATCTGATTGATAAGCGCGATCACTCTCGTAAGTTGCCTCTATGTGAGCAGTAGCTTGTAGTCGCTTGTAGTAGCGTGACCCACCTAAAACTGTGCAATAGATTTTGGTTTCTAGCTCCTTCTTACTTGTTACTTGTTACTTGTTACTTTTTACTTCACAACCGGTTTCTAATGAACCATTTTAGCTGGGTCACGGCAGTAGGGTGCGTTAGGCAGAGCCGTAACGCACCACAGAGTCAGGATTTGATGCGTTACGCTATCGCTAACACATCCTACGGTAACCTCCTTCGATCTACTTAGAGGTCGCCTGGATTTAAGTGCGACCCCATTGCTGATCGCTCTTACGCACTAAAATATCTAGCGACAGGATGATAGGTGACAAAAGCAGTAGTCGTTTGCGACCGATATTGCTGTTCGCTCTCATCAATCGATATCCCAATGCGATCGCATCCCAATAATTGCAACTGTGGCACTTGATCCATCACCGCCGGACAAGCTGGATAGCCAAAGCTATACCGAGAACCCAATACATCGCGAATGTTATCTGGCACTAAATTGTGGCAGTTGTCACACGAGATTAAGAGAAATTTGTGGAACTTCGCTTCAGTGGCGGTTGGAATCTCTGGACAGGCAAGATGCCAGTTCCACAAGAGAGAGTCTGTATAGTCAGGCTTCTAGATTCTCACAAGGCGTACATTATCTTACAGGCGCACACCTTTTCCATTATTCATCATAAGAACGCTGTGCATCACTGACTGGCATTTGCTAGTTGCGAACTGATGCCAGAATGACAGGCGATGCAGCTTCAGGTGGGAGGCGAAACAGTCCCATATTGACAATTAGCGTAGGATTAGCCAGTATGATGATGTAGTCATACCCATCTGTCGCAGACAGTTTGCAGCCATGAGTAAGAAAGTCAGCATAACCTTGGATGACGAAGTTCTAGAGTTTGTAGATCAGTTAGCAAGCAATCGTAGCAGCTTCATAAATGATATTCTCTGGCAAGAAAAGAGGAGGATTTTTATGAAGGAGCTAGAAGATGCTTACAAAGATCAGGCTAATGACCCAGAGTTGCAACAAGAAATTTCTGTATGGGATGTTACAGTGGGCGATGGTTTAAATGCCTAACGGATACTTAACCTACAAGCGAGGGGAGATATGGTGGGTCGATCTACACCCTGTTGTTGGTCATGAGACTGATAAAAAGCGACCTTGTCTGATTTTGCAAAATGATATTGGCAACCAAAATGGGGCAACGACAATAGTTGCTCCATTGTTGCCCGGGGCAAGGACTTATCCGTTTGTTGTGAATGTTACACCGACGGCTTCGAATGGATTAGATAAAGAGCGACACATCAACTTAAGTCAAATGAGAGCTGTGGATGCCCAGAGAATTAAAAATAAACAGGGTGATTTAGAGGAAATTTACTGGGAAGAGATTGAGAAAGCGGTATGTATTGAGCTTGGTTTTAGAGGGTTAACGAAGTGCCATTCGGGTAAGGGCTAACAGCGATGGTGATAGCGAACGAATTCAGAGCCATAGGCTGCCGATAGATTGTCGGGAGAAAGGGCAACTTCTGGCGTTCCCTGACAAAGTATAGTGCGATTGAGGCACAGAACATGATCGCAGTTTCGCCGCACCATATTTAAATCATGGGAGATTTGCAAAATTGTCCAGCCTTCCTCTTGCTTGAGTTGATAGAGCAATTGATAAAATTCAGTTTCACCACGCATATCCAATCCTGCCGGAGCTTCATCCAGAATCAACAATCGACGCGGGTAAACCAGGCAATATGCCAGCAAGACCCGCTTTGTTTCACCCCCAGAAAGCCCACTGAGAGGTTGATGTCTAAGATGAAGTGCATCCACCTTTGCTAAAGCATCTCGAACGGCTTGACGACGTTTTTTCATGTTTGCCCAGGGCACTTGAAATCCTAGCTTGTCCCAGCCCAAACCCACCAGTTCTTCCACCGTCATTGAGATGCGGCGATCGAATAGGAAGTTTTGGGGCAGGTAGGCAATCTGTTGACGGATCTGTGACGCGAGTGAACCTTTGTGGCTCAACGGTTGACCGAGAATGAAAACATTCCCTGCTTGCCGAGGCAGAATGCCCAGAATGGCTTGCACCAGAGTACTTTTACCTGCTCCATTCGGACCAACGATTGCCGTATCGGTGCCTGCCTCCAGGGAAAAGGAAACCTCCTGCACCGCCGTGTAGGTTTCAAGGGTAACCGTGAGTTGCTCAACTGCGAGCACAACCTCTTTCAAGTCGAAAAGTCCTCCTAAAACCTGACCCCAACTCGCTGTGGCACTACTGCAACAGGTTGAGGCATCCAGAGCGGCAACACGGACTGAGTTGAACCACCAAAAGCGGTGACTAAACCCTGCACGTTTTCACGCATGGTTGTGATGTAATATTCCGGTTCCAGTGCTTCGGGACTACCGGTTTCGATCGGATCAAAGGCGCTGATCTCGACGTTTAAATCCTCTGCTAGCGCCGCGAAAGTATTTTCTCCGGCTTGGGGTTCGGTGAGGAGAGCCTTAAGGTTCGCTTCCTCTACAGCATCTGTCACTCGCTTGACATCTGCTGGTGCGGGGTTTTCTTCAGGAATGTCTACCAAAAACTCGGCTTCTAAGTCATAGCTTTGAGCAAAGTAGGGGGCAAAGTCATGGAAGGCGACAAAAGTTTTTCCTGCATAAGGTTGAAGAGTTGAGGTAATTTCTGCATCCAGTTTTTGCAGTTCTTCAATGTAAGCCGCTGCATTGGCGGTGTACTCAGCCTCACCTTCTGGATCAGCTGCAATTAGTCCGTCTCTAATATTTTCAACTTGTTCAATGGCACGTTTGGGATCGAGCCAGACATGTGGATTGTATTCACCATGATGGTGATGTCCTTCCTCAGCCTTTTCTTCCCCTTCCTCATGATCGTGAGCGTGGTCATGATCGTGGTCTTCTTCTTCCTTATGACTACCCTCTTCTACCTCTTCATTGGCGATCGTGGCAATTCCCTCGCTGGAGTCAATGAGCTTCAAATCTGGATTATTGGCATTTGTCACTAAATCCTCTAAAAATTCCTCCATCTCTAATCCGTTTTGTACCAGCACATCAGCCTCAGCAAGCCGTTGGGCATCTTTTGGTCTAGCCTGATAATCGTGTGGACTTACATTAGCTGGCAACAACTGGTTTACTTCTGCGCGATCGCCCGCCACGGCTTTTGTAAACTGAGTTATAGGCAAAAATGTTGTCACCACTTGTAACTCATCCGTTGTTGCAGCAGTTGTCGATTGTGCTTGTGAATCTGAGTTTGTTGTAGGTGCATTCGTTTGGCAACTGCCTAAACTAACAGTGATTACAGATACTACCACAACAGACAACCGACGAACGAGATTGCTGGATGGTTTTAATCTTGTTTTTGAATGAATCATCTGAAGTATCCTCACTCCCTCACGACTGCAACATCAACGCCACATCTTTAGCAAAATAAGTCAGAATCAAGTCTGCACCGGCTCGCTTCATACTCGTCAGCGTCTCTAAAATCACTTTTTTCTCATCAATCCAACCCTGTTGTGCAGCGGCTTTAATCATGGCGTATTCACCACTGACGTTATAGGCTGCAACAGGTAAATTCGTGTGCTGTTTGATTTGGTAAATAACATCCATATACGCCAGAGCAGGCTTAACCATGACAATATCTGCCCCTTCTGCAATGTCTAGCTCGACCTCTTTGATTGCTTCTTTAGCATTTGCAGCATCCATTTGATAGGTTTTCTTGTCACCAAATTTAGGAGCCGAGTCTAGAGCATCGCGAAATGGTCCATAGTATGCCGAGGCATATTTGGCGGAATAGGCGAGAATACCTACGTTAATCCATCCCTCCGCATCTAGTGCCCGACGAATTGCGCCCACTCGACCATCCATCATATCTGAAGGGGCAACGAAATCAGCTCCGGCTTCTGCTTGCACAAGTGCCTGTTTTACTAGCACCGCAACCGTTTCATCGTTGAGAATCTTGCCATCCTGCACAATGCCGTCATGCCCTTCGCTGCTGTAGGGATCAAGGGCAACATCGGTAAAAACCAGAATATTGGGGACGGCTTGCTTGATGGCTCGTACCGAGCGAGGAATTAAGCCATCGGGGTTATAGCTTTCTGTCCCCACATTGTCTTTTTGGTCGTGGGGAATGAGGGGAAACAAGGCGATCGCACCAATTCCCAACTCATACGCCTGCTTCACCTCATCCAGCAACAAATCCAGGGTGTAACGGTAGCAACCAGGCATTGATGGCACTGATTGCTGTTGCTTCTCCCCTTCCATGACAAACAACGGGTAAATTAAGTCTTTTACGCGCAAGCTATTTTCCCGCACCATACGACGTAGAGTTTCAGTTCGCCGCAACCGTCGAGGACGATGCACAATCGCTGGCATAGTGGATTTGGCTTGGTGTCCAGAATCGGCGGGGTCGATTTCTGTTAGCGGAGTTTGAGGTGTAAGCCTTGAGGTTTCAGTTAGGCTCATAGTATAATGAGAATGGTTATCATTCGCTTATTCTACAGCATCCGCCGTGAAAAGTGACTCATCATCTCAAGAAAGTGCAACCCATTCACCCCGTCTGACTCGCAATCAGCAAGCGGTGCTCGATGTCCTGCTAAGCCAAGCAGATGCCCGCTCAGCCCAGGAGTTGTATAGCCTGCTGCGTGAACGACAGGCGATCGGGTTGTCAACTGTGTATCGGGCACTGGAAACCTTGAAGCTTTACGGGTTGATCAAGAACCGAGTGGGTGTAAGTGGTGAATCGCTGTACAGCCCCATTGCCCTCGATCAGCACTATCTGACGTGTTTGCAATGTGGTCAGTCTTTCCCGCTCGATCGCTTTCCTGTGCAAGAATTTGAAGACCATTTGCAGTCCTCAGTTCCGTTCAAAATCTACTATCACACCCTAGAATTTGTCGGACTCTGTGAACCCTGTACACATCAAATATCTTAGTGATTGCTCGATATTTGTTCACGGAAAGTATCGATACATTTCCTTACGGTGTAAGACACGAACGAAGGTAATCATCCCTTCATCCTGTTTGACACTCCCTGCTCCCTACCTTCACAGGTCAATTTTCGACTTGGTGCAAGATCTCAGATTTAGGATATCTTGAGAATTGCCGTGACAGCTAAAACCTGCAAAGAGGTTGGGGCTAGGAGAATGCAACGAGCGCTTAGAGTAACTATTCTCTGGGGATGGGCAGCCTGCCTCTAGCCATTGCTGATGGACTTCCTGAATGGCATCCGTCAGAACTTCATAGCGATCGCCACTCTCCTTAATTAGCTTACGCAGATATTCTGGAAACTGCTGTTGACCGATCGCTTCTAACGCCGTATCGTCCACACTCAGATAAATACGACTTCCCCTTGCGACTCCTTGCTGAAAATAAGTCGCAAGGGCATTGTTAGCCTAAAAACTCGATTTTGGTCAAGATAGAAATCTTAAAGCTATCGGGGGTGAGCGAAAAAAAGGGTGGGGAGCTGGGGGAGCTGGGGGAGCTGAGGGAGCTGAGGGAGAAGAGAGAACTTATAATTTTTGGATACTTAGCTAGGAAATCCCACCCAAAATTTCGTTCACCCAGCTATCGGCGAGGATGGCGTGGATAGACTCGTCATCTGTCAACCCGTTGAAGTAATAGATGATGATGTTGGTGTCAATTAAGTAAGCCATTAGAGCCAACCTTCGCGAGTGCTTGCCAAGTAATCATCAATGACTTGTTTGGGTTGGTGGGAAATGCCGAAAAAAGGGTGCGGATCGAAGGGCGGCGGCTGTTGTGCCTCCGGTACTTCAATCGGCTCCTCTTGCACCAGTTGTGTTAACACCAACTGCACGAGCCTGAGTTTATCCGCAGAGGATAGGGCGGTAATGAAGGGTAACAATTCAGCAATTGATGTAGACATGGTTATTGCTCAATAGGGATTGACTTTATGCTACTGGTAGCTGGATCGGCGATCGCCCACAGAATACTGCCGAGTTGTTTTTGGTCTTGTTCAGTCATGCCGAGCGCAATTTCTCCTATTTTCCTTTCATAGCAGTACGCTCTCGATACTCGGAATCATTCAGCAAAAATAACCGTAAAGTGGTGTGAGAAGGTGGTAACTGGGAGCCTAAACCGGAATTTCTCGAGCCTGAATCTAGGGCTTTTTTGATGTCCCTCTTCTGAGTTCGTTTAAGTTAACTAGACTGGCGTTTGATTGGAAGTCTTATCAGTCTATCTTTATGAACTAGCTGCTTTTGCTTCAAGTCATTAAAAATAGCTCTTAAGTCATACTGAAACGAGCGAGCATACTCGTTTCTATACCTGTAAATCTCATCAATAATTTCGTTTTTGTACATGGTTAGACCTCAAAGTTATACCCAATAAGCTCATAGGGAGTGCAAATCACAGGTAGTACATAACCTAGATTGGAACTGATTTGGGCTAGTTTCCGTTGAATTTGGGCATTAGCAACAGCATATAGTCTTGGTGCTTCCTTAAGAGGCTTGAAATCCCTTACCAACCCCATAACGCACTGTCCTAAATTCTACGCGGTTTGTATCTGGGGCATAAAGAGTATAAGTGGCTTTTCCTGGTTCTCTTCCCACATTACCCACGCCAATAACTCGACGGGGAGATGCTGTCGCCGTCTGAACCTGCTGTTCACCCTCAAGAGTTGTTACCGTTGAGGATACGGAACCCCCTTGCAGTTCGTACTCAAACGCTAAACCTGATCGCCCACAAAACAAGTTATTGGCCCCCATACGCATCAAGCGATCGCACATCTGCCAAGGAGGGGTTTGAGGAGTCAGTTCATCATCCACACTCAAGCTACTGCCATGAATCAGCAGACAATCGAGTTCAAAAAAGCCGAAATCTAGAGTACGAATCCATTCAATGCTTTTGCGGGAAACACTATTCCAAAGTGGTTTGACAGCATCAGCACCATATTTTTCGAGCAGTTGAGTCGGTTCGCCTGTAGTACCCAACCCATAAAGAATCATGCATTGCTCTTCCCACCAACCCGTACAAATTTGGGGAGAAAGTTCACCGGGTTTTGGGTTCCGAATCCGCTGCACCACCGATTCACCTTCAGGTTTGAGTCCAATAAAATCTCCCAAGATATAGATATTTTCTACCCATTTTTTCTGGTGTTTGATATCCGCTTGAACAGCTTCATAAGCAGCTAAATTACCTTCAATACCACTTAAAATTGCCCAGTTATTAATCATTATTACACGAAAATTTTCGTAATTAAAAAGAGGCTAAGGATCATTAGCAATTAGCAATTAGCCATTAGCCATTAGCAATTAGCCATTTATCTTTCACACACATGAGTTGGATCATCTGCTTTTTCAGCAAACTCTAGTCCTCGTGCTAGACGCCACGCAAAAATAGCAGGTAAGCCTTTATCAATGATCGCAGTACAGGTTTTTTGGTAGTCGTACTCGACTTCTCGCAGAGTTACGTGTTCGGTATCGGTGTCGTAGATAACATAGGTGGCATTCGGACGCCCATGACGTGGCTCTCCGACTGAACCGACGTTGACAATGCGCTTGAGAGGGGCACTAAAGGTTTGTTCCTGCTGCTTGCCTGCTGCATTCACTTTGACTTGCAGTTGACTAGCATCTAAGTTGCGGACATAAGGAACATGGGTATGACCACAGAAAAGTACGTCAGCACCTGTTGCAATGACTCGTTCAGCGGCTAAAAAAGCGTCTAATTCGGGTAACAAATACTCGTGGTTGCTGTGGGGGCTGCCATGAACAAAACAAAGGTTTCCCTCTTTGAAGCTATGAGGCAGTTGAGCCAAAAATTCTCGTGTTTCGGGGTAAATTTGCTCGTTAGTCCATTCATGGGCAATACGTCCCCGTTTTTCTGCTAAGAGTGAAGGATAGGAACATTCGCAAGCGTTTAATCCTTCTACGACATCCTCATCCCAACATCCCTGGCAAGTGGGAATGTCCAACGAGCGAATTTGTTCGACTACAGCATTGGGATAAGGTCCATAACCTACTAAGTCCCCCACACAAAAAATCTTGTCAGCTTTTTGGCGATCGATATCAAATAAAACAGCATCTAAGGCTTCGTAATTACCGTGAATGCAGGAGATAACAGCGACTTTCATGCTTCCTCTAGATCTTCATCTGAAATGGCTATTGATTCTTTGATTTGTTGTTGGTAGTTTTGAATTGTAGCATCGGATAAACAACAATCTTTGAGGGTTTGTGCGATCGCTTCCCGATCCAAATCAACACCTACAACTTCAATCCCACTAAAGCGCTGAGGACGTCCTTCTAACCAACGGGGAACAGTTAACTCGGTGTAGGTACTATCAGGAATTCCTGCCACAAAATCAAAGTAAAACGCTCGTCCATCAGCTAGGTCAAAAATGCCCTTGGTTCGGTTAACTTTGCCATAGGCTCCTTGAGTTAACTCGTACCAAAAAACATCCAGGCTTGCTGGATCTAAAACTTGACCACTAATCGGCGCACGCCAAAGCTCGGGTTTTCCTTCTGTGGGTTCAACTGTGACTCCCGGCACAACCTCTGAAGCCCAAGCGTGCCATCCCGTATTTTGTATGTTTTGCGGCATCAAGGCAACGCGATGAATTGAGAGGTCATCTAACACGGATAACACTGGCTCGACTGACGCTAAATCGACATGAAATCCCAGTTCTATATAAGTAGTTGACTCAAGCTCAGCCAAGTTTAACAATTGATATTCCTCACCTTCTTTCAGAATTTTGACATCGGGAAACTCAGCGGCAATACAGGTCATGTCAATGGGAACCGGATCAGAACCAGGACTGAAATACTGCACGGGTTGGTTAGCAATGGCTAGCTGTTGTCGAATCCAAGTGGTTTTCCCTGCTCCTGGTAAACCAGCGACAGCAATAATCATGGATGGTACTTTGGGTAATGATTGTGATTGTAGAATGAAATTAGAACGATAATCATTATTGTAAAAAAGTTTGATTTTGCATGGCATATACTTCGGCACCCCTACCTACAAAGATTAACATTGCCATCATTGGTGCTGGTCCGCATGCTCTAACCTTGGTCGCTCATCTCCTGCAAAAATGTCAGAAGATGCAGGGTAAGTTTTTAGTGTTTGATAAGAGTGGTCAATGGATGAGCCAGTGGTTTCATGCCTTTGCTGCCTTAGAAATTCCTCATCTCAGGTCGCCTGCGGTTCACCATCCCGACCCCAATCCCTATGCACTGCGGAGCTTTGCTGAATCTCGTCCCACAGAGCTTCATCCCCCTTACGACTTACCTGGTACTCAGCTTTTTCAGGATTTTTGCTTGCATCTCATCAACAAGCAGCAATTGGATAAGTGTATCGTCCCAGTCCGAGTTACTCGCCTTGAACCCCTAACTCAAATGAGGAAGACTCACTTTCGCCTTTGGTTAGACAATGGGGATTCAATCATTGCTCGACGTGTTGTTCTGGCAACAGGAGGCGGTACTCCCAACTTGCCGGACTGGGTGAGTCATATCACTACACCCTATCCTAAAGATCGGCTATGTCATTCTCATGATGTCGATTTGCATTCATGGCAACTGCTTGGAGAACGAGTGCTGATTGTGGGAGGTGGACTAACGTCCGGTCACTTAGCAGTAGGAGCTGTGGCTCGTGGTGCCCAGGTAATATTAATGGCACGACGCGATTTTCAAGAAAAGTTATTTGATGCCGATCCAGGCTGGCTAGGACCTAAATATTTGAAGCAATTTTGGGCTGAAACGGATTGGCAGAAACGTTGGCAGATGATTCAACAAGCTCGCAATGGGGGTTCTCTCACTCCAGCAATAATGACGCAGTTACGGCGTGCCTGCCGCAATGGGAAAATTTCGCTCCATGAGCAGTGCCAAATTGTTGAAGCAATATGGCAGAACAACTATTGGCAGGTTCGCTGCCATGATGGCACAGAGTATCAGTGCGATCGCATCTGGCTGGGAACGGGAACGAAGTTAGATGTGAGGGCAAACCCTATGCTGAGCGAGGTTTTGGATGGTTTACCAACCGCAATTATTCATGGCTTGCCGGTTCTTGATACTCATCTTCGCTGGCCTCGCTGCGAATTATTTGCAATGGGAGGGTTGGCAGCTTTACAGGTTGGACCAGTCGCCCGCAATCTCTCTGGTGCAAGAATGGCTAGCGATCGCATTGTACCTGCACTGACCAAACCGAGCTTAAGTTTGTGAATTATTGGTCGACTTCATCGGCTACACTATCCAAAATTCGCCCTAACGCAGCCCCGGCTGCTTCGTCAATATTGCAACAACCCACTCCCTGAAGGAAGTGGGTTGGATAGCTAAATTTTTAACCGATAGCAATGTCGTTAGTAGACACCAGGATTGTAGCGATCGTCACCTTCGTTGTAAACATCTGCTGGAATAGTTACAGTAAAACTGTCAAGGTTAGCTTGGAGCCGTTTTTTCTGTCTTTCACTAAGTCCTGGGATGTTCAAAACGTCCTCTACTGATTTATAAGGAGCATTCTGAACAATTTTTCCAGCCAGAGTGGGGTAGAACCCTGGATAGTTACGAAAATATCGAACATGGGTATTGTTCAAATCAATTTTTTCTTTGTCACCAAACTCAGTAGCAAGTTTGGCATCAGCAGGATTAACTGGAGCAGCCTCAGCTAGCAAAACAGGGGATGATTGCAAGGTAATACTACTTAATGAATCCAAGTAAGTCAACGGCATCGGCGAAGCCATTGCTTTCTGGGGTAATCCCAAGCAGCCTATTGCAATGGTCAAGACTGCGATTAGATGAAGCAATCTTTTCATCAAATTAACTCCTTAGCTTATACAACACAGCATTAACTATCAACAGAAGTTATACAACTGTTCAGTTAGTTTAATTTTTGTTTCTATTATCTCATCTTATGTCAATAAAGCCTCTAATACTCTGCTCTCAAAGGTTGTTGGCATCTCTCCATCCTACAAGGACATTAGCATAAGGGTAAAAAAACCCGATTGTGACCCATTATTTTTGGTCATTTTTGAAATTGATCTAAAAGCCGACTGAGAAATCAGTGTTTTATGGCAAGATAAGAAGTTGCTCAATAGCTAAAGACAAATAAATTTAACTATGACTCTGCGATTAGGCGATACCGTACCCGATTTTAAACAGAATTCTACGGAAGGCGAAATTAGCTTTTACGACTGGGCAGGGGACAGCTGGGTTGTGTTGTTCTCTCACCCAGCTGACTTCACACCAGTTTGCACCACTGAGTTAGGTGAAGTTGCCAAGCTCAAACCTGAATTTGATAAGCGCGGCGTCAAAACGCTAGCGTTGAGTGTTGATGATGTTGATTCTCACAAAGGTTGGCTGGGAGATATCAACGAAACCCAAAAGACAACGGTTAACTATCCAATTTTGGCGGATCCTGATAAAAAGGTCTCTGACCTCTATGATATGATCCACCCCAACGCTAGCAATACTTTAACGATACGTACTGTCTTCATTATCGATCCCCAAAAGAAACTGCGCCTTAATTTCACCTACCCTGCTAGCACCGGGCGCAATTTCGATGAAATCTTGCGAGTAATTGATTCTTTACAACTGACAGATAACTACCAGGTAGCAACCCCAGTTAACTGGAAAGATGGAGGTGATTGCGTCATTGTCCCATCTATCAAAGATCCGGAAGAATTGAAAGCGAAGTTCCCCAAAGGATACGAAGAAGTCAAGCCCTACTTGCGGATGACTCCCCAACCCAACAAATAAAATCAACAACAGGTAAGGGAAAAAAGATGTAGGGAGTGTGGGAAGTGTGGGGAGATGGGGGGGGAAAAAGGAGAACTTATGATTTGAGAGGATACTTCGGGTATCAATCCCAGGGAAAATTTCACCTGACCCCTCAAAAAAACACTGCTCATTCCTCAAAGGATGAAGGATGAAGTATGTTGGGCAAAACCCTTTGCAAGGTTAATATTTCATTCTTCATCCAAAACTTCCACCAGTAAATCTTGGAACACTCAACAATATCAATGGATATCAAAGCAGGCTTCGTCGGAACAGTTGGCAACACACCACTCATCCGCCTCAACAGTTTTAGTGAAGAAACTGGTTGTGAAATCCTTGGTAAAGCTGAGTTTCTCAATCCCGGCGGTTCCGTAAAAGACCGAGCGGCACTTTACATTATTAATGATGCCGAAAAAAAAGGATTACTTAAGCCTGGAGGTACTGTAGTTGAGGGTACAGCTGGCAACACTGGCATTGGTTTAACTCATATCTGTAATGCCAAAGGTTACAAATGCCTGATTATTATTCCAGAAACTCAATCCCAAGAAAAGATAGATACCTTGAGGACATTGGGGGCTGAAGTTCGCACTGTCCCTGCTGTACCTTACAAGGATCCTAATAATTATGTAAAGCTCTCTGGACGCACTGCCAGCGAGATGGAAAATGCTATTTGGGCCAATCAGTTTGATAATCTAGCCAATAGACAAGCTCATTACGAAACCACTGGACCAGAAATTTGGCAACAGACTGAAGGGAAGATTGATGCCTGGGTATCTGCTACTGGTACTGGAGGGACTTTCGCCGGTACCTCAATGTACCTCAAGGAAAAAAATCCCAACATTACATCCATCTTGGCTGATCCCATGGGTAGCGGTCTCTACAACTATGTCAAAACTGGGGAAGTTAAAGCTGAAGGTAGATCAATTACAGAAGGCATTGGTATCAGCCGCATTACAGCTAATATGGAGGGAGCTCCTATCGATGATGCCATTCAAGTTGATGATCCTGAATGTGTGCGAGTAATTTACCAACTACTCCGGAAGGATGGACTATTTATGGGGGGTTCTGTCGGTATTAATGTAGGAGCCGCAGTTGCCCTTGCCAAACAAATGGGACCAGGTCACACTATTGTTACTGTCTTGTGTGATGGTGGAGCCCGTTATCAATCCCGACTATTCAATCGGGAATGGTTGGAGTTGAAAGGACTTTTGCAGGACTAGAATTTCTTGAATAGAAACTATTACTCGGTGAATTGGCAATTGTCACTTCTTCCCTACTGTATATTTGGATAGTCCGCTCAACATTTGTATTAGCTGACATTCTTTACACAATTCATTGCTATGAACTAGCTGCCCAGAGTAAAGAGACTTCATATTGGTTAAAAATCGAATCTGCACTCACAAGCATCATATCTTCTATCTGAGCTTGTGCAATCAGCATTCTGTCAAAAGGATCACGATGATGTAAGGGTAATACAGCTACCCGCAGAGCATGAGAAGCTGTAATCTCTAGTGATCTAGCTCCTAATTGAGTCATGCGAGTAGGGACATAATCATCTATTTGTTCTGGCAGAGGCAACTTACCAATTGAAACCTTAATTCCCATCTCCCAAATACTAGCCACTGAGAACCATACTTCATTGTTTTCATCCGCAATTTTTTCAATCACCTCCTCACTTAACTTTTCTGGTTGAGCAAACCACCATAACCAACATTGTGTATCTAGCAAAAGTCTCATTCCATACCACCCTCAAATGCTACTAAAATCTCTTCTGGTAGAGGAGCATTGAAGTCATCTGGCACAGTAAATTTTCCCTGATCTTTTCCCAAACTAGACCGTCGCTCTAAGGATATCCGAAATGGAACCAGCTTAGCAATTGGAGTACCTCGGTTGGCAATAACAATTTCTTCTCCGAGTTCGACACGGGATAATAACCGAGATAGATTGGTCTTGGCCTGATGAATATTTACAGTTTCCATATCATCTACACTAAACTAAGTTTATAAACTTAGTTTAGTATGAACATCGTAACTGTGCAAAAGCTGGAGCAATTAGAACAAAGCCAAAATGCCTTTGTAGTCGTTACCTTGGTTCATCTGCTATGCTGGCTCGATATTATCAATTTCCTCGTCTTCTGTAGTTAGCTCTAAATCAGGAAAAGCACGAAGATAGTCTCGCAATCTAGCAAACTGTTCCTGATGACGAATCCCAGAAAGTACTTCTTGACGAATAGCTCCCAGTAAAACAACTTTTCCGTCTGCAATCAAATCACGCAGCAAATTAACGATATCAATGGCATCATGTGGCGAATTGCGTCGCAATGCAAGGGACCAAACAGAAGTATCAACAAGGACATTCATCTTGCTTGTCGTTGTTGCTTGTAGTTATAATCTTCTTCATAGTCAATAGTGCCAAATAATTCCAACATTTTAAGTTGTTTACGACGTTGGATATATTCTCGTAAGGCTACTTCAATCAAGGCCGCAGTTGTTGGATAGTTACTCAAAGAAAGAGCTTCTTGAAGAAGAGTATCGTCAATTTGAAGAGTCGTTACCATAGTATTTTTCTGGTGTAATTAGGGAGTCTGTGAAATTTTATTAATCGGCACTTACTTCTGTTCTATCTTAAATGGAGCAATTCATCTCCCGTTAAGCTATCGCTATAACGGGAGATGAATTGCGACCAACAAGTGGATAAATGCTTCATTCCTTCTTACTTGTTACTTTTTACTTGTTACTTGTTACTTATTCAGCAAGCCCTAGTTACCAATCGGTGAAGCAGGAACTCTTAAATGTGAGTTTAAGAATCCCCCGTTATACTGCGTAGCGGTTAACGGGAGAGTATGTCCATCTAGATCCCCTTATATCATGTCGGTATAATTGCCCATAATCAAAACTTCTCCGCGAGAGATTTGTTGGGAAGCAGGAGTAGAATTAGAACTGATGGATGGCTGTATCTTCGATTCACTAACACAGGAGATGCCAGTTTCGCCGAATCTGCTGCCAATGCCCTCACCGATATTATCAAGGATCGGGTGGAACAAGAAATTCGCGATAGCGCCAGCGCTGCTGCAAGCAGAGCACATTCCTGTTCCCGGTGGCATCAACATCCCTGGCTTACCGTTTTAGAAGGTAAAAACTAAACTTCTCCCGAAAAGATGCCCGACTTTTTGAAAAAGTCGGGCATCTGGATGCGATCGCTATACTTACAGTTAGTGAGAGTTTCACTTATCGTAGAGAGAAAAGGCGATTCCCACTAAAGTTAAATCAGAACTGCTAAGGAGAATCAATTGCAATGGTAACGTCCCCAGTTATCTCAAAAAGTCAAATCATCCTATCCTTAGAAGATTGGATACAGAATCCCCCAGATAATACCGAATGGGTAGATGGGAAATTAATGGAGAAAACTGGTATGACCCTTAAGCATAGTAAGGTACAGAGTAATTTGAGTTTCTACTGGAGAAGTTATAAAGACTCTAGTGGGCAGGGAGGAGAAGTTTATACTGATGTTCCCTGCCGCACGAACCAACAAGGACGTTTTCCTGATGTTGCCTATCTCACTCCAGAATTAGTTGCCCAATATGGTGATGCCAAAGTGCTTCCCCAAAGTTTTCCCCTCAGTGCCGAGATTGTTTCACCAACAGATTTAGCTGAAGATGTCATCTCCAAAGCTCAGGAATATTTAAACTCTGGTGGTGAGGAAGTTTGGCTAGTTTATCCAGAGAATCGGTGGATTATTGTAGTGACAAACGAATCTAGGAAAATATTTATTGCTGGTGAAGTAGCTACCACTCAAACAGTTTTACTCGGTTTCAGCATATCAGTAGATGAATTATTAGCTTAAAGTAAATCAACAAAAGCTAGACACAAACGTTGATTGAATCACAACTAATCAGCACTGCATTTTCTGTATTAGTTTGAGCAATCAGTAGTCAAAGTTGGCTAAAATGTCGTTCACTTACCTTGCAAAACATCTTTAATCGTTGTGAGTAATTCTTTAGCAGTGTAAGGTTTATATAAAAATGTTTTGATTCCCATCACAGCAGCTTCATTGAGCTTATCACTAGCAGCCAGTCCGCTAACAGCAATAATCTTGATTTGAGGATTGATTGTTTGTAAAGTGCGGATGGTATTTGGTCCATTCATCTCAGGCATCATCATATCAATCAGGACAATGCTGATTTCGTTTTTGTGTTCAGTGTACAAAGCGATCGCTTCAATGCCGTCACTAGCAATCATCACCCGGTATTTGTAGGTTTCCAAGGAGGTTTTCGTAATCTCGCGGATTGCTGCTTCGTCATCGACCACCAACACCAACTCTCTTTGTCCGATAGGCAACTCCAGTTCTTCTACTGGCTGGGTGTCTATTGCTTCTAACGCTGGCAGGTAGACTTTAAATTTTGTCCCTTGTCCCAGTTCACTGTACACATTGACAAAACCACCGTGACTTTTGATAATAGCCATGACTGTAGAAAGACCAAGTCCAGTACCTTGTCCCAGTTCTTTAGTAGTGAAAAACGGCTCAAAAATTCGGTCTAAGATTTCCGGTGGGATACCCGTGCCAGTATCTGCTACGGTGATCATAATATAAAGACCAACTTGGGCATCAAGATTCATCCTGGCATAATGTTGATCAATCGCCAGATTTTGCCCTGAAATGCTCAAAGTTCCACCATAAGTTAGGGCATCGCGAGCATTAACAAAAAGATTCATAAATACCTGATGCAGTTGGGTGGCATCTCCACAGACAGTCCATAAATCCGGGGGTATATCCGTCTGAATTGTGATGGATTTAGGAAAAGTTTCTTGGGCAATCTGCTTGATTTCACCAAGCAGATGTCTTACTTGTACGATAGTGCGATCGCCTTTAATCCCTCGGGCAAATGACACTACTTGTTTGACTAAATCTGCCCCTCGCTTGGTATTGTTTTCTAAGATCTCCAGCCACTGCTGAGAGCGATCATCATCTGGAATGCTCAGGGCTAACAGTTGAACAGACATTAAAATGGGAGCTAGCACGTTGTTGAGGTCGTGGGCAATACCTCCTGCTAGAGTACCGATACTCTCCATGCGCTGAGCGCGGAGAAACTGAGCTTCCAGTTGTTTCTTCTCAGTAATATCAGTATTAACTATGAGAATTGATTGGGGTTGCTGCCGATAATTTTGCACCAGTGTCCACCGACTTTCGACAGTAATTCCCTTAGCCTGTTTAGTTACTTGCTGTAACTCTCCATACCAATTACCCTCTACAGCAACAATCTGGTGAATTTCTTGAAGTCGAGATAGATTTTCTGCTTTTGACAACAGCTCATGGGCATTTTTGTCAAGGACTTCTTCTGAGTGCCAACCATAAATTCGTTGAGCACCTTTATTCCAAAATAAGATTTGGTTGTGCAGATTGATTACTAAAATCCCATCAGTTGCTACATCCAGCAGGGCCGCTTGTTCACGAATTTTTTGTTGGGCCTGTTTACGCTCAATAGCATAACGGATGGAACGCTCCAGCCAAGGAGAACTGATTTGACTTTTGTCGAGGTAATCCGCTGCCCCAGCTTTCATTGCTTCCATGTCCACTTCCTGATCTCCTTGGCCAGTAAGAAGAATGATCGGTCCTTGACAACCACAGGCAACTGCCTCCCGCAGTAGTTCTAGTCCATTATGTTCACCAAGACGATAGTCGAACAGATAGACATCATACTGATTGTGCTCAATCCGCTCCAAGGCAGCATTATAGGTTGCCACCCATTCCAACTCAAACGTTGTTGCACTCTCGGCGAGCAAATCGCGGGTTAGGGTATAGTCATCCTCATCATCATCAACTAGTAGGACTTTCACCGGGCGGTTGTCCATGGGAATCTCCGCTCTATAGCAGCGGTAGTTCAACAATCTCAAACCAATATTTTCTCAAAGTTTTCATAACCTCGACTAGGGAGCTAAAAGTTACCGGCTTGACAATGAAGGAATTGGCTCCTAAATCGTAGCTGCGATGGATGTCATCCTCTGCTTTGGAAGTAGTCAGGACGACAATGGGGATATAGCGTAGGTTGGGGTTAGCCTTGATTTCTTTGAGAGCCTCACGGCCGTCTTTTTTGGGCATATTTAGATCCAGCAGGATCAAACCAGGACGAGGAGAACTACTCGGTTGGGCATATTTGCCACGATGATGCAGATAATCCAGCAACTCCTCACCATCACTTACAAAGCGCAGGTCATTGGCTAAGCGACTCTCAGCTAAGGCTTCCCTTGCTAACATACAATCATCTGGATCGTCATCTGCCATCAAAATGGTGACAGGGTGTCGGCGTCCTTTCACTCTGAACTGTCTCCTTGATTTTGTTTGAGCGGTAGCGTGATCATAAAGGTCGCTCCCTGCGTTGGCGCGCTTTTTGCCGTAATTTTGCCGTTGTGCCGTTCAACAATCTTACGACAGATGGCCAAACCAATGCCTGTTCCTGGATATTCACTGCGTCCATGCAACCGTTGAAAGGCATTGAAGATTCGGTCAAGATACTTTTCCTCAAAACCAATGCCATTATCCTTAACGAAGATTTGACAAAACTCTGCATTATTTGTAGCATTGCCTGGCAATTGTTTCTGATTGTGAAAAGGAAGCATTGGAGGCTCCACCGTCATTAGCAGTTGGCCAGAAATCTTGACAACTGGTTGCTCCTCTGCATTGTGAAATTTTAGCGCATTGCCGATGAGGTTCTGTAGTAACTGACGCATTTGTACTGGATCTGCTTCCAGAGTAGGCAAATCTTCTATTTCTATCTGAGCCCCTGTTTCTTGGACGCGAATTTCTAAATCAGATAAGACATCTTGCACTACCAAAGTAAGATTCACTGGCATGAAGGGTTGGGCTTTGGTAGTTACTCGAGATAGAGTAAGTAAGTCATTAATCAGCACCTGCATCCGTCCTGCAGCACTCTGCATCCGTTCTAGATAGTCAAGTCCTTGATCTGTGAGTACTTCACCAAACTTGAATTTGAGGCGATCGCCAAATGCCTGAATTTTACGTAGAGGCTCTTGTAAGTCATGGGAGGCAATATAAGCAAACTGTTGCAGCTCAACATTAGAGCGAGCTAGTTCTTGACGCTGACGGGTTTCTCGTTCTAGAAGTTGGGCTTGAGCCAAAGCGATACTAATTTGATCTGCTATTTGTCGCAAAAGTTCAGTTTCAAAACTAGTCCACTGCCTAGGACCAGAGCATTGATGGGCAATCAACAAACCCCAGAGTTCTTGCTTCTGGAGAATGGGTACTACAAGGTTAGCTCTGACGCCAAACTGTTGCAACATTTTGACGTAGCAAACTTCCACATTAATCTGCTCGATATCAGCAATCACGGCAACCCTTCCCTGAAGATATTGCTCCATATACTCTTCCAGAAAGCAAGGGTCAAAAATTTCCTTTCCTTGGATAATGGGAAAGGGGGGAACTACTGCCTCTTCCACTACTTTCCCTGAACCATCAAACCCTAACTGGAAGATTACCACTCGATCAGCCTGGAGAAATTTTTGCACTTCTGTTACAGTGGTGCGGAGAATTTCCTCCAACTGTAAAGACTGGCGAATCTTGAGCGTCACTTCAGCAAACAATTGCGATCGCTGATTCTGAAGCCTTAATTCCTTCTCCACTCGCTGACGCTCCATCTCCATTTGATGGGCAGCAATAAACCTCCCGATACTTTGAGCCATTAACTCGATAATTTCCTGTTCATGAGGCTCAAAATTGGTAATTTTTACCTTGGTTGAAGAAAAATTGAGGGTTCCGTAAACTTCCCCATGAACAAATATGGGAGTACCAATATAAGACTCTAGTTTTAGGTTTTGGTAAACTGGGTGAGTAGACATTGCAGCTATCTTACCTACATGAGGGTAAGTTATGGTCTTTTTCGTTTGGACAACTGCAGCACAGTAAGTATCTTTTAAGTCAAACTCTAATCCAGCTACTAAAAATTCTAGCTCTGACTTGACGGAACGGATAATATAGGATTGCTCAACTCCCTTGAGTCCTTCTACTGTTTCCCCTTCAATAACTTGACTGATAATCCCAGTCGATAGTCCAAAAATTTCGCATCCCGTCTTCAGACAATCATTAAAGAGAGCCTCAAAATCTTGGTAATTGGTAGTATTAATTCGATGCAGATGTTTGAGGTTGGTACTGAAACTTTCGAGTGTCCTAGACTGTTGACGTAGTGATTCATCTGCCTGTTTTTTAGCAGTAATATCCCTTCCCACTGATTGGAACTCAACTAGTTTACCTTGTTCATCAAAGATAGCGCGATCGCTCCATTGCTGAGTACGTAACTCGCCATTGGGTATAATGGCGCAGTGCTCAATTATTCCCACAGGGTTTTCCCAAGTCAGGGAAGCCAGATGCTTTGCGACCCTTTCCTTTTCTTCATCTGGAATCATGTGGAAAAATGGTTCCCCGATTAGTTCCTTATAAGGCTTGCCAAAATAGCGACAGTAGGTATGGTTAACGAAAGTTAGCTTGCCGTCTGGAGAAAAACGACAAATTAGTTCTGTTTGATCTTCAACAATGGCACGATAACGAGACTCACTCTTTTGCAGTGCTTCTTCTGCCTGCTTTTGCTCAGTAATGTCAATCCAATAACCAACAATCTCTAGGGGTTCCCTATCCACATCTCGTACTAGTTTCAATTCATCTCTTACCCACCGATAAGTGCCATCCTTGTGCAGGAAGCGATATTTATGGGTGTGATGTCCGTGCTCAAACAAATTGTTTATTTCAGCAAAGACGCGAGGTGCATCTTCTGGATGGATATGCTGGATCCAGAATTGGGAATCCTCTAGAAATTTTCTACTTTCATAACCGAGCATCAAGTTAACATTGTCGCTGATGAAGGTAGCGCCGTAATTGCCTGAAGTCCTACAAGAGTAGATTACAGCAGGACTAGAAACTACTAAATGGCGCAGCTGTTCCTGAGCCATGTATAACTGCTCTTGGGTTTGCTTGCTCTCAGTGATGTCGCGAGCGATAGCATACACTAAACCTTCCTCTACTAAAGGAAAGGCATCCCATGACAACCACTTATAGGAACCATCTTTACACCGATAGCGGTTCTCAAACTCTATAGTTGGTAATTTGTTACTAAGCTTTGTCAATTCAGCTAAAGTTGTTGCTTGGTCTTCAGGATGTACAAAATCGAGGAAAGGTTTGGAGAGAAGTTCCTCTGCAGTATACAAGAGAGTTTTTTCAAACGCCGGATTCACACGCTTGAAATAGCCATCTAAACCAGCGATACAGAACATATCGAGGGAAAACTTAAAAAAGCGCTCAAGTTCCTTTTCTACTCGCTTGCACTCAGTAAAATCTACTATTTCTTGTTCCTTGAGGTGGAGCTTTGACTTTAACTGTTGGCTCTGTTGTTTAACTTGAGCTAAATCTACCAAATTCCTTCTTAGCTCAAGTTGGGTGATTACTTGGTGGCTTAGTGTTTGTAATACCTCCAACTGGATAGAACTAAGTTCTCGTGGTACATAGTCCATTACGCAGATTGTTCCTAATGGATATCCCTGAGGTGAAATCAGGGGGGCGCCTGCGTAAAATCGAAGGTGGGGTTCGGATATTACTAACAGGTTAGTGGCAAACCGTTCATCAGCCAAAGTATCTGGGATGATGAATACCTCACTCTGCACAATGGTGTAGGTACAAAAGGAAATTTCTCGAGGAGTTTCCCTGATAGTAAAACCTACTGTTGACTTAAACCACTGACGATTACTGTCTATCAGTGTGATTAGAGCGATGGGCGTTTCACAAATCTTTGCCACTAAATCTGTAAGTTCATCAAACCCCTCTTCTGGAACAGTGTCGAGAATTTTATACTGACTTAGAGCCTCCAGCCTTGCCGTTTCACAATCAGGCACTGCAACTTCCATAATGTCAAAATATATTATTTTGTGTTATTAACTTGTATTACTTTATTAAATAGTGATAAATCCGAGATAAAAAAGTTGTTGATATATGCCAATCTTCATCAAATTTTTAAATATCTTGACTTGCTTCACCGAAACTTCATAGGAAGTTTGTTTGTTGTTTATTATTCACTTTATTAAGCAAGCTCTAAGTAGGGTTTGCTGCATAAGTGTGGAAGCTATGCCAGACTTGGCTTTCAATCATTTTGATGCCAAACAAGTCCAAGGTTTTTGAGCCCATCGAGACAATTTCCTTGCACCATCGTAGGGAAACACCCGCTTAAATTCCGAATATGAGGTAAAAGTAAGCAGATTTTTAAGAGCTACTTTCACTTCAATTAATTGCCTCAAAGAGTTGTGCCGCAAGCGATAGTACACTCTTTACTTATTACTTATTACTTATTACTTATTACTTCAAAACCAGAAAATTACGACTTTTTCAGCAAACCCTAAGTAGTTTAAATGCGTCTTCGCTTACAAACCTATTGGAGCAAATCGAATCATAAAAAAAAGAATCCCCTGGCTTCTAGCCATAGGGAGTATCAAAAAAATCGACTGGTTACACGACCCAGTATAAAGTGTGGCTCAACCCACCCAAAAACTCGGCTATCGGTGCTCTGTGAGGGATTGTCCCCTTGGACAAAGCAAGCTCCATTTTGATGAACTGCAACCACTCGTTTGATTAACCGGATATCTGATCGATCAGGAGGTGTAATCACAACCACATCATTTGAGGCAGGGAGCGATCGCCGATAAGCCCATCTATCCACCAAGACTTCATCTCCTGGCAGTAGTAGAGGCAACATTGAGATTCCGACGACTCGAAAGCGCTGCCGCTGCCTCAACAACCAGAGCAATATATCCCAAAAATTACTGTTTCGGATTTGGGAGGTTGTTAAACTTGAGAACCCGTCAAGTTCAACTGGCTGTGTACCAGGGAACATCTGTTCGGTTTTTTGTCGCCCAGAACATTTCTTGGATCTCTTTGATGGCATCCATCAACTCTTGTGCATGTTGTAAGCTAACTTCAACCTTACAGGCAGAACATAGCTTACCTACATTCCAAAACTTAGTATGCAAATCTGGAAATTTCTCTAGATGCACAGGTTTGAAGTAATCTGTCCACAAAACCAGCAGTTCTTTTTTAGCAAGTTGCGCTTGTTCTTCTTTAATTTGGATATACCGAGTGATGGTATTTTCGTAGGCTGCCATCGCCTTAGCATCACCTGCAGATGGAGGTTCTAAGTCCAGTATCTTCTTAGTCATCGACAGAACTGCTTCCGCTGCAATTCTAGCTGAAGCCGGATCATATACTCCACAAGGACCATCGCAGTGAGCATGGACAATGGGAGCTGGGAACCAGGTTTTAATTTGGTTAGCAATCTCCTTGAAAGAAGACATAATAAGAGTTCTCAATTATTAACTGCTAAATAGTATCATCAATCAGGAAAATTTTTGATTATTTGCTATACTCATTTTCAATATGTGAGGTCGCAGATGGGGACGTGGGGAATGATTTGCGATTTTAAAGCAAAATGTGTTTCTTCCATCTATTGCGGATTCGATCGCGTCCGTTAAAGGCTGATATCTTGCACTCCTGTCAAAAACTTACTTGTGAAGGCAGAGATTAGAACCCACCCCTAACCCCTCGTTGGAAGAGAACAGGAGTTACACAGCTACACCACATATAGAGTCAAAGGTGCGTTACGGTACTGCATTTACCCTTGCCCATAATATCCTTTCGATAATATTGGTGTTCCCTACTTTTTCATCAAACCCTAATTCAGGAGATTAATGTTGATGAGTAACATTAAAGTTGCAATCATAGGTATTGGTAATTGTGCTAGTTCTTTGCTTCAGGGAATAGAGTATTACAGAAACAAGACTGCTCAAAATGCTATTGGCTTAATGCATTGGGAGATTGCTGGTTATACACCTGTTGATATTGAAATTGTCGCAGCCTTTGACATTGATGTACGAAAGGTTGGAAAAGATATAAATGAAGCTATCTTTTCACCCCCTAACTGTACAGCACAATTTTGTAGTTCTATGCCTAGAAGTGGTGTTACTGTCACTATGGGTCAAGTTTTAGATGGGGTTTCAGCCCACATGTCAGAGCATGACGAAGCGAATACGTTTGTGCTTAGTGATGAACCAGAACCTTCTAAGGAAGAAGTGATTCGAGTATTACGAGACTCTGGTGCTGAAATTCTACTGAACTATTTACCCGTTGGTTCAGAAGAAGCCACCTGTTTTTATGCTGAATGCTCTATAGATGCTGGAGTAGCCTTTATTAACTGTATTCCAGTATTCATTGCGAGCGATCCTCTTTGGGCAGAAAAGTTTGCTCGTAATCATATTCCCATCATAGGAGATGATATTAAAGCTCAACTGGGTGCAACAATCACCCATCGCACACTCGTTGATTTGTTTAAAAAAAGAGGTGTAAAAATTGAGCGAACCTATCAGCTTAATACAGGAGGCAATACTGATTTTTTAAACATGCTAAACCGTAGTCGCCTATCATCAAAAAAAGAATCAAAAACAGAAGCTGTACAGTCTGTGATGGGAAATCGACTCGAGCTAGAAAACATCCATGTAGGGCCTAGCGATTATGTTCCCTGGCAAAAAGACAACAAAGTTTGCTTTATGCGTATCGAAGGTAGACTGTTTGGCGATGTTCCTGTGAACTTGGAAATGCGACTTTCTGTAGAGGATTCTCCTAATTCTGCAGGAGTTGCTATTGATTTGATTCGCTGCTGTAAGCTTGCCCTTGAGTCTGGAAAAAGCGGTGTTGTCCATCCACCTTCGGTCTACTTTATGAAACATCCGCCCCAGCAGTTTACCGATGAAGAGGCATATCAAATGCTCGAACAGTTTATCGCTAGTAAACACGAACAAAAAGAACTCCTGTGACAATAATCTCAAAAACTGATAACTTGATAGAAACACTATGAAATTTTCCTTGATTATACCTACGATAAATCGTGTGCAGGAGGTTGAGCTTTTATTTCAATCGCTCTTGGCTCAGGATTATGAGAA
Organism: Symploca sp. SIO2C1; assembly: GCA_010692635.1. Classification (GTDB taxonomy): domain Bacteria; phylum Cyanobacteriota; class Cyanobacteriia; order Cyanobacteriales; family Coleofasciculaceae; genus Caldora. The sequence goes on along the minus strand of JAAHGL010000075.1, from coordinate 3,715 downwards.
TTTTGAAGTGATTGTAGTTGATCAAAATCCAGATGATCGTCTTGTTAAGCTAGCGGATTTCTATCGCCAACATTTCCCAATTTTGCATATCAAAGAATCAAAACCTGGCCAATCAAGAGCCCGGAATATAGGATTTTCCTATGTGCAAGGCGATCTAGTTGCTTTTCCAGATGATGATTGTCTGTATCCCCCAGGTTTATTAACCCAGATCGCTTACTTCTTTAAAGATACCTCCAATTGGGATGGCCTTATTTGCCGAGTCTATGACTTAGATGAAGATAGCAATGCCTTTGAGCCTTGTGGCGATGACCAGTCTCAGGAAGTGGATTACCCAAAGGGGTACAAAGTTTGTGTTTCTTGTGCCATGTTCTTTAGGGCGGATATTTGCCGAAAAATCTCATTTGATGAAACGCTAGGGCAAGGAGCTGGTACCCCTTGGGGCAGTGGCGATGAGACAGATTACCTGTTTCGGTGTCTTGATACAGGTTATCGATTTTTTTACAATTCAACGCTTATTGTCAGGCATCCTAACCCCCTCAAGCACAATACCTTCCAGAAACAAATTCAGAGAGAATATGGCTATGGCATTGGCAGAGGATATTTTCTCGCAACTCACCCTTTGCCGCAATCACTACTTAGGTCAGAGTATCTTGAACCTTACAAACAGACATTACTAGAACTTTTCAACTGTAACTTACGTCGTGCCTCCTATTTTCTGACAAAAGGTATAGGTACGTCAGTGGGGTATCAAGCAGGTCTTAAAAAGCATCGAGAACTCAAAGAAGCTATTTAAAGAGCTATTCAAGGAAGAGCTTATGAACGCTATTACAGATGATAAGTTTTCAATATCAGTGATTATTCCAACCTACAATCGTTCTCAGTATTTGGAGTATACGCTTAATTCTTTAGTGAGCCAAACACTGGACAAATTTAATTTTGAAGTCGTAGTCATCGATGATGGTTCAACTGATGACACTTTTCAAATGGTTAAAACTTTTGAAAACTTCCTCAATATTAAATTCGCCTATCAGATTGATAAGGGCTTTAGAGCAGCCTCGTCCAGAAATCTAGGAATTCGCATTGCAGATGGGAAAATCTGCATGTTCATAGATTCTGGTATTCTCGTCAAGAGCGACTGTTTGAAGCAGCATCTAGATGCACACGCCAAGCAAGAAAAGGAAGTCGCGATCGTTGGATATATTTATGGCTATTCAGCAGAGTCTGAAGCCGATTTTGGTGTTCCCATAGATCCAAATGCTGCTGATTCCTCGATCGCCAACCTAGCCACTCCCAATGCGGCTATCGAAAAGGTCTGTGATATGCGAGAAAATATTTATCAGAAGTACCACGACAAAATTGAAGATACGATTGTTCCTTGGACACTATTTTGGGCAGGTCACGTTTCTGTGAGTAGAAGCTCCTTATTTGAAGTTGGACTATTTGATGAGAATTACGATGGTAACTGGGGTACCGAGGATAATGATTTAGGATATCGCCTGTATCAAGCAGGTAAAGAAATCCTGCTATGCAGAGATGCAGTTGTGTTACATCTTCCTCACAAGGTTGATGTGAATTCTAGATTGAGAGGGGGGGCTGAAAATTGTCGATATTTCAATGAAAAATTTCAGACCTTTGAAACTCAGCTGTATTTTGAGCATTACGTGAAGGATTTATTTGGTCAATGCAGTAGCAACACTGCAATTGACTTTCACGAGCTGATTACTACAGCCAAAAGTCAAACGAAGGACGGAGCAGCAGATTTTGTATGAACATTCAGAAACTCATTGAATTTATTGAGTAACGTTCACATTGTCTCTCTACCTGCGGAAGTTTCTATCCTGATGAAATCTGTCAAACACTGGTAGTGGGCTAAAGAGTCAACGATGAAAGGCTGCAAGTTAACTCCATCCAAAGCGCCAAGAAGCCGTTCAAACCGGGGGCGAATTACTAAATCTTGGAGCAGTCTGAATTGCTGGTGTTCGCCATAGTAAAGGTGCGACAAGCCAGTTCCCTCAAAAAACAATTTAACCTTTGGCTCTGAAGCTACGCTGACCACAGGAATACCGTAACTTAGTGCAGTAACGCCGACATGTAAACGACTAGTGACCAAGAGGTCAAGAGAGCGAAGAAATTCTAGATTGGCCTTGAGCTTACCAAAGCGTCGAAATTCACCACCACTCACCAGCCAGCTTGGTCGAAGCACTCTGAATAGGGCTGAGGTTTCTTCGTGGATATCAAAATATACAACATCACAGTCGCGACGTAGCATCGGCAAGTACGACAATAGATCCAAGATTGAGGGTATTGCTTTACTTTCACTTTTACTAAGGTAAATGTTGACCCCAATTCGCCTACGCTTGTTAGTTGGACGATTCCCAGTAAACATTCGAGGAGTACTCCAGACTACATCGTGGTGTGTTTCTCCCTTACAGTTAGCGTCTGTCAGTAAGCCAGCTTCCTGCTGGTTACGTAAGGTTACGAAAGTTGCAGTTTGGAGCAACTCTCGTCCGACTGTTGACTCAATCGCAGATAAGGGCAAACCTCCCCCCCCAATCGAAATAGCTGCGAGCGGCTTTCTGCTGATGCGACATTGCTCTAATAAAGTAGCCAAGTCACTATCAAATCGACGAAATTTCGCCCGGGGAATCGCATGTTTGACGAGTATACCACCGCCACCAACAACTAAGAGGTCGCTTTTCTCACATAGCTCATTTACCGTCTCGACAGTTTGAAAACCAAATTGCTCAGTGAAAACTTGGGCAGATCCGTAGATAATCGTTTTTACGTCCATTGATTGGAGATGGTGTGCAAACATCACTGCCATTAGATCATCACCAAAATTGCCGAACTGATAGTAACCGAATAGACCAACAGTTGTCATTTGCTTAGCGCTTCTTTGTGTCTCATCATGTCAGTTTTTATGATACTTAAATTGTATGCCTCAATGTAGTAAGGTAATCTGAGACTCTAAAAGAGCATTGAAATGAGGCATAGATCTCATGATAATGGTTGGGGTGAATAACTCGATGAAGGTGGATCAATGGTCAATAACTCTGAAAAATTGGTAACTATGAAGACTACACTTAGCGCGATCGCTCTCGGCAGTAATTTGGGTGACTCTCGTGCTACCCTCGAAGGTGCTCTGATAAAACTTGACCAAACTTCAGGTATTACTGTCAAGTCCCACTCTAGTTGGTATAAAACTGCACCAGTAGGACCATCACAACCTGATTATCTCAATGGTTGTGCCCTTTTAGAGGTTGAGCAAAATCCTCAAGAATTGCTCAAGACTTTACTAGGAATTGAACAAGAGTTTGGTAGAGTACGCAAAGAACATTGGGGACCAAGAACCCTAGACCTGGATTTATTGTTATTTGATGATTTGATTTTAGATACACCTGATCTCCAAATCCCTCACCCACGGATGACACAGAGAGCCTTTGTCCTCGTACCGTTAGCAGAAATTGCTCCTGATTGGATAGAGCCAGTCTCCAAATTGGCTATTTCTGAGCTTGTGCAAAAATTAGACTGTTCTGGGGTTAGTTTAGATCAAGTTTCAGATTAATCCTTTCATTCTGGTCTCTTCTTCAAGGTATATAACTACTGAGCTAGTCTATGTTAGACAAATTTGAAAAAATATACATACATCCCAGTCAGTTTCCAAACCAAGTTTACCAAGATTACTTAGCTAGTTTTTCTTCTCAACAAATCAATC
>JAAHGL010000074.1 GCA_010692635.1 Symploca sp. SIO2C1 | reverse complement strand
GGAAGATTCTCGGGAGTGGTTAGATGGCAGCCAATTTGATGGGGTAATGAACTATCTGTTTACTGCACCCACTATTGCCTTTACCGCAGGCGATCGCGTAGTAATGGAATATGTGGAAAAGCAGTCCTATGAACCCTATCCTGCTTTGGATGCTCCTGGATATGCTGCGAAAATCGAGCATCTATTGCAACTTTACCCCTGGGAAATTCAGTTAACCCAGCTGAACTTACTTGATAGTCACGATACCGCACGGCTATTATCGATTGCCGGTGGTGGTAAGGAATCTCCTCAAGCCGAAGCTGAGGAATCTGTTAAGTTAGCCACCTTATTATTGTTGACTTTTCCTGGCGCACCTAGTATCTACTACGGAGATGAAGTTAGTTTAGCCGGAGCAGTCGATCCTGATTGTCGTCGCGGTTTTCCTCCAGAAGTAGAATGGAACCGGGAGGTTTTAGACTACCATCGGCAGTTAATCGCTTTGCGTCATGGGCACCCAGCTCTACGTACTGGTAATTACCAGGTACTATTAGCAGAGGGCATGGTTTACATCTTTGCACGACAACTAGCAACAGAGTCAGTGATTGTAGCCGTTAATGCTGGAACTACCACGGAGAAAGTCAGCTTCAAAGTTGCGGAATTACTATCTCAACCGAGTCAGATGTTATACGGCAATAGTGAAGCAGTTTGGAATATAGCAGAAGACTCCAACTATTTAACCTTACAACTACCACCTCGTAGTGGTTGTATTCTTGGTTAACTTATCGGTCATTCCTCTCGACTTTTAAACCAAATATAATGTAAGTAAAAAATTGGGAGGGAACCAAGCTGACATCAACATCCCGAAAAGCTATAAGAAGCCAAAAGCACTCTCAAAGCTTTCTTTCCTTTTGCCTTCCGTTCCCCTCCTTAGAGGGGTTAGGGGTGGGTTTTACCTTCTGCCTTCTTGCACTAGTATTGATTCAGCAACAGGCGGTTGCTAGTCCAATCCCCAATAAGAAAATGAGCAACCAGACAACACTTGAGAGTAAATTGAGTGAGTTGCTCCCTCTTCCACAGTTGCCGCCTCTAGGAGAGCCTTCCCAATATCTACCTCAACCAGAACTCATTCCTGAATCTCCGTTACAGAAGACTCACTTAGTATTAAAGTTGAGTGAGCGTCGCGTCTATTTCTATCAAGACAATCAGGTTCAAGCGAGTTATCCAGTGGCAATCGGTAGAAGTGGTTGGGAAACACCAACAGGTAGCTTTGAAGTGATACAAATGGTGTCTAATCCCACTTGGGAACACCCTTTTACAGGAGAACTTATTCCTCCAGGTGCGGATAATCCTTTAGGAGTGCGATGGATTGGCTTTGCGGTAAAAGGAGAAAATTATATCGGGTTTCATGGTACTCCCAATGAGGAACTGATTGGACAAGCAGTTTCCCACGGCTGTGTACGGATGCGCAATGAAGATGTAGTGAATTTATTTGAGCAAGTAGAGATGGGTACACCTGTAATGGTAGAACCCTAGTGCCGTGGCACAACTAAAACTGTAGGTTGGGTGGAACGAAGTGAAACCCAACATTACAGCACTATGTGGTAGATGTTAGGACATCAGAAGAAATAACCACAAAGTCACAGAGGACACAACAGGTTGGCATTAGGTTCCGCTTTTGGTTGGGTTGGAGAGATTTGAGTCAAAGGTTTAAAAACGCTTCACCCAACCGAAGACAGGAACTTGAACTGAGCACACTTTATATATGGGCGCATATTTTTCCTATTATAAAATAATAATAGCACAAAATAACGGTTTTGCGACCCTCAGAATGACAATTATACTTTTCCAACTTTTCAAACGCCCTCTTATTAACGAAATAAGAGTTGTGACCAATTACTAATAATTTCTACCATCCTATCGCTACTTATGCCCTTAATTTGTCCTTGACCACGTTTTATTTTAACTCGTGCTACTATGTCGCTCAGGGAATTAAACTTATTCTTCTTACGCTCTTTTTCAATACTTTCGGCAATCTGAGCTGCTTTTTTCTCACTTAAACCAGCACTTTTTAATCTAAAAGCTAGTTCAGGCAAACTCATATTATTAAAAATCTCCAACGGTTCCAGTCTTGTAGGAATTTGGTTTCTCAGTTCCGTAATTTCATTCTCCAGTTTTTGTCTATCTGTTACTTGCTGATTTTTTAACTCCTGGATCCTGTTTTCTATCCTTGATTCAAGATTTGTTAAGCGTAATTCCAGACTAGTTGAGCCAGAGTTAGTTTGCTCAACAACAGTAGCCTTTGGCTTTCTGAGTAACTCAACTTGTTTTTTGATAACCTCCTCATTGTCCTCCTCAACAATAAATGATCCAATCATCTCACCTTTACGAGGGTCTATCTCTCTTGCTCTAGCAGCAGCATAATACTCGAAGTCTCCATCAACTACTTCGTATGAATTCAAGCTAGTTCGCTGGAGAACTATAGGACTAATCACTCCTTCAGCTTGTAAAATTAACTGGGCAGCTTTTTCTAGCTCACTATCTGTAAAATTTGAGCGAGGAACGGTGGAGGTAATTTTTTTGACAGCGACAAGGGAAGTAGATAATTTCATTAAGTCATTCCTATTCTTTGTAAGACTTCTTTAGCCAGCAATTCAAACTCTCGTGCAGCCATTGAATCTGGTTTAAAATCAAGCACTGATAAGGGTGCGGGTATTTCACTATCTCCAACAGTTTGAGTCTTTTCGGCACATTTTGCTAAGTCATCTCGATCATAGATTACAGTTTCTAGAACATTCAATCCATATCGTTGGGGAATTGATTCTAAGCGTTTGGGCAAAGTATGTTGTACAAACTTGGCATTAGTTGATATTTTACAAGCAAGAACTCCCAAGACTTCAATGGGAGGTTTGCTGAGCATTTTTCTAAAACTGTTAATTCCCTTAAGAAACTCTTTTACGTTAATTAGTCCTTGGTTAGCAAAAGGTTTTAGATCTGAGGGAATAAGTAAATAGTCAGCAGCAATTATAGCAATTCTGGCATACAGATTCAAGGATGGTGGCGTATCAAGAATCACAATATCGTATTCATTTTTGACATTCTCAAGTTTTTGAATCAGCATAGTTTTGCTGGCTTCATTTTGATTGAGTTCATTTTCATATTTCATTAAACTAATATGAGAAGGAATCACACTAATTTCAGGATTACTGAACTGAGAATTTTGAGCAACTTCTTGTATAGAATAAAAATCTTCAGATTCTAAAACATGACGAATATTAGAGTCTTTAATATTATCAAATTTTTCATCATCAAACTTAATTAAACCTGTAGCAAAAGTTGTGTTAGCTTGGCTATCTAGATCAATAACTAGTACTCTCTTGCCCTTTTTCCTGATAGCAGCAGCTAAATTAACTACAGTTGTGGTTTTGCCGACACCGCCTTTATTATGGTAAACTGCAATAACTTTCACGGTATTCTGCCTCTCTTCTTCAGAACTATGGTGGTCACTTTGAGGAATATTTTGATTATCTGCTAATTCTTTAGTCTTTGGAGAAGATTCTGTAGAATTTTCTTTTAAAGTTTCTCTGCCAATTAAAGCTTTAATTTCATTTATCTTAATATCAACTTCGTTGCCAAAACACTCAAATGCTAGCTGGATATCATCTTCAACCCTTTGGTAAATTCTAATTTTTTTGCCATTTGTCAGTAGTCCATAGCGGACATTCAAGCTCATTAAGTAGCGTTTTAGTCTGCGAACATGACTATTTAAATTTTGATTGGGATGCTTTGCCTCCATCACAACACTCAAAGGTGAGCTGCTATCCAACACAAATGGGACAACTTGGGTGGCAAAGACTAAGAAATCTAAACGAATACTACCAAAGGTAACTTCTTGATGCCAGGTATCAGGAGAATATCCTAACTTAGGCAACAGATACTGGACAATGAGTTTGCTTTCTACTTCACTTTCGTTGCGGCATAGCTGTGGCTCAAAACTCAACTGATGTTTTTCCTTTTTTATATGGCAATAGTCGAGAGTTACCTCCGACTTCCCAAAGTTTACACGAAAATAAACCTTTTGAAGTGCGAGTTATCACTGATTTTTGAGGATACAGTAAGTAGCCAATAGACTATGTTAATGAGGGAGTAAAGAAAATGAGTTAATACAAATCCGGTTACTATAAACCACTTATCTGATTGATAAAAACTTTACATGTAAGGATTGTCATTAAACTTAAAGTATTTGGAGAAACTAGTGACTTCCAACTTCGCTATGAATATTATGCTAAGTATGAGCAAGAGCTACCATTTTATGACGAACAAAAGCAGAACCTTACCGAGGCAGCAAAAGAAATACAACAACTTTTAGAGCAATTATCGCAAACTAACCCAACTACTACTGCTGAGCGAATAGCAGTAGTCACAAAAGCTGCTGAGCAAATTGAAAAAGACCCAACAGCAGCATTTTGGCAGGTTTTGCAGCAAGGAAACAGCTTATATCAAATCCGGTTCTCAGCGCGATCGCAAATCTTGTAGGGTGGGCATTCATCAATATCTTCGACAATTGGACTGATAAATTACCCCTTTTTGCCAATCAATCCCCATTACCGAGAAAACTGAGGTGGGCATTGTGAGCAAATCCTATCGCTGCTGTCGGAAATTCTTGACAATGCCCACCCTACTAGCTATGTTCTTCTAGCGTCAAGCACAAGATCAGCAGTAGGTCGGGCAAAATAATTTAGAATTTAGAACTTAGAAGTACTGAATAATGAACCAAATTTTTTTCTACATTCTTAATTCTACATTCTACATTCTCCTAACTTATGCAGATCCTCTTTTTGCATTCCAATTTCCCGGCACAGTTTCGTCACTTAGCTGTTGCCTTAGCAAAAAACCCCAACAATCGGGTAGTTTTCGGCACTATGCGTCGCGAAGGGAGTCTTCCTGGAGTTACCAAGGCTCTTTATTCCCCAAATCGAGAAGCTTTCCCTCAAACTCACCATTATGTTCGTCCCTTAGAAAATGCCGTGCTTCAGGGTCAAGCGGTGTATCGTATGGTAGAGAAGCTGAAAGCTCAAAGTTTTATCCCTGATATTGTTTACGGACATTCTGGTTGGGGACCAACTTTATTTATTAAAGATATCTTTCCCAAAGCCAAACTGTTGTGTTACTTTGAATGGTTCTACCATGCTCATGGCTCCGATGCTGACTTCGATCCCACAGAACCTTTGACTACAGATGATGAAGCTAGAATTCGCATTAAAAACGCCCCAATTTTAATTGATCTGTGCAGCTGTGACCAAGGAATTGCCCCCACCTACTGGCAGCGGCAGCAGTTTCCCCCAGAGTATCAGAGCAAAATCAAAGTTTTTCATGATGGCATTGATACAGAGTTCTTTCAACCTAAACCCGGAGCAAAGTTGATTTTACCCCAACTGAATCTGGATTTATCCCAAGTAGAAGAACTGGTAACTTATGTAGCAAGAGGCATGGAACCCTACCGAGGCTTTCCCCAGTTTATCGAAGCAGTAGCTCTAATTCAGCAGCGGCGACCTCAGTGTCATGTCGTCATTGTGGGAGAAAACCGGGTGGCTTATGGCAAGTCTCTGCCTGATGGTAAAACCTACAAGGAGTTGATGCTCGAAAAAGTACCCTTAGACTTATCCAGAGTCCACTTTACAGGTCTACTGCCCTATTCACAATATGTCCAAGTGCTGCAAGCTTCTTCAGTCCATGTTTATCTAACTCGTCCCTTTGTTCTATCTTGGTCGATGTTAGAGGCTCTAGCAACGGGTTGCTTGGTGGTTGCTTCCAGAACTGCTCCCATAACCGAAGTAATCGAAGATGGAGTCAATGGCTTGCTAGTAGACTTTTTCTCTCCTCAAGAAATAGCTGAGCGAGTTGAAGAGGTGCTCAATCATCCCACCAAAATGACACAAATCCGAGTCCAAGGTCGGGAAACTATTCAGAAAAATTATGATTTAAATCTACTGCTGCCCCAGCATCTACAGGAAATACAAAAGTAGTTTGACTTGAACAAACCCTGATTTTGAAAGGGTGGCGATTAAGCGATCACAAAATCGGTCAATTTTCTATCTTCAGGATGATAAAAAGCTAACACAACTGAACCAAAAAGCTTATGTAATAAGTCATAAGGAACTCTTTACTTATTACTTATTACTTATTACTTATTACTTATTCAGCAAACCCTAAATAGCACCCTCAAACTGACCATATTTTAGTACTTCTCTGTTCCATAAGGACTTTTCCCATCAGGGAAGATAGCAAAAGCCAAGTCAGCACCACTGAAATTGACATCTGTTATATCAGCATCCCGTAGATTAGCATAACGCAAGTTCGCATTACTCAGATTGCTACCTGCAAGGTTTGCCTCTAGCAAGTGTGCGCCAGTAAAAAAGGCACCACTCAGATTAGCCTTCTCCAAAGAAGCACCTTTCAAATCCGCATCTCGAAATTCAGTACCCTTAGCAATAGCTGTACTTAAATCGGCATCTACCAAACTGGTATTGAGGAGAGTAGCGCCACTTAGATCCGCACCTTGCAAATTACTTTTGATAAAATCAGCTCCATCTAAATCAGTATTAGTCAAGTCAGCATCCTTGAGACGAACGCCAGCCATTTTGGCATCTTTGAGCTTAGTATCTTTGAAGTTAGCGCCCGAGAGGTCACTATTTCTAAAGTCAGCTCCTGTCAAATCAACCCCACTCAAATCAACATCCTGGAGAGCACACCCCACACATCTCTTAGTTTTCAGAATTTTTTCAACACTTATATTCTTAGCTTTTAGTGGTTTAAAAACGTTTTTTACTGTTTCAATAGGCTTCAAGGATAGTGCTTGACTAATCTGTTCATCAGATGATAAACCAATTGCTATCGGTATGCTTGTGGCAGTCAAGAGTATGACAAAAATTAAGATGCTTTTGATGTTCATCGAAAAAAATTCCTGTACACCGTGTTTGTTAAATTAATCAAACAATTAATCAAAAAACAAGAAGAAAAGTTTAAAGATTTGGTTAAGTAGTAGTAAATCCTGGTTTAATAACCCCTTTATTCATTGCTCTCAAGTCAGCTTGAACCTATAGGTTGAACTGCTTACTAAATAAGGGAGTATCGAAAAGGATAAGTTCTTAATCGCTGCAATCAAAGACACAACAGGCTTTCTATGAACTTTATTTGTGTAAGCAACATCACCATAAATTGGCTGAAGTGACCTTTCCACAGACTTTTGAGTTACTTCATCAAGACTTCATATATTTTATCCCATACTTCAATTTGAATTACGTAAGTAATATAAAATATTTCAGTAAAAATACTGAAATATGTTAATTTTTTGCGATCGCTAAGTTATGCAAAATACGTAGTTATTACGTAGTAATTTGAACAAAGGGCTACTAAATGAAGGCGAGAAAAGAGAACTATGGATGCTTGCCGGAGTAGGTTATCCCAAATCCGGTTACTACAGACCACATATCTTATTGAGAAAAGCTTGATATATATGACTCTCGATAAACACGCTCAAAGCTAATGGCTAATAGCTAATAGCTAATGGCTAATAGCTAATGGCTAATAGCTAATGGTAGAGAATTGTTTCTCCCATTCAATTGGGGGTGCGAAGCGCTCCTGGGGAGCGCTTAATTGACTTATTTGTGATATAGCTAAAGGGGGTTTGGTATTATACCTCGGTAACAAAGTTTCATTGCTTGTTTTTTTCTGAGCGTTTTGAATAAGTTTATGTTGTTGTCAAACAGCCAAGTTAAGTTTGACTCTTTCTACTAATTTGTACAACCTAAGTTTAGGAACTTAAGCTCCTAAGTTAAGAAATTTTATCGTTAACTTACTAAATCCTTTATTCGTAAAGCTTTGAGTTCTGAAGATAACTAAAACATCTACTGGCTTAACTCAGGAAAAGCTGCTTAACTCAGGAAAAGCTCTTCCTTAACTCAGAAAAACCTTGCTTAACCTCAGCAATCAGCTGTCAGCTATCAGCCAGAAGACAACTTTCCGCTGACAGCTGACAGCTGATGTGAAATCTCATGTACTTTAATTGTGGGATGAACTTAACCCATAGGTAGAGAACAAGTCCAACTAAGGGATTCAAGATCCTCATCAAAACTGAATAACTTTAAATATTCAGGATTAGCCATCAGCTCTTTAGCGATCAAGTACCCAGCGATTGTCCAACTTTGATATTTTCGTGCTTCTTTCCCAACCAGTCGGCCATTCCTGCCATCGTAGTATTCTGGCCATTGATCGTCACACAAGTGTTTCTCCGCTTGTTCAATTGCTCTTTGAGCTAACTCTGTTCTACCCGTTTTTTGAGCCGCTGCTACCAAAGGCCAGAGCAAAACTGGCCAATTACCACCATTGTGGTAGGACCAGGGGACATTTTTAGGGTCGCAGCCGGTAATAATTTTCCACTCTAAACCTTCTACTGCTGGAAAACAGATTTTCATCGGCATACTCCCAATCAGATCATCCCATCGTTGTTCGATTAGATCCATAATCGATTGAGACTCCTGATCACTAGCCAGAGAACTAATGATTGCCAGTAAGTTGCCTTTGGCAAAGAAGCGAAAATCCATCCGCGCCGGTCCCAGATTACCAGCTAGATAACCTCCAGTATCTGGCATCCATTCAGTTAACCAATAGGGAATAGACTCTGGATAAATGTTGAATTTATTGACTGCTGTTCTGCCGAACTCTTCACCTCGATAGCGATAGATATCGTTCAAGCGTTTCAAATCTAGCCAATAATATTCCCGAATATGAAAATTGAGGGTATTCAAGCGTTGAGTAATAAACTGGGTATAGACCTCCCCTTGACGACCGGGGGCAAGTAACTCCCGCGATGCCCTCAAAGCAGCATAAAATAAGGATTGTATTTCCAGGGGATGACCATAAACCCCCATTCGACGGTCAATCATAAATGAGCCATCTGGAACTAACAAGGTAGGAAACATATCAAACCGATCTGCTAGGCAAAGCTTGAGAATTTCGATAATTCCCCTTTGAACATCGGGTTGATGAGCTAAGTCAAGATCTCCAGTAGCTCTAACATAAGAGCGCAATAGGATAATCCACCACAGGCTAGAATCAACTGGGGTAACCCTCCCGATCGCGTGTTCGCCAAAATCTGCTGTCACATATTGCTGTCCTTCTTGGTTTAATACCTTGAAGCTAGCAGGCATCAAACCTTGACCAGCATTAAAACAATCCATTTGCTTGGTCTCACTTTGGAGAGCCAAAGTTTCGATCAGGAAATTACGTACAATTTCCGTTTTACCATGAAATAGAAATACAAAGGCTGAAGAGATAAAATCCCGGACAAAACAATGGTCGTAATTAAGAGCTTCTACATTTGGATCGTGAGCTGCGACTGTCCCAACTGGACTTCCTTGGTAGTAGATAACGGAATCTTCTAGTGCCTTCCAAGCCTTGCTAAATAAATCCTGTTTGACTTGCATTGATTGCTCTGTCTCCTTTCTCCATCTGAGAAATATTTCATTTTTCTGTGGCAAATGGCTTCTAGATGCCAACTTGGCGAGCAGCCACTATATACCTAAAGATATACTCAACTATCTCTACATAATTACGGGCACTGTCTGGTGAGTTTGCCCAAACCGTTAAACCATGATTCCTAATGAGCAGGGCACTCATCGGTGGTGGTGTATTTTTAAAGCGATCGCAAATATCATCGGCAATCTTTCTTACCTCTAAATGGTTGGCAAATACTGGGATATCCACTTGGGGGTTTTCTGACCAAATTCCTAAGCCTTTGAGCATTTCCAAAGGTGGTAAGGGTAACTTATCCCCATCGGTAAAGCCAGAAACTAGATTAGCTTCAATCGAGTGAATGTGATAGCAAGCTTTCGCTTCTGGAAATAGTGCATAAATCACCTGATGAATGCTAGTTTCAGCTGAAGGGCGGATATCGGGAGCTGGTTGCTCCAAAACGGTACCATCGGTGTCAATGCGAAGGAAATCATTGATACCTAGCTGCCCTTTATTGTGCCCACTGGCAGTAATCCAAAAACTACCATCTGACACTTGGGCAGAGAGATTGCCTGCTGTTCCCACCATCCAGCCTAACTGGTAGAAATGAGCAGCTGTAGAAATTAGAGTTGATCTTGGATCGGTCATCATTCTAACTTCAAAAATTTGTGCAGCAGGACTATTCAAGAGAAAGTAGAAGGCAGATTGAATCCCTCTACCATCTGCCTTTTTCTGTTGATAGTGAAGTCTTATATCAAGTCCATCTAATTTCCCATCATAAAAACTTCTCCGCGTCTCCGCGTCTCCGTGTCTCCGCGTCAGTTCTAACTATGGGTATTCAAGTAGACGTGATATCAGCCACGATCACGATGTCGAGGCTAGCAAGAAAACTTAGGTTTTAATGATACAAAACTTTTTAATTTTTGTGATACAAAAACATACATCCCTTATTATTGGCATTTTTTACTATCAAATTGGTATAAAGGTAACGAATTTTATCAATTTTTTTATTTTATGTTTATTTTTTTAAAATATCTTTAACTTTGTCGGCAAATAATTTATCTTCAACGAAGTCCCTAAATGCTAATTCCTCTCCTCCAGCTTCCCCAACTTCCCCAACTTCCCCAGCTCCCCATCTCCCATCTATCCTCACCACATCTGGGATAACTGCTCGCGTACATCAAAAAAGTCATTCCAGGGAATATAAGGTTTGTGATACTCATCAAGGTATTCAAGTAAGCGATCGCGAGCAAATACTATAGGTGCAGTAAGAGCCATATTTAGATCTGTTAGTGAATCCCCAATAGCTATTTGTTCATCGGCGGGGTGTTGTGCCATTACCTGCACCTTAGCAACTAGTTCCGTATCTCCTTCAAATTCAGAAATCACCTGTAGCAACTCACCTGTAGTGTCTACATCAACTGCATAAATCGCTGTCACTCTCTCCAGTAGAGACTCTCCCCTCGTACCTGCTCTACTCAGCACTGTTTCCACCATGGCTCGCAAACCACCAGAAACGAGAATAAAGGGAACATGATGAAGATCCAGAAAATCTAGCAATTCGCTTAATCCTGGACGTACTGGCTTTGATTTAGCATAGTGAATGATTTCGGGATAACGTGCTGAAGGAATCGAACTCAATATCTGCCGCACTCCTTCCCTAAGAGTCAGCTTCCTAGTGTACATTTGAGGCATCAGCTCGGCAGATAACTGGGGTGCAAATTCTTTCAACATCCCAGCAAAAGTTTCTACTGCGGTAATCGTACCGTCAAAGTCACAGAAAACTACTCGCTTCATATACATAGACCTCTTACCAAAATCAAAATGTGCTAGTTTTGTTTAGATTATGAGGTCTATTCTCCTACAGTATTTTACTGGATTAGTTTTTACTTGATTGGTTTTGATAGTGCAAGTTGCTCTCACTCATCCCAGGTAATACAAGTCCTGAGATTGCACTTGCCACTGTTTGCAGTAAATTTTTGACATGTGCAAATGCCGCTGAAACTAATAAGATGATACTTACCAAGACGGTAGAAATTGCCAAAAATCCGAAAGCAATTGCTGTTAAGAGCCACATTGACAGAACAGAGATTGCTTGCTTGATAAGTGCTGTAGATGCTTTTAAGAGTGATAAAATCATTGTCTTTGAGGATGTTAAGATGACCGAAATACCAAAACTATGCTCCCCAATCATCAATAGAAGAAACACAATACAGCGTTTTTCATTTAGATGAGGTACAAAGATCCTGGTTTTTGGGAATGGGGAATAGGGAATAGGATCTGCACCTCACTAAACTGAGAAATGCTGTAGGTAGTATGTAAAACTTAAAGAACTAATGTACTATTATATTGAATAAGCTAAGATGCATCTAATTTACATCAGCAACAATGATCAGTTTCTTGTGGGATGGGCATCTTGCCTGTCCCAAATGTGCAACTTAAATGCGCAACAGCTTAGCGTTTCTCACTGAGAAATGGTACTTTCGTTCTTGTTTTTTGGTAATTTCACTTTAAATAGTAGTAGATACTATGTATGATTGTCATCGGTGAATCCTCCCAATTAGCTGAGTGATAATAAACTGAGGAATTGAGGAAAATACTGGTAAATTGTTGAGTTGGAGGGTAAATAGATCTAGTTTCGTATAAATTGTAACAGCAAAAATATAATTAACTCAATTTTTTCTACAATCGAGTCCTATTAAGTTGAGGGTAGTACATTGATTAATTCAGACAAACCTGAGCAAGATTATCATCAAGATCTTGATTATTGGTTGGGGCGCCAAACAGAATGCCAACAAGCTCTCAACTTCATCGCTGGTAAAAATAATGAAAGTGTTTGGAAATTAAGAGGCAAACTCGAAGCTTACTCGGAAATCATCGCTTACTGTCAAAGGAAGCTACAGACGTAGGGGTGGATTGGCAAGTACTCAGATGCCCGACTTCTTGAAGAAGTCGGGCATCTAACTTTTCCTAATAAGTCGGGGATCTAACCTTTCTATTTAGGGTTTCCTGTATAAGTGTGGAAGCTATGCCAGAAAAGGCTTTCAATCATTTTTTTCGAGCCCAAGTGCAAGGAAATAGTATCTTTTAGTTCAAAAACCTTGCACCACTTGTGGAAAATCCCTAACACCTACCACCTCTTTCCCTCACCTAACACCTAACACCTATGGAACCCGAAAATTACGACTTATTCAGCAAGCCCTATTTAGTTTCTGAGAACTCAGCGTCAATAACATCATCGCCCCCTGAACCACTAGAGGTAGAATCTGTACCGCCACTACCAGGATCTCCACCAGCACCTGGAGGGGGAGGAGCGCCAGCATCTGCACCGCCGCTTTGTTGATAAATATTAGTGCTGATGGTGTAGAGGGTCTGTTGCAACTCAGGAGTCAGAGTTTTGATTTGTTCGTCATCTTCTTTTTCCACCGCTTCTCGCAAGTCTTTGATGAGTCCTTCTACCTTAGTTTTGTCATCAGCAGAGACTTTGTCACCCAGTTCATTGATTTGCTTCTCTGCTTGGTAAGTGAGAGAATCTGCCTGGTTCTTACGATCGATTTTCTCACGACGCTCTTTGTCCGCACTAGCATTAGCTTCGGCTTCCTGAACCATACGCTCGACTTCGGTATCCGGTAAGGTAGAAGCACCAGTAATACTAATCGATTGCTCTTTACCAGTACCTTTGTCCTTAGCTGTGACATTGAGAATACCATTGGCATCAATGTCGAAAGTAACTTCAATTTGGGGAACACCACGGGGTGCTGGTGGAATACCATCCAGACGGAAAGTACCAAGGCTCTTGTTGTCGTTGGACATTTCACGCTCACCTTGGAGAACGTGAATTTCTACATTAGTTTGGCCATCTACAGCTGTAGAGAAGGTTTCGGACTTCTTGGTAGGAATTGTGGTGTTGCGAGGAATAATCTTCGTCATTACGCCACCTAAGGTTTCTACACCTAAAGATAGGGGGCTCACATCCAATAGCAGAATATCCTTGACTTCCCCAGCCAAAACTCCACCTTGAATGGCTGCACCTATAGCTACCACTTCATCTGGGTTGACACTTTCGTTGGGAGCTTTACCAAGAACTCGTTTGACTAACTCTTTAACTGCAGGAATTCGGGTGGAACCTCCAACCAAAACAACTTCATCGATAGCACTCTTGTCGATTTTGGCGTCACGCACCGCATTTTCAACAGGGATTCTGGAACGATCAATCAAGTCAGCGCAAATCTCTTCAAACTTACCCCGGGTTAAGGTTGTATCGAGGTGTTTGGGACCATCCTGGGTAGCAGTGATGAAGGGTAGGTTAATGTCAGCTTGGGTAACATTAGAAAGCTCAATTTTGGCTTTCTCGGCTGCTTCAGTTAGACGTTGTAGCGCTTGCTTGTCTTTGCGCAAGTCAATGCCTTCTGCTTTTTGAAATTCTGCAGCTAAGTAATCAACGATTTTCTTGTCGAAGTCGTCACCACCGAGGTGAGTATCACCTGAGGTAGCCAACACTTCAAAGACACCATCGCCAACCTCTAGAATGGAAACGTCGAAAGTACCACCACCAAGGTCAAATACCAGGATGGTTTCGTTACTCTTCTTATCTAAGCCGTAGGCAAGAGAAGCGGCAGTAGGTTCGTTGATAATCCGTAATACTTCAACCCCAGCAATCTTTCCAGCATCTTTGGTAGCTTGACGCTGGGAGTCGTTAAAGTAAGCAGGAACAGTAATTACTGCTTGGGTAACTGTCTCACCAAGGTACTTACTAGCGTCATCAACTAGTTTGCGTAGCACCTGAGCCGAAATCTCTTCTGGAGCAAATTGCTTACTTTGGGCTGGGCAGTCTAGTTTGACATTATCACCAACCTTAAGAACTTTGTAAGAAACTTCGGTGGTTTCGTTAGTTACTTCACTATATCTACGTCCGAGGAAGCGTTTAACTGAGTAGAAGGTGTTGTCAGGGTTCATCACTGCCTGACGCTTGGCGATTTGACCCACTAGGCGATCGCCGTTTTTGGCATAGGCTACAACTGAGGGGGTTGTGCGAAAACCTTCAGCGTTGGCGATAACGGTAGGTTTGCCACCTTCCATAACTGCTACGCAGGAGTTCGTTGTACCTAAATCAATTCCAACAACTTTTGCCATGAGTGTTCCAGGTTCGTTTAACTACAAATATTGGCTGTCGATGGGAGACTCAACATTAGAATGTCAAAGGGTTCAATCGGCAGATTTTTAGGAGCTTGTGTTGCCTTTGGACTTACTACCAATCTCTACAGTGATCTTGGTGTACCCGTCTCATGAAGGCTGGGTTCCCGAACCTGAGATGGGACGGTTCTCGGTCAAATCGCTCTTGCCACTCTTTCTCCCGTAAAGTACAGCTTGCAGATAACTGCTGCTGATTTGCTTTACTGTGTCTAATTTACGCAAATCCATAGCTTTTGGGATTGGTGCGAACCGTAAAGAATCAGTTGTGTTTGCCGTCTTTAGTACAAAAATTCCTTGGCAACAGTGGGGCAGCCGAAGCACGGTTAATTGATCATGTGAATGACCCACGATTTTGGGGTGTATACTTCTTAGTGGCTACTTTACTACCTTTACCTGTAGCCAAATAACTGCAGGAACAATGATAATCTTTGGTAATAGAGAATCCGACAAAGCAGAGGATCAATGGCGATACCAATTGGATTGGTTCGTGAAAAACCATCAGCAAGAATTAGCAGCACTGGCTTGGGGGTTATTTCTGGAAAGAGGAGAAAGCGATGATGTTCTGGGACTAGATCTCAAACCTAAGCCCCATTTTGTCTATTGTCCCAAAGAAGCGATCGAGACGCTAAATCGTAACGTTGACAACCGAATTCAAGAAATTTTGGGAGTGGTAGATGCTCACCAACCCCAACAGGAAGTTTTGATTATTGCGATTGGCAATGGGGAACTAAAACTGATTCAATTTGAACCAGAACCATTACCTTCTGCCTGTTTTGAGCAAGTGGGTGAGAATGTCAATACCTTGCTAGAACGATTAGAGAAGCAGTTAGCATTAGTTATTCAGCCTGTCGGGAAATAAGAAGATGAAGGTAGATTTTCAGTCATCAATTTCCAAACAACAAACAATAAATAACAAACAACCAACAACAAATAACAAATGACCAGAAAAATTATCCGTACTGAAAATGCACCAGCACCAGTTGGTCCGTATAATCAAGCAATCGCAGCTAGAGGTCAACTGATTTTTGTGGCTGGTCAAATCGCTCTTGATCCTAGTAATGGTCAAATTATCGGTGCTGACGATGTTGTCCAACAAACAGAGCGAGTAATGGCAAATCTGCAAGCAATTTTAACAGCAGCCGGGGCTAATTTTCAGGATGTGGTGAAAACAACTGTATTTCTTGCAGATATGAATGATTTTGCAGCAGTGAATCAAGTGTATGCTGGTTACTTTGACCCTGAATCAGCTCCAGCTCGTGCTTGTGTTCAAGTTTCTCGTCTGCCCAAGGACGTTTTAGTAGAAATTGAATGTATCGCAGTTTTAAGCTAATTCCGCAGATTTTAAGCGAGCAAACTGCGAAAAGTAGGGACATGCTATGGTGCGTCTCTACTTCAAAACCCTTTCCCAATAGATTTATTCAACAAGCCCTCAAGAACATTAAAGTACTTGCGCTCTGAGCCAGGCAACTGGCAAATATAGAAGTTTCTTAGGTTTAGGGACAAAGGCTCTTTTACTAAAGACATCATAATCATTACTTTCAATGGCATCAAGAATCCTCTGGTAGAGCATCAATGCTGCCCAAACAGGCCAACGGGAATCACCACTGAGAGCTGTGATACCTCTTTCTGCTTGCACGTAATACTTGCGTGCTCGTTGAATTTGGAAGCGCATTAATTCGCGCCAACGACTATCAACAACATTATTAAACAAGTCTGTTTCTTTATAGTTGAATAATGCCAGCTCTTCCAATGGCAAATAGATTCTACCTCGCCTTGCATCCTCCCCTACATCTCGGAGGATATTTGTTAACTGACAGGCAATGCCTAAAGCGATCGCTTCTTCTGTAGGATTCTTCGTATCTAGGGGTTGACTCCAGGGAGTTTGGCTATAGGAGTTAAGACCTAGCACAGCGCAAGACATTAAGCCAACTGTACCAGCTACCCGGTAGCAGTAAAGATAAAGTTCACTAAAGTTCTCATAGCGCCTCCGGTACAGATCCATTCTCTGACCAGCAATCATATCCCGAAAAGGCTCAATATCCATTGGGAAGCGTTGTAGCGTATCAACTAACGCCACATCAGGATTATCTATTGGTTGTCCTGCAAACAAAGATTCTAGATGTTGTTCCCATTGATCCAGAGTTTCAGGGGTAGTTAAAGTAGATTGGGGACCATCTACTAGTTCATCGGTTCGCCGACACCAAGCATATATTGCCCAAATAGCTCGACGTTTTTGTTCTGGCATCAGCAAGGTACCTAGATAAAACGTCTTGGCATACTTAGCAGTAATCTGACGGCAGATTTCGTAAGAGTCCGACTGGGAAACCAGCTTTCTCATGTGTAGAGATTTAGACAGTTGAAGCATTCGTCGCAGACTAGGAGAGTAGCAGCCATTAGCTCTGGGCTTTCGGCTTTTAGTACTGGTTTTTGGGCGTCAGGATTTGGCAGGTTGATTGTCAATCCCCAACTTTTTATTTAACCCTAGTAGCTCAGCCCTGAGTGCTGTTGGTGCAGTATCCGCCTCACGCAAGGGTGAAGTAGTACCCTGAGGGATTGTTGGGTGTGGCTGTGCTCCCAGCAAGCTTCGGCTGCTGTTTATTGCTTGCGCTGTTAGCTTACCAGAAAGTACGGCCCCTTCCATACTTGCCAAGTAACGTTGCATAGTGTAATCGCCAGTTAAGTAAAAGTTGGCAATCGGTGTTTCTTGAGAAGGGCGGTGCTGTTGGCGTCCTGGTGTTGCTTTGTAAACAGAACGAGGTGTTTTAACAATATGATACTTTAGCAATTGAGCGGGGTTATCTCCCCGAAAATGCTTGGGGAAGAGTTTTTCCAACTCCGTCATCGTAGCATCAACAATTTCCTGTTCTGATTTAGTCACCCAATCCTTGGCTGGTGCCAGCACTAATTCGAGCATTGACTTGTCAGAATTAGCGTATGCTTTACAAGTATTGCTCATGTCAGCATAGACACTCAGCAGTGGTGATCGCGAAAATAGGAGATGGTCTATATCCGTCAGCTTACGGTCAAACCATAGATGTAGGTTAATCACTGGAACTCCTTCTAAACCATCTAGCTGCTTGAAGAAATCCATCTGCTGCCAGGGTTCTGGCAACATAAGTTTTAAGGGATCTACTGGCATAGCTGACACATAGGCATCTGCTGTGAGCACTTCTTCCTTAACCCCATTCATTCCCCTAATCCAGAAGCCGCGGACTCTGCCATCTGAATTAAGCAAAAATTCTTTAACTGGTGTATTCAAACAAACCTCACCCCCCCGTTCTTGAATGTAATCTACTAGAGGCTGACATAGACGTTCCGTTGGGGAACCATCGAGGAAAGCCATTTTGGAACCATTCTTTTCCTGAAGGAAGCGATTGAGGGCAGTGAGAATCACCGTTGACGAAATTTCATCAGGATTGATAAAGTTCAGCGCCTTGGACATTGCAATAAAAACTTCTTTCTCTACTCGAGGCGGCACTTTTTGTCGCTGTAGCCATTGAGAGAAGGAATATTTATCCATTTCTTCGACATACTTCTGTCCCTTGATAATTGCTGGGATTAAACCAAGACCGAAGCGAATTTTTTCCGGCCAAGTGAGCATATCGTTGTTGCGCAGAATTGCGACAATGCCATTGAGAGGGGCTGGTAAATTGGGGAAATCAAACCGGGAGTAGGTACCGGGTTTATTTGGTTGGTTGAAGATCATCGTGTGTTCTTTCCACTGCAACCGATCCTCAATGTTCAGCTCTTGAAACAGTTGCAGCATGTTGGGATAAGCACCAAAAAAAATGTGCAAACCAGTTTCATACCAGTCTCCCTCTTCATCCTTCCAGGCAGCTACCTTCCCTCCTAGGACGTCTCGGCGTTCTAGGACAATTGGTGTATGCCCAGCATCAGCTAGGTATTTGGCACAGGAAAGACCTGCTAGACCGGCTCCAGCGATCGCAACTCGCATGTGATAGTACTACTCTTAATTACTTGTTGGTCGATGTGGTAATCCATTCATTATACTTTGCATTCTGTTACATTTTGCAGCCAAACACTATATTTTCGGGAATAGTGGCAGAATTTAGAATTTAGAATTTAGAATTTAGAATTTAGAATTTAGTTTGCAAATTACCATATTTGTGGTATTACAGGCAGTAAAAGTGTGACGAAATAATAAACCAAAGCACCAGTAAAAACATAACTATCTGTCCGGTCTAAAATGCCCCCGTGCCCAGGAATTAGTTGTCCTGAATCCTTAACCCCAGCATCTCGTTTCATCATCGACTCGGTTAAATCTCCTAAAAGGCTAGATATGCCCACTAGTGTTCCCAAGATAACGCCGCTGAGCTGCCAACTTGGCCAGTGTAAAAACCAAGCTCCTACTATTGCCACAAAAATACTACCAGAAATACCGAATATTGCCCCTTCGACAGTCTTTTTGGGACTGATAGGAGAAAGGCGAGTACGACCAAAAAACTTGCCAAAAGTATATGCTCCGATATCCGCTGCCCAAATACAAGCAAAGGCGAGAAAGGTAGCACTGAGAGTTAAAGGTAGGATACTCAAATCAGTCCAAGAGTCAAACCAGTATTCGTTGAAGGGTAGGTTACTAGATGCGGCAATGGCATTACTCGGTAATGATGAAGCCTGAGTCAGACCAACCCTTAGCCGCACCCAATAGCTGGGCAGATAACCTCCATAGAGTAATCCTAAAATTGAGGCAGAAATATCAGCAATTGTAGCCAGCTTAGGCTGGAATAGCAGGTAGAAGCAGATAAACGTTCCCACTAGTGGAAATACTGCATCTGTAAGAGTCGGTGAAAGAGCAGCGGTAACTAATAGCAGCTGACTGACGACCAGAGTAGTTTTGGCAGCTGGAGCAATACCCTTTGCCTTAACTAGTTGAAAATATTCCAACTGACCGAGAAAAACAATGACGCAAAAGCCAATGGTAAAGAACCATCCACCAACAATGATCATCCCTAGGGCTAGAGCGATCGCAATTATTCCACTGAAAATCCGAGACCAAGGCATAACAGTTTTTGCAGAGGACAGTTGGGGCAAACTGTCCTGACTAAAAGATAGGGTGAAACAGTGAAGATTAACAAAACCTTATCCAAAGGTAATGATTCACTTTTGCCTACTTTAACTAATTCTGGTTGCAAGGGAATAGGTAAAAGGGAGCTGGGGGAGGAGATAAAGGCGTTAAAATAGGCGGATTTGGGATTTCCAGCTATACTAAATCCGGGTTAGCTACCTCGGTTTTCATGGGGATAAGGCAGAGGGCTCAAAGGGAAAGAAGGCTTAAGCCAAACCGAGGGTTTGAAAGGCGGATTTAGTATTAATTGTCAAGCATCAACAAGGCGCAAGTCCTACAATAGATATTAAGAACGAGGATTCTGGAGATGCAAGATCAACAACAAGAAGTTCGTCGCATTCCTCTGAGTATAGTTGCCAGTATTTCGGCTGTACTCTTAGCCTTAGGTGTGGGAGTCTCTTGGTGGGCATGGAATTCGTTTAAGTTTTCTACGACAACACCTGTTACCCAGACAGCCAAATCGCCTCAGCCTCTACAACCATCAGCTCAGGGAAAAGTTCAAGTCTATTGGCTTAATGATGTTAATAATCAAATTGAGCTGGTTGGTAGTTCAGTAAAGTTAGATGTTGGTGAGGAGCCAGCTGAAATTTTAAAGGGGGCATTTGGTAAATTGTTAGCTGGACCTAGTAACCCAGCCGTTGCTACCACAATTCCTGAAGGAACTAAGCTCAGGAGGCTTGATTTAGAAACTAACGGCGTTCATGTGGATCTATCCGAAGAATTTACCACTGGTGGAGGTAGTGCCTCAATGACAGGTCGTCTTGCACAAGTACTCTATACAGCCAGTAGTTTAGACCCAGAGGCTAACGTCTGGGTAGAAGTGGAAGGAGAACGGCTAGAGGTTCTCGGCGGTGAAGGATTATTGCTTGAGCAACCGCTAACGCGCAAAAACTTCGAGCAAAATTTCGATCTCTAGAGTTTTAGCAGCAAGGATCAATCGACATTACTCCTTGCTGGCCAAGCTGAATTCTCGAAAATGTTGAGCTTGCTGCTCAATTCTAGTAGCAAGGCGATCGCAAACCAAATTACACAGCTGAAAGATTAGCTCATCTTCTACCTTGTAGTAGGCAGATGTCCCTTCAGATCGGCGGCTGAGGATACCTGCTTGTAGCATCACTTTCAGGTGCTTCGAGACATTTGCCTGACTAGTTGCTGTTGCTTCTACCAACTCTTGCACACATTTTTCGCCTTCCCGTAGCAAGTTTAAAATTCGCAGGCGCATTGGTTCACTCAGAATGCTGAAATATTCAGCAACTTGTTGTACTACCTCTTGTGATACAGGGTTTGCTATTTGCATTGGCATGACCCGGGATTAAGTGATCCCAAAATTGTAGCAGCTATTTTTACTCTATGGTTATTAACAGAATAATCATTAATCAGGGTTGATTCGCATTAAAGGTTGACCATACTCTACTGGTTCCCCATTATTCATTAAAATTTCCATAACTTGCCCAGATAGCTCGGACTCAATTTCATTCATTAGTTTCATGGCTTCGATAATACAAAGGGTTTGACCTTTGCTGACACGATCGCCGACTTCCACAAAAGGTGCTTCATCGGGAGCGGGGGCGTGATAGAATGTGCCCACCATAGGTGACACAACTTCTTCCCATTTTGGGTCTATTGCTGGAGGAGTAGCAGAAGGAGTTGTTGTTATCTCCATTGCTGTACTTTCTGGTACAGGAGCAGATTGAGCTGGCATTGCCACCCTTGAGGGTACTTCTAACAATCCTAAAGCTTCTACATCAGTAGTATTACTTGAAGTTGTGCTAATGCTTGAAGTTGTAGAAGTACCTTTACGTACTGATAATTCAAAATCATCGCTCTTGAGAGTCAGTTCGGCAATGTCGTTTTGAGCGATGGCGGTTAGCAATTCACGGAGTTGGTTAAGGTCTAAGGTCACAACTAATTAGAGTTCTAGGGGTTGCATAATAGTTTTGAGTGTTTAGATGCTCTGGATTGCCTCTTGAGTCTTGAAGTTTGAAGTCAATTCAAACCTGAGCCAACACCCAACACCCAACATCCAACACCCAATACTTCTTACTTGGTGCAATTTACTCACGACCAAGGTAGGAATCGTTACGAGTATCGATTTTAATGCGTTCTCCTACTGAAATGAACAGAGGAACCATCACTTGGGCTCCTGTTGAAACAGTAGCTGGTTTCGTACCACCAGTCGCAGTGTCGCCTTTGACGCCTGGATCAGTCTCAATGATTTCAAGCACCACTGAATTAGGCAGTTCCACTTCCAAAACCCGCTCATTCCAAGTGACAACGTTGACTTCCATCCCTTCACTGAGGTACTTGACGCGATCGCCAATTTGGGATTTGCTCAGACTATGTTCCTCGAAGGTTTCCATATCCATAAAAACGAACAACTCCCCATCTTTGTAGGTATGCTGCATATTGCGCTTTTCCAGGTTAGCCTGGGGTACGGTTTCTCCAGCTCGGAAGGTTTTTTCAACAACACTCCCTGTTTGCACATTTTTTATTTTGGTGCGTACAAAAGCAGAACCCTTTCCTGGTTTGACGTGGAGAGACTCCGTTATCCGCCAAACAGCCCCATCTAATTCAATTGTGACACCGGGGCGAAAGTCGTTACTAGAAATCATGAACCTTTTGCAAAGGGCAGAATAATTGGCATCTTATTCTACCCTTGTTGAGGTACTCAACCCCCATTTCTCACAAACTTTAGCGTTAAAATATATTATTTTTTAATTGAAGAATAATAACTCTTAAATAGATCCAAGCAAAAGTTACTCTTTTGTATAAGACTACACAAAAATTAGTAAATTGAGTGCTGTTAAAATATTGTGCTGCCACTGTTACTAAGCTGTCCTCGCCGCATTTGTAGCACTTCAGCATACAGCTTTTCTAAACCGGTAATATTGCGGCTAAGAGTGTAGCGTTCGAGAACTCTTGTTCTAGCTTTTTGTCCCAGTAGAGCTGTCCACTCTTGATGATCATTTAACACTGGTAAGAGGGTATGAAGCTGAGAAGTCACTCGATGGGTATTGAGAACCACACCGGCTCCTTGTTCTAATACTTCTCCATCTGCACCAGCATCGGTTGCCACACAGGCGACGCCACAAGCCATTGCTTCGAGTAAAGATAAAGATAATCCCTCTAACAAAGAGGGCAAAATAAAGACATCAGCAGAGCGCAGAATATCAATGCGTCGCTGCTCATCAGCTTCAAATCCCCACCAAATGATCCCATATTCGTCACCATAAAAAGGCATTAAGGATGCTGTGAGGGGACCATCACCAACAATAAGCAGTTTACTATGCTCACCAAGATCAGACTGCTTCCAGGCTCGCAGCAGGGATTCGACATTCTTTTCTGTCGAAATGCGGCCTTGGTAAACAAACAGGCGTTGAGCATTCAATTGTCCTTTGATATTAGAAGAACCCGGAGAATATTTATGGACATCAACCCCATTAGGAATCACAGCAACCTTCTTTGGTGGAACCCCTAGTCGCACAAGAAAATTCCGCTGTAGTTGAGAAAAGACAATTACCCGGTCATAATGCGCTAGGAAAGGCGCATATAGCTGATAGGTAACTAGTTGAGTTCCGGACTTTAGATTGCGTCGTTTCCCATCAAAGGGTGGATGAAAGGTTGCTACTAAAGGTATATTGAGTTCTTCACAGATTTCTGGTAATAGGAAATCTAAAGGAGATAAAGTTAGAGAAGCATGTACAATATCAGGCTTCAGCTGTTGGAGCGATCGCGTTAAGACTTTACTTGCTGTGAGAGTGGGGATTGTGTAAACCTGAGATTTGTAGAGGCAAGGTAGGGACACTTCCTGGCAACCCCACCAATTGTCAGACTCAGCGTCCTCCTGGGCAAAATGGAGGAAACTAACCTGATAGCTCCTCTCAAGCAAGACATTGGTAACTTCTCTACCGTAAGTGACGTTACCACAAAAAGGTGATTTTTTTCCTAGCCAAGCAATATGCATTCAGATTGAATATCAACTTACTATTTGTCAGGGTTGGTTGATATTTTTACTCCTGTACCGGAAATATACCAGTTTAATATACCTCCGATAATCGCAATTACTGATAAACCTAAAAATACCGACTGTAACCCAAACATGGTTTCCGCAACCCCTGCCAAGGCGAGAGGTAAGCTTAGAGCAATATTAATAGCATTGTTTTGTAAGCCGAAGACTTTACCCCGCATCTCTTCTGGGGTTTCCCCTTGGATAGTAGTTTGCATGGGAATACCCACTAGAGCGGCAAAACTGCCTAAAAGTATTGTCATCACTAAACTCAGCCAGAGATTATGAGTAAACAGTGCCATACCCACCAATGTCCCTGCCATACCCACAGAACCACATAGGCTGAGTTTGGCATGGGAAAAACGCTGACCCCAGTGTCCTAAGATTGCTGCACTAGCACCCATACCGATACCACCAGCAGCTAGTAAAAAGCCAAACTGTGACGCCTTGATCAAGGGGAGATTTTCTGCTAGACGCACGGCGAGAACCGCCAAAGCAGCAAAGACGGAAAATAAGATAACCAGTTGAATCAAGGCATTGCGAACACGCTGGTTTTGTCTGAGATATTGCAGCCCCTCCCAAATATCTGAAAATACATGAGGTGTTTGCTCATGAGGGATATATTTCTTCTCACCAGTTTTGAGCAACAGCAGTAATAGTCCCGCGATTATATAAGAGCTTCCCACCACCAGCTCTTTACCAAAATTCCACCCTAAACCTAGTTTAGATATCAAGGCATCTGTCAGTCCTAACAGAGGCTCCCCTACAGCAAAGCCAATAATTAACGATGCCATCATCGTGGTGGTGTACAGAGAGTTAGCTGGGAGCAAGTTGCGATGCTTGACAATGAGGGGAATCGTCGCCTGCTCTGCTGGAGCAAAAAACTGTGTCAGGGTAGACACCAAAAAAGTGACCCCCAATAGAGCATAGAAACCTACTGGTAGATTGTAGAGCGGTGTCCAGTCTCTAGTGAGCCACAAAAGTGCTGGAATTGCTAAAACCAAGACACCGCGCAGCAGATTGGTAGCCACCAGCACCGTTTTTTTTGACCATCGATCCACAAAAACGCCTGCCAGTGAACCAAACAAGACAGCGGGGATGGTGAAAGCAATCATAATTGCCGATACCCAGCCACTAATTGTTTGATTAGCTGCTTGAAAATGACTGGCAATCAGGGCAATCATTAGCACCAGATAGATCTTATCTGCTAGTTGGGAAAAGACTTGACCACTCCACAGTGCTAAGAAATTACGGTTTTTCAGAACTGGGACAAACCCTTGTCTTAAGGGTTGAGCCAAGGCTCCATCAGTATCTGCTGGTAAATTATTGAACTCCTTGGCTGTTAATCCTTGAGCTTCAGACAAGCTTGTCTGTCGCCAATCGAATGCCTGTTGTTCTGGTGGAGCATGGGTTTTTTGTTCAGAATCAGATAATCGCATTCTCTCTCTTCAATTGATGAATCCAGATTAAGTTGGTGCTTAGTTTAAAAAATTAAAATATATATGTACAAATATTACAGATTTATAGAGCTATCAACAACTGCCCACAAGGTGAAAAGCTACTTACAAAGTAGGCAGGGTGTACAGTGTAGGGAAGAATAGCAACAAAAAATGGCTTATACTTTGATGGGAAATCCCTGAGTAACCTTGGGGAATGGAAGTGCTCACCCACGAGGATAAATGCTTCATTCCTTCTTACTTGTTACTTTTTACTTGTTACTTGTTACTTGTTACTTATTCAGCAAGCCCTACTTATCCTGCCTCTCTCCTACTACCTACTACCTACTCCCTCAGGCATAGACAAGACATCCAAGAGAGTTGCTGAGCGAATTGAGCGACCAAAGTGATATTGAGTATATTCTCGTAAGAGACGTTCTACCTTAACCCAGACTAAGTTGACTGAATCAATGGTAAATCTACCTTCTGTCTGGTTGTGGAATACTTGACTTAAAGGAGGTAACTCTGGTGCTGCTAGCTGTTGGAGCAGGGTCAATTCTATGGCATCTAGCTTACTGTTGAGTTTTGGTGGAGACTGATTCTGGACATTAGTAGGATAATTATCCGCTGTCTGAGCTACAGTCTCTTTTGTGGCAAGAGCTGGATGAGGCAAGGTCGCTACTCGTGAATTATTGCCTGCTAAGTTGACTGTACCGCCTGCATCTAAACTAAAACCAACTTGCCAATCAGGATCCGTAAAATCGGGACTGAGGGATTTTTGGGTAACACAACACATTTGAACCTGAGGGGCAATCCCTGCTAGAGCTAGCAAGTGAAAGATACCGTGGGACAATTGCGCCAGTACTAAGGAAATCTCTGATTGCTTACCATTAGAGCTTGGTAACTGCTCTAAACGCCGCAAATGTTCATTGAGTAGCTCAAATAACTCCTCTTGGGATTGCTCACTCAAGGCATGATGGAGAACTAATTCTGCTAAGTATTGACTTGCAGCTAGTTTACCTAAATCTTTGCTCAGTCCTGGGTAAGATTCTAAAGTATCTGCTTGAGTGATTTTGTCAAGCGATCGCCCCTTCGCCAACAGTAGCTGGTTGACTACGAACAAGCCCATTCTGCCACCCAATTTTGACTTTTGCTTGCGTGCCCCTGGTGCTACTGCCCTAATCAAACCATATTCCCGCGTCAAAATTGTGACTAACCTGTCTGCTTCACCCAAAGGCATATTTTTAAGATTGATTCCAGTGGCTTTGTAGGTTCGACTCATAGG
Source organism: Symploca sp. SIO2C1 (assembly GCA_010692635.1). GTDB lineage: Bacteria > Cyanobacteriota > Cyanobacteriia > Cyanobacteriales > Coleofasciculaceae > Caldora. The sequence goes on along the minus strand of JAAHGL010000074.1, from coordinate 5,474 downwards.
GAATTGAGAATTGAAAATAGCGAATGTGCTTTACCTCAATCCTATCTAGGTTGATAGCGATTGGACTTGCTCTCTAGCGTCCTAGAACACTGATTCAGTATTCATATTTACCCCAAATAGGACTAGCAATTGAAGAAATTATACTTATTGCTGAGTGTAGCCTTGAGGGAGAATGGGAAGGACAAGTAAGATTTCTTCCTTTACGGTAGAAGTAGCAAAACAACAAAGATGGTGGTGAAATTTTTTCAAACTGAGATCTTGCACGCCTGTCGAAAATTGACCCGTCAAGGTAGGGAGCAGGGAGCAGTGATAAGATTGGACGGTTTCAGTACCGAAATTGATTGTTCTCACTTACCTTGTTAAGTATTTATGTACTGGTGCAAGATGTGAGTCAAAGGGAGCTGCCTTGTTTCTTAAAAATCCCTTGCTCACTCTTGCGCTTCCATCTGCCGCAGTAAATCGGGACCACGAGATGTACCTAACCGTGTGGCACCAGCAATTACTAAATCAAAGGCTTGTTCAATCGTGCGGATGCCTCCTGATGCTTTAATGCCAATTTGTCCTTTAGTTACTTGCTTCAAAAATTTAACGTCGGCAACTGTTGCACCACCATACCAACCAGTGCTAGTTTTCAGAAATTGTGCTCCGGCATCCAGACATATTTCCGCAGCAAGTTGCTTTTCAGCTTCTGTTAGTAGGGTAGTTTCTAGAATAACTTTGACAACTTGGTCCGTTTCTTCACAAATTTGAGCAATTTCCCGATATAGTTCCTCAGTTTTACCAGCTTTGAGGTAACCAAGATTGATCACTAAATCCAACTCCTTTGCTCCATTTTCTACAGCCTCTTGTGCTTCGTAGAGCTTAGTAAGAGATGTAGTTGCACCAGCAGGAAAACCGATAACTGTACAAACTTTCGGTGTCTTGCCGTGGAGCAGTTCAGCAGCTTGTTTAACATAAATTGGGTAGACACACACTGCTGCAAATTCAAAGCGCTCCGCCTCTTGACAGCACTTTTCTACTTGCTCTGGTGTTGCTGTAGAATTTAACAGTGCATGATCGATGAACGGGGCAATTTCTATATCGGGATAGTCATTGGTCATTGGTTATTGGTCATTGGTCATTGGTCATTTGTTACTCTTGATAACCCTTATGGTCGATGTCTTTAGTTGGATCAAAGTAACAGAGTTTTAAACAACCTCATTTTAGCCCACCTAGCGCGATTACCAATTTCGTCGTGATTGTCTTGAGTGCGATATGAATAGCGAATAGGTTATTGGGATTTTGAGTTCTGATTTTTAACAAAATATTAAATTAATTGGCAAATATCTCAATTTTTCTCTGTTGACAATGAATTAGCCCTGGGGGCTGGGGGGCAATACTGAAAGGATTTGCTCAATAACCCAATTTTGCGATAAAATAAAAGACGCCCAATTTGGGCGTCCTTATCAGGGTGCATCTACTAGATATTAGTCTAGTCTAATGAGGGGTCTGACCCCTCACCTCACTTAGTAAAAGTTAATAATTTGAAGATCTTGGATTATTCAATTGGGCGGCAGCTCCAACGCAATTTTCCCCATCAATCCCTTACGAAAATCATTTAACAGTTGTACTGCTGTACGCTCAACATTTCCTTGATAACGCTCATCAGCTAGAGTATTGAGGTAGTCTTCACTAGTGAAGGATTTTGGTTCAAGTTGATAGCGCCTTACTAAAGGAGATGCTGGTAGTAAGTCCTTAAAATTAGTTTGCTCCAAATCTTTGAGCAATTCAATCAAGGTAACTGCCACCTCTTGATTGTCGTAAGATGCCTCACCAATGTCATCACAAATTGCCAACTTGACCGCTTGTTGTTGATTGTTTAACTTTACGGGAATGACACCAGGAGCATCTAGTAGTTCTATTTGCTCAGAGATACGTACCCAACGCAGCTGGCGCGTTACCCCAGCACGACGGGCACTGGCTACGACACGACGCCCCAATAGTCGGTTTATCAGGGCTGATTTACCAACATTCGGGAAGCCAATAACCACAGCTCGAACTGGGCGAGGACGCATACCGCGATCGCACCGACGTTTATTCATCAACCCTCCAGCTGCCTGGGTTGCCTGTGCTACTTTCAGGACACCTTTACCCTGTTGGGCATTCGTGAAATAGGGTATATCCCCCTGCTGTTCAAACCATGATGCCCATAACTGTTGCATCGCAGGAGTAATCATATCGACTCGGTTGATCACTAATACCCTAGTTTTACCAGTTACCCATTGGTTAACCTGCGGGTGATGCGTAGACAGAGGAATCCGAGCATCCCGCACCTCTAGCACTACATCTACTCGCTTGAGCTGCTCTTTTAGTTCCCGTTCAGCTTTGGCAATATGACCGGGATACCATTGAATAGTCATTGGTTATTTGTTGTTGGTTGTTTGTTATTTATCACCTACGACTTAACCAATAACTATTTATGGAACTATCAAAACTGGGCAGGGAGACAAATTAATCACTCGATTTGTGACACTGTCTGCTGCACCTTCTTCTGTTAAACCAAGTCCCCGAGACCCCATAACAATCAAATTTGCCTCAAGTTCGTCGGCAACATCACAAATAGTGAAAGCAGGCATTCCTTGACGCCTTAGTGTTTCTGCTTCAATGCCTTCCTGAGCAAAAAGAGCTTGAGCATTGTTGAGCAGTTCTGTCACTGCCTCTGGTGACATCATGGTATCTGGGTTTTTAGTTTCTTCTTCAGAGTGGGGTTCTTCTACAACCGATAGTACAAATAAGCGACTGCCATACTGTTTGACAATGTTGGCAACGATGGGAGCCGCTTCGCGGGCTTCTCGGCTGGGGTTAACAGGAAATAAAACAGTATTAAACATCACAAGTATTTCCAAAACGTGGAATCCTTTGAAAATCATACCCGTCCCAGGGTCTGGGATTCTGACGTTCTAGGGAGTTCAAAAACATTTTATACGATTCTCACGCGCCTTCAGGGAATTACAGCGGTTTTCATCTAAGTTTTGACCTATTGCGTTTTAACAGTAGATAGCGTGGAAGTCTCCATTTTGCTCAAAATTGCCAGTTCTCTAATTGAATTTAACAAGCTGCTTACATATATCTATGCAAATTCCCCAAGAGTTATCGATAATTGACTAAAGTATCCTCTCAAATCATTAGTTCTCCTTTGTTTCCCCATCTCCCCATCTCCCCACCCTTTTTTTCGCTCACCCGCACTAGGGGCAGTGTGGAAGGTATGGCGAGATGGGGGAGCTCAAGTCCCAAACAACAAATAACAAACAACAAATAACAATTCCAAAAACAACAAATAACAATTCCCAATAAGGTTTGTTACCGCATTTCTGTAAAATATGAACGGTATTGAAAAAAAATACTCTTGTTCCTCAAGATTCAGTTGATTTACACCAGTGAATCTTCAGGGCAACCAAAAAGTTAACAATCACACTCGACTCGCTCTCAGAGGGCAGAGTATCAGACAGAGGCAACTAGGAGATTCTTATTGTGTCAAAAAAAACTGTAGCAGCTTTATCTGAATCAGACTTAGCTGGAAAAAAGGTATTGGTGCGAGCAGACTTAAATGTGCCCTTGGATGATAGTGGCACAATTACTGACGATACTCGCATCCGTGCAGCTTTACCGACTATCCAGGATTTAACTAAAAAGGGTGCAAAAGTAATATTGTGTAGCCACTTAGGGCGTCCTAAAGGAAAAGTTAAAGAGGATCTACGTCTGAAGCCTGTCGCCAATCGTCTCTCTGAACTATTGAGCAAAACAGTTACTATGTGTGACGACTGTGTTGGTGAGGCAGTTGTTGCTCAAGTTAATGCTTTGGCTAATGGTGAAGTCGCATTACTGGAAAATCTGCGCTTCCATGCTGGGGAAGAAAAAAATGATCCAGAATTTACTAAGCAGTTAGCAGCACTAGCAGATGTCTATGTTAACGATGCCTTTGGTACTGCTCACCGGGCTCATGCTTCTACTGAAGGGGTTACCCATTACCTGAAACCTTCTGTGGCTGGGTACTTGATTGAGAAAGAACTTGAGTATTTACAAAACGCCATTGAAAATCCCAAAAAGCCTTTGGCAGCAATCATTGGCGGCTCTAAGGTTTCCAGTAAAATTGGCGTAATTGAAACTCTATTGGAGAAAGTAGATAAACTGCTGATTGGCGGCGGCATGATTTTTACCTTCTACAAAGCTCGTGGCTTGAGTGTGGGCAAATCTTTGGTAGAAGAAGATAAGCTGGAATTGGCTAAGACTTTAGAAGCAAAAGCTAAAGAGAAAGGTGTAGCCTTGCTATTACCCACAGATGTAGTGGTTGCCGATAATTTTGCCCCTGATGCTAAGGCGCAAACCGTCAGCATTGAAGCAATCCCTGATGGTTGGATGGGCTTGGATATTGGTCCAGATTCAGTTAAGGTCTTCCAGGATGCCTTGGCTGATTGTAAATCCGTGATCTGGAATGGTCCAATGGGGGTATTTGAGTTTGATAAATTTGCTGTAGGCACAGAAGCGATCGCTAATACTATGGCTGGACTCACTAAGCAGGATGCCACTACCATCATTGGTGGTGGGGACTCAGTTGCAGCAGTCGAAAAAGTCGGCGTTGCAGAACAAATGAGCCACATCTCTACTGGTGGAGGCGCTAGTTTGGAGTTACTAGAAGGTAAGGAATTACCAGGTATTGTTGCTCTAGACGACGCTTAGAGTTTTCTCCTGCGTTGGAGGGCGAAGCATTTGGATTTTATACATTGGGTTTCATCGATGAATTATCCCCCAAATGCTTCGCCCCATCATGGAATAAAAACTCGTCTTGCACCCATATAATTAACCGTATAAATTGCAATCTCGACAATACGATCAACACATCGCTCTCGATAACTTGAGTCATTTCGATTGGACTCAATGTAGGTTAAGGCAACATTGATTTGTTCTTCGGATAGATCAAATAAATCACGGATAAACGGAAGTGGGTACTGAGTTGTCAAATAGTCCATCAAATCGTAGAGAGTGATGCGGGTTCCTGAGATCGTCAGTCCTCTTTCTGTACGAATGATAGCCACTTGCCCATTAGAATGCGAAGTCATATACGTAACATTGCGATCGCTAGGTTTATATTAGATCACCACAAAACTAGATTGAAAAGAGTTAGCAAGTAGCGATCAATAGTTTCATAACTTCCCTGCCACAACCCTAAACTTAACCCTAACTGGGGAATTTAGAATTTAGAATTTAGAATTTAGAATTTAGAATTTAAGAATGTAGTGCGAGCGTCTCACTCGCTAAAGGTTAAACGCGAGCAAGATGCTCGCACTATTTAGGGCTTGCTGCAAGAGTCTGAAAGCGCTGTCTGGTATAGCTTTCAAGCTTTTATTTTCCTTGAAAAGTGCAAGAAAATTGAGCTCATCAATGCAATTTCCTTGCATCTTCTTAACCCATAATCCCCTTTAAAGACTATTCTAAAC